>NZ_CP071839.1:1732500-2032500 GCF_017526105.1 Streptomyces cyanogenus
TGACAACAGTGCCGTCGTAAGGCGGCGAACAGGACAACCATCGCGGCGGCGGGACCCGCCGCACTATCGGAGACGGTGAGATGGAGACAACGCTGCGAGGCGTCGGCGTGAGCCATGGCGTGGCGATCGGCGAGGTTCGGCACATGGGTACGGCGGTGCTGGAGCCGCCGGCGAAGCAGATCCCCGCCGAGGACGCGGAGCGGGAGCAGGGGCGTGCCCGCCAGGCTGTGGATGCCGTGGCCGCCGACCTGATGGCGCGCGGCAACCTGGCGGGGGGCGAGGCCCAGGCCGTGCTGGAGGCGCAGGCCATGATGGCCCAGGACCCGGAGCTGATGGCGGACGTGGACCGGCGGATCGCCGTCGGCAGCACGGCCGAGCGTGCCGTGTACGACGCCTTCGCGGCGTACCGGGAGTTGCTGGCCGGTGCCGGGGAGTACCTCGCCGGGCGCGTGGCCGACCTCGACGACGTGCGGAATCGTATCGTCGCCCGGCTGCTGGGCGTCCCGATGCCGGGTGTGCCGGACAGCGACCAGCCCTATGTGCTCGTGGCCCGGGACCTGGCTCCGGCCGACACGGCGCTGCTGGACCCGTCTCTGGTCCTCGGTTTCGTGACCGAGGAGGGCGGCCCGACCAGTCACAGCGCCATCCTGGCGCGGGCGCTGGGCGTGCCCGCCGTGGTGGCCCTGCCGGGGGCCGGTGAGCTGGCCGAGGGCACGGTGATCGCTGTCGACGGCAGTACCGGCGATGTGTTCGTGAACCCGGCCGAGGAGAAGAAGGCGGAGCTGGAGGCCGCGGCTGCCGAGCGCAAGGCCGCGCTGGCCGCTTCGACGGGCCCCGGTGTGACCGCGGACGGGCACAAGGTGCCGCTGCTGGCCAACGTGGGCGGGCCTGCGGACGTGCCGGCGGCCGTGGAGGCCGGGGCCGAGGGTGTCGGGCTGTTCCGTACCGAGTTCCTCTTCCTGGACGACAGCAAGAACGCTCCTTCCGAGGAGAAGCAGGTGGAGGCCTACCGGCAGGTGCTGGAGGCGTTCCCCGAGGGCCGTGTGGTCGTCCGCGTGCTGGACGCGGGCGCGGACAAGCCGCTGGACTTCCTGACGCCGGCCGACGAGCCGAACCCCGCGCTGGGCGTGCGGGGGCTGCGGACGCTGCTCGACCACCCCGAGGTACTGCGCACCCAGCTGACGGCGCTGGCGAAGGCCGCCGAGGGGCTGCCCGTCTACCTTGAGGTCATGGCGCCCATGGTGGCGGACCGCAAGGACGCCAAGGCCTTCGCGGACGCCTGCCGGGAGGCGGGGCTGCAGGCCAAGTTCGGTGCGATGGTCGAGATCCCGTCGGCCGCGCTGCGGGCGCGTTCCATCCTGCAGGAGGTGGAGTTCCTGTCGCTGGGGACCAACGACCTCGCGCAGTACACGTTCGCGGCCGACCGGCAGGTGGGTGCGGTGTCGCGTCTGCAGGACCCGTGGCAGCCGGCTCTGCTGGACCTGGTCGCGCTGTCCGCCGAGGCGGCCAAGGCCGAGGGCAAGAGCTGCGGGGTGTGCGGCGAGGCCGCGTCCGATCCGTTGCTGGCCTGTGTGCTGACCGGTCTGGGCGTCACCTCCCTGTCCATGGGTTCGGCGTCGATTCCGTACGTGCGCGCCACGCTGGCGAAGTACACGCTGGCGCAGTGCGAGCGGGCGGCGGCCGCGGCGCGTGCGGCGGACAGCGCCGAGGAGGCGCGCAGCGCGGCTCAGGCGGTGCTGTCGGGCGAGTAGGCCGTGACGGCGCCTTGGGTGCCGGGTTCAGGGGCGTCCTGCCTTCGGGCGGGACGCCCCTGGCGTTCGTGCCCGGCCCGGCCTTCAGTGGCGGTGGTCCGGTGCCGTGCTCTCCTCTCCGAGGGCGGGGGGCTCGCGGTAGTCGACGCCGGACTCGGGTGGGATGAGGTCGCCGGTTTCGACGTCGGTGCAGTAGGCGTCGAACACTTCGGACGCCGTCAGCGGTTCGAGGGCGCCGCCGCGCAGTCGCCATCCGTAGACGCGGTCGGCCGTGCCGGTCGCGCTGGTGCGCATGACGAGTCCGCCGGGGCTGCGGGTCGCGAGGCCGAGGGCGAGGACGCTGGTGAATTCCAGGGCCTCGGCCTCGTCCAGGCGGGTCGCGCCGTGGGGATCCTGGTCGCCGTGCAGGACGGAGACGAGGGTGTCCGGTGGACCGGAGACGGTGCAGACGAGGTGGCGGTCGCCGGGTGGTGCGGTGTCGAGGATGCGGACCAGGAGTTCGGAGGCACGGGTGAAGGCCGCCCTGCCGATGTCCTCGCCGCAGGTCGGGCAGGGGCCGAGGCGCGTCAGGAGCGTGGTGGCGTACTCCCAGGTGGCCTGGCGGACGGCTTCGTCGATGAGAGCGGGCAGGAGGACGGCGAGCGGGCGGCCGTCGTAGGGGATGCTGGGGCCGGTGGCCGCGAGTTCCGCCGTGAACCTGCTGCGGCTGGCCGGGGCGTCGGGGTCGAGGCCGGTGTCCGCGCAGTAGGCGGCGTAGTCCTCGGGGTCGAACAGGGCGAGTGTGGTGTGGGTGCCCTGGGCGGCCCGGGCCTTGAGCACGGCTTCCAGTTGCCGGAGGTAGGTCGTGTGGTCGTCGAAGGTGAAGCTGCGGTAGCGCCGCATGGCGCGGAAGTCGTGGTCGTCGGTGAGTACGCCGATGGTGCCGGCGATCTCGCGGCGCAGGACGCGTCGCAGGGTCTGGTGGTCGGTGTGCGCCATGATTCCCCCAATGCGCGGTCGATCAGTGCTCACTCACCGTAACCGGCGGCACTGACAACGGCAGTGCCGCCGGTGGTCGTGGACCCGGTGGCGGGGGTATCGGCGCAGGTCACCGTGTTTGTAACGACTCGGGGGCGGATACGGAGGGTGATGATCCGCTTGTTTCAGGCGCGTTTGCGGGCGAGTTCCTCGTAGAAGCCGAGCAGGGCGAGGTTGTCGATGGAACCGGGATTGACGGCCTTTTCCAGAGGGGTGCCCTGCAGCAGGCGTTTGACCGGGACCTCGATGCGCTTGCCGGTGAGGGTGTGCGGGATGCCGGGCACCTCGATGATCTCGTCGGGGATGTGGCGCGGCGAGAGCTGTTCGCGGATGGCCTGCTTGACGCGGTTCAGGAGGGCCTCGTCCAGTACGGCGCCCGGCGCGAGGTGGACGAACAGCGGCATCCAGTAGCCTCCGTCGGGCTGTTCGATGCCGATGACGAGGGATTCCTTGATCTCGGGCAGGCGCTCGACGACCTCGTAGATGTCGGCCGAGCCCATGCGGACGCCCTGCCGGTTGAGGGTGGAGTCGGAGCGCCCGTGGATGACGACCGTGCCGCGTGAGGTGACGGTGATCCAGTCGCCGTGGCGCCAGACGCCGGGATAGGTGTCGAAGTAGCTGTCGTGGTAGCGGCGGCCGTCGGGGTCGTTCCAGAAGTGGATCGGCATCGACGGCATGGGGTTGGTGACGACGAGCTCGCCGACCTCGTCGACGAGGGGCTTGCCGCTCGGGTCCCAGGACTGCAGGTCGGTGCCGAGGCCGGGTGCCTGGAGTTCGCCGGTGTACACCGGCAGGGTGGGTACGGCGCCGGCGAAGCAGGAGCAGACGTCCGTGCCGCCGCTGACGGAGGCGATCCACAGGTCGTCGCGGACCTCGTCGTGCAGCCAGCGGAAGCCGTCGGGCGGCAGCGGGGAGCCGGTGGTGGCGACGCACTTCACCGCCGACAGGTCATGGTCGCGGGCGGGGTGGACGCCGGCCTTGCGACAGGCCATCACGTAGGCGGCGGAGGTGCCGTAGAGGGTGGCTCCGGTGCGCTCGGCGACCCGCCACTGGGCGCCGGTGTCCGGGTAGCCGGGGCTGCCGTCGTACAGGACGATCGTGGTGCCCGTGAGCAGACCGGAGACGAGGAAGTTCCACATCATCCAGCCGGTCGAGGTGTACCAGAAGAACCGGTCCTCGGGGCCGAGGTCGCAGTGCAGGCCGAGCTGCTTGAGGTGTTCGACCAGGATGCCGCCCTGTGACTGGACGATGGCCTTCGGCAGGCCGGTCGTGCCGGAGGAGTACAGCACCCACAGCGGGTGGTCGAACGGGACCTGCTCGAAGACCGGCTCGGCGTCCCCTGCCGTCAGCGCCGACCACTCCAGGGCGCCGTCGGGTGCCTCGGTGCCCAGCAGCGGGATGTGGACGACGGCGCGCACGGTGGGCAGCTCACGGCGCAGCTCGGCGACCGTCTCGCGGCGGTCGTGCTCCTTGCCGCCGTAGCGGTAGCCGTCGACGGTGAACAGGACGACGGGTTCGACCTGCTGGAAGCGGTCGAGGACGCTGCGGGCGCCGAAGTCGGGGGCGCACGAGGTCCAGACGGCGCCGACGGCGGCCGTGGCGAGGAGGGCGACGACGGCCTGGGGGATGTTGGGGAGGTAGCCGCTGACGCGGTCGCCGGGGCGTACGCCGAGGGCGCGGAGTTCCGCGGAGAGGGAGCCCACCTGGCGGCGCAGTTCGGTCCAGGTCACCGGGCGCGGTTCGTGCGTCTCGTCCACGTGGAGGAGAGCGGGTTCGTCCGCGCGGTCCGCCGCGGCGCGCAGGGCGTGTTCGGCGTAGTTGAGGGTGGCTCCGGGGAACCACTGGGCGCCGGGCATGGCGCGGTCGCCGAGCACGCGCGTGCAGGGGGTCGAGAACCGTACGTCGAACCATTCGGTGACGGCTGCCCAGAAGGTCTCCAGCCGGTCGACGGACCACCGGTGCAGTGCCGGATACCCGCCCTCGGCCGGGGCGCCGTGGTGTTCGGCGGCCCATGCCTGGAACCGGGTGATGCGGGCCTGGGCGATCTGCTGGGGATCGGGCTGCCAGAGCGGCTGGGGGTTCGCGGTCGACATTGGGGCGGCTCCCGGACTGTGCGCGTCGTGTGCGTCGGTCCGCGCACGGGCTGGGGTGTGCGCGTGACGCGGCTGACAGGGACGATGCCATGTGATCGACTTCTACACCAGGGTGCGCCCCACATAGTCCCTCTGGTGAAGATGTGGCCCGGGCACGGGTGAACGGCAGTTGAACGACACGCGCGCGTGGGGCGCTCAGTGGCAGGGTGAGCAGCATGGACGGTCGTGACCTGGTGCGTTCGGTGAGTGTGGTCGGTGCGGGGCGGGCGGCTCGGGGGTTGCGTACCGTGCGGGCGGCGTGGCGCAGGAAGCGTATCGACGCCGCCGGGCTGCCGCGGCGGGGACCCGAGCGGGCTCGGGTGCCGGGGCAGGTGCAGGGCGTGGAGCCGGGGCCGGGCGGGGGTCTGATCCGGTTCAGCCGCTCCGAGCTGCGGGTCGTCGTGGCGGCGAACGGCGCGGTCTTCTGGGGGTGGGACGGGGCGGGTCCGCAGCCCTCGTACGCGCTCGCGGGGAGTGGTCCCGAACCGGATCCGCGGGCGGTGCTGGAGCCGGACAAGGACGGCGGCTGGCGGGTGGTGGCCGAGCGCGTGACGGTCGTCGTGTCGCGGCACGGGGCGGTGCAGGTGTGCACGCCGGGCGGGGTGACGCTGCGGCGGGATCTGCCGCCGCGCTGGTGGGAGCCGGTCGGCGGAGGTGCGGCACGGTGGATGCAGCGGTCGGAGGTGGCGGCGGACGCCCGGTTCTTCGGTCTGGGCGGGCGGGCGTCCGGTCCCCGGCTGCGGGACGGCGCGTACCGGCTCTGGAACACCGATCCCGGCCGTGCGTTCGGGCCCGGCGAGGATCCGCTGTACCTGACGATGCCGGTGCAGCTGGTGGTGGCGGACGCCGGCACGCATCTGGTGTTCCACGACACCACCTGGGACGGCACGGTCGTCCTGCGCGAGGGCGAGGAGGGTGCCGGGTCCGGGCACGACCGGGCGGGGAGCTGCGAGGTGCGGATGGCCGGTGGTCCGCTGCGCTGCTGGGTGATGGTGGGCACTCCCGCGCGCGTGCTGCTGACGTGGGCCGCGCTGACCGGGCCGCCCGCGCTGCCGCCCGCGTGGGCGCTGGGCCATCATCACGCGCGGTGGGGCTTCGGCAGCGAGCAGGAGCTGCGCCGGATCGTCGCGGGCTACCAGGAGCGAGGGCTGCCGCTGGACGCCGTGCACCTCGATATCGATCACTACGACGAGCACCGGGTGTTCACGGTCGACCAGGAGCGTTTCCCCAAGCTGCCGGTGCTGGCCGAGGAGCTGCGCCGGGACGGGATCCGGCTGGTGTCGATCGTCGACCCGGCGGTGCGGGCGGAACCGGGCAACCCCGTCTACGAGAGCGGTGCGGCCGTGGACGCCTTCGTGCGGGACGGGCGGGGCCGCACGGTGGAGGGTGTCGCATGGGCCGGCGATTCGGTGTTCCCGGATTTCACGCACGCGCGCGTGCGTGAGTGGTGGGGCGGGCTGTACGAGGAGCGGCTGGGGCAGGGCTTCGCGGGGTTCTGGCACGACATGAACGAACCGACGTCCTTCAGCGCCTTCGGTGAGTCGACGCTCCCGCGTTCGGCACGGCACGCCCTGGAGGGGCGCGGCGGCGACCACCGGGAAGCGCACAACGTGTACGCGCTGTGCATGGCCCGGGCAGCCTACGAGGGGCTGCGCGAGCTGGCACCCCGGGAGCGGCCCTTCCTGTTCTCACGCTCGGGCTGGGCCGGGTTGCAGCGGTACGGGGGCACGTGGTCGGGGGACGTGGCGACGGGCTGGCCGGGGCTGCGGGCGTCGCTGTCGCTGGTGCTGGGGCTCGGACTGTGCGGGGTGCCGTACTCGGGTCCGGATGTGGGCGGTTTCGACGGCAGTCCGTCGCCGGAGCTGTACCTTCGGTGGTTCCAGCTGGGCGCGTATCTGCCACTGTTCCGCACCCATGCGGGTCTGCAGGCGGGGCGCAGGGAGCCGTGGGAGTTCGGTGACGAGGTGCTGGAGCACGCGCGCGTGGCGCTGCTCGAACGCCGGCGGCTGCTGCCGTACTTCCTGACGCTGGCGCATCTGGCCCGGCGGACCGGCGCGCCCTATGTCCGGCCGCTGTGGTGGGGGGCGCCTGAGGACCGGGCTCTGCGCGACTGCGAGGACACGTTTCTGCTGGGCGACGGGCTTCTGGTGGCCCCGGTCCTGGATCCCGGTGCCAGGCGGCGCACGGTGCGACTGCCGCGGGGTCGCTGGTACGACACGGTGACGGAGGAGGTTCACGAGGGACCGGCCCAGGTCGTCCTGGACGCCTCGCTGTCCCGGATACCGGTGCTCGCGCGCGCGGGAGCCGTGATCCCCGTGCGGGGCACCGACGGCAGGCTGGAGCTGGAGGTGTGGGCGCCCGCGCGCGGGCGCACCGGTGGCGGTCTGGTCGTGCCGGACGCCGGAGACGGCTGGGACGAACCGGAGATCGAACGCTACGTCGCCCGCCGGCAGGGCGGCCGGGTGGTGGTCACCCGGCACCGGGAGGACGGTGTGGCGGAGCCGCCCTACCCGGTGCGCGTGCGTGGGCTCAGCTGAACCGCCCGGCTCATACGTAGCGGCCCTCGAACCACGCCTTGACGGCCACCGTGTGCAGCGGGAAGGCGAGCTCCTCGGGCCGGCGCAGCAGCTGCCAGCCCTCGGTCTCGTCCGTGGGACCGGAGGGCGGCAGTCCGTCGGCCGGGCGTTCCGGCAGCAGTCCGAACAGCAGCAGGTGTCCGTCGGGTGAGCTCATGGCGTCCACGAGCCGTACCTCGCGGGCGGCTGCGTCGATGCCGGTCTCTTCCTTGAGCTCGCGTACGACGGCCTGCTTCCAGTCCTCGCGGTCGTCGATGTAACCGCCGGGCAGGGCCGTGCCTCCGCGCGCGGGGGCGACGGTACGGGTGATGACGACCAGGGCCGTGCCCTTGGTGTCGTACACGGGCTGGAGCGCGACCGCGACCGGCAGCGGGTTGCGGTAGGCGACGGTCCCGCAGGACGGACAGGTGCGCGGCCATCCGCAAACGCCCTCTCCAAAGGACGCCCCGCAGCTCGAACAGTGGGAGTCCGGCGCGGAATTGGCAGTTGGGTGCTGAGTTTCGGACACGCGCGGACTGTATCCGATCGCGGGAGGGACGTGTTCCGGAAGTGACCCGTAAGGAAGCGAACGGATCAGGAAGGGGCGGCCGGAATCACCCCCGTCGGCCCCGGCCGCCCTCCCTGTACCACGACGCCGTCCGGGCCCGTTCGGTTCACAGATACGCCCTGTCTATTTCCGGTTGCCCGTGGCAGACTTCTGACGATTCGTCAGATTACGCTGAGGAGAGGGCCGTTGTCGTACACACGCAAGCCGGCGATCACCGGCTGGTTCACCGGTGAGGGTGACGGTTTCCGGCTCCTGGGCACCCGCTGTACGGCCTGCGCCTCGGTCTTCTTCCCGCGCGAGGACGTCCACTGCCGCAACCCGCACTGCGCGGGCGGGCCCCTGAAGGAGATTCCCTTGTCGCGAAAGGGACGCATCTGGTCGTACACCGACAGCCGGTACCGTCCGCCGTCACCCTATGTGAGCGATCCGGAACTTCCGTGGGAGCCGTACGCGTTGATCGCGGTGGAGCTGGAGGCCGAGCGGATCGTGGTGCTGGGGCAGGCGGCTCCCGGGGTCACCGTCGCCGATCTGACGGTGGGCATGGAGGTGGAGGTCGTCCCCGGTGTGCTCCACGAGGACGAGGACACGGGGACGACCTGGACGATCTGGCACTGGCGGCCGACGGGGGTGGCGGCGTGACGAAGGACGTGGCGGTGCTCGGTGCGGGCATGCACCCATGGGGCAAGTGGGGCCGTGGCTTCGTGGAGTACGGGACGGCGGCGGCCCGCGCGGCACTCATGGACGCCGGCCTCGACTGGCGGGACGTCCGATCGGTCGTGGGTGCGGACACCGTGCGCGGCGGATATCCGGGACACGTCGCCGGAGCCACGTTCGCCAAGGCCCTCGGCTGGCAGGGAGCCACGGTGACCAGCGTGTACGCGGCGTGCGCGTCCGGGGCCCAGGCCGTTGCCGCGGCGCGGGCCCAGATCCTCGCCGGCCTGGCGGACGTCGTCCTCGTGGTGGGTGCGGACGCAGCGCCCAAGGGATTCTTCCGGCCCGCGGGCGGGGACCGCCCCGACGATCCGGACTGGCTGCGGTTCCGCCTGCTCGGGGCGACGAATCCGGCGTACTTCGGGCTGTACGCGCGGCGGCGGATGGCGGTGCACGGGGACACACTGGAGGACTTCGCGCTGGTCAAGGTGAAGAACGCCGCCCTCGGGGTGCTCAACCCGTACGCCCGGTACCGCAAGCGGGTCACCGCCGAGGAAGTGGCCGCCTCCGCCGTGGTCGCGGACCCACTGCGGTTGCTGGACATCTGCGCCACCTCCGACGGCGGGGCCGCCCTGGTGCTGTCCAGCGTGGACTTCGCACACCGGCACGGTGTCGCCCGGCCGGTGCGGATCCGGGCGGTGTCCACGGTGACCCCCCGCTTCCCGAACACGGTGCCGGACCTGCCGGACATCGCCACGGACTCCGCGGTCGCGGCGGCGCCGCCGGCGCGGACCTTCCGGGCGTCCATCGCCGGAGCCGCCTACGAGGAAGCGGGCATCGGCCCCGAGGACCTGTCCGTGGCCGAGGTGTACGACCTGTCCACCGCACTCGAACTGCAGTGGTACGAGGATCTGGGACTGTGCGGCGAGGGCGAGGGCGCGAAGCTGCTGCGGGAGGGCGCGACCGCCCCGGGCGGCCGGATACCCGTGAACACCAGCGGCGGGCTGGCCTCCTTCGGCGAGGCGGTCCCGGCCCAGGCCATCGCCCAGGTGTGCGAGTTGACCTGGCAGTTGAGAGGCGTGGCGGGCGACCGTCAGGTCGCCGGGGCGCGGGTGGGCATCACCGCCAACCAAGGGCTGTTCGGGCACGGTTCCTCGGTGGTCGCCGTGCGGTGAGCGGAGCCGGGCCGGAGACTCCTGCGTCAGGAGGGAGATGTGGGACCTACACGCTGAGTGATCACCTCGGAATCCTGCGTGAACGTCTCATGAACTGCGCCTGGGGGTGCCCGGACAGCGCCATCATGCTCCCGTGCACTCCTGGACGGATACTCTCCGCTTCGCCTTCCAGCCAGTGGTCAACCTGAGGACGGGCGCGGTCGCCGCACTGGAGACACTCGCCCGCCCGGAGACCGGCGACGTCCTGGCCCAGGCCCGCCGGGATCCCGAACTGGACGCCCGGCTGGCCGTGCTGGCGCTCCGCGCGGCGGCCCGCAAGGAGACGCTGCTACCGCTGCACCTGAACGTGTTCGCGGCCACGCTCGCCGACCTCGGCGGTCTGACACCGCTGCACGACGCCGTCCGCGCGGCGGGACGCCTGACCTGGGAGGTGACGCTCGACATCGTGCCGCCCTACACGCACGTGCCCCAGCGGGCCCTCCTGGAGGCGGTGGCCTCGCTGCGCGAGCAGGGCTTCCGGATCAGCGCGGACGGCGTCGGCGACGGCGACGTACCGCTCAGGCTGCTCACCGACCTCTCCCCCGACCTGGTCAAGCTCGACGCCTCCCTGCTGGCCCGGCCGGCCGCGGTACGGGCGATGCGGACGCTGTGCGAGGAACTGGGTGCCCTGGTCGCGGTGGAGGGCGTGGAGACGGAACTCCAGTGTGCGGGGGCCATGTCGGCCGGCGCGCAGCTGGGTCAGGGCGAGCTGTTCGCGCCCCCCGCCCGGATCCCCGCAGCGGACGTCTACGTTCCGCCGCCGGCTCCGGATGCCACCGCCGCTCCCCGTTCCGGGCCGTCGGTGCGGGAGTTCGTGCGACCCGCCGCCCTACTGCCGCTCACCGCCCCGGCAGGGCAGGTACGGGCGCTGCTGACCGGTTCGCCGGACGTCTCGGGGGTCCTGCTGGTGGACCCGTCCGGCCGGCCCGTCCGGTCGGTGCACCGCTCGCGCTTCCTGCTGTCGATGTCGGGCCGCTACGGACACGCCCTGTACGCCGACCGGCCGGCCTTCAAACTGGGCGACGCGCCCCGCACGGTCGGCGTCGACGCGACCGCCTGGGAGGTGCTGGACGTGGTGGCGGTCGGGGGCCGGGACCGGACCTCCGACGACGTGGCGGTGGTCGACGCACACGGCCGGTGCGTGGGGGTCGTACGCCTGGCGGATCTCGTGCGGGCGCTGGCCGAGAGCCGGGTCGAGGAGGCCGCCGGGCTCAACCCGCTGACCCGGCTGCCCGGTTCGGACGCGATCGTGGACGAGGTGGACCGGCGGATCTCCGACGGGCGGGCGTTCGCGCTCAGCTGGCTGGACATCGATCACTTCAAGCAGGTCAACGACGGTGCCGGGTTCGCCGCGGGCGACGAGCTGATCCGCGCGGTGGGCCGCGCCCTCCAGCAGGCGGTCGCCGGGCACGCGCGCGTGGGGCACATCGGCGGTGACGACTTCCTGGTGCTGGCCGACGAGGAGGCGCTCGATCCGCTGGTGGCCGCCGTGCTGGACGTCCCCTGGGCGGCGGGCGGGCGGCCGGTCACCCTCTCCCTGGCGACCGTCGTCTGCGGCCCCGGCAGCGTGGGAGACCACCACCAGGCCGCCGCCCATCTCGCTCCGCTGAAGAAGGCCGCCAAGGCGCTCGACGGCGCGAGCTGGGTGCTGGGGCGCGCCGGGTCACCGGGTCACGAGGTCCGGCGCGGTGGCCTGGGTGAGGCCCCGGCGCAGGCCGGATACGCAGCCGCCGAGCCAGGGTGGTGAACAGCTCTTTCGTATACGTCCGTTGCGCCGGATCCGTGACGCACGGCCGAGGGAAAGGTGGGTGTCACCGTCACCGCAGGCAACCTTGACGCCCCCGGGACGCCGGTGAACACTTCCGGGTGTCAGCCGACATCGCCGTACATTCTCGGTGCTATCAGGCACTGCGGTAGAGGTCTGTCCTGCTCCACGGCCCGGCCGCCCAGGGCGATCCGGCTGCCACGGCACGCTCGTCACGGAAGCCGGGCGGGGCGCGGGGCCCTCCCTGCCTTCGGCTGAAGTCGCCAAGGGAACCGTCCTGTACGACAGGGCCGGGGCCGACCGCCCCGTACCGGCGCCAAGGGAGCCGCCATGAGCAACGGAGACATATTCGTCGGCGAGGTCATCGGCACCGCGATTCTGATCCTGTTCGGCGCCGGCGTCTGCGCCGCCGTCACCCTCCGGTACTCCAAGGCAAGGGCCTCGGGCTGGGTCGTGATCGCGTTCGGCTGGGGCTTCGGCGTGCTAGCCGGCGCGTACACCGCCGCTCCCCTCTCCGGCGGTCACCTCAATCCGGCGGTCACCATCGGCATCGCCGTGGACACCGGCAGGTGGGGCAAGGTCTGGGTGTATCTGCTCGGGCAGATCGTCGGCGCGATGCTCGGCGCCGTACTGGCGTATCTGGTGTACCTCGCCCAGTTCCAGGCCAACGTCCGCACGGAAGGCACCACCGACGGCACCGCCGGCGAACCCGTGCCGACGCTCGGTGTCTTCTCCACCATCCCGGAGATCCGGAACCCGGTCGCCAATCTCGTCACGGAGATCATCGCGACCGTCGCGCTCGTCCTGCCGGTCCTCGCCTTCGGGCTCACGAAGGGGCTCGGCGAATCCGGCACCACCGTGCTGATCGTCTCCTTGCTAGTCGTCGGCATCGGCCTCTCCCTCGGCGGCCCCACCGGCTACGCCATCAATCCGGCCCGCGACCTCGGCCCACGCCTCGTGCACACCTTCCTGCCGATCCCCAACAAGGGCAGCTCCGACTGGGGTTATGCCTGGATCCCGGTCGTCGGCCCGCTCGTCGGCGGAGCACTGGCCGGCCTGGTCTACAACGCCGCCTTCTGATTGCCCGACTTCCGATTCCCGCACGGTCCTCCGACCAGCGATCCGACCCAGCGACCCAGGGGCAGCCATGACGGACACCGCCGGCACGTATGTCGCCGCCATCGACCAGGGCACCACCTCCAGCCGCTGCATCGTCTTCGACCACAGCGGCGCGATCGTCGCCGTCGACCAGCGCGAGCACCGGCAGATCTTTCCCAAGCCGGGCTGGGTGGAGCACGACGCCACCGAGATCTGGTCCAAGGTGCAGGCCGTGGTGGCCGGGGCGCTGGCCAAGGCCGGGCTGCGCGCCGACCAGCTGAGCGCCCTGGGCATCACCAACCAACGGGAGACCACGGTCCTGTGGGACCGCGCCACGGGCAAGCCCGTGCACAACGCCATCGTCTGGCAGGACACCCGGACGGCGGCGCTGTGTGCCGAACTGGGCGGCACGGACGGCCAGGACCGCTTCCGCGAACGGACCGGGCTGCCGCTGGCCAGCTACTTCTCCGGGCCCAAGGCGGCCTGGCTGCTGGACCACGTGCCCGGTCTGCGGCAGCGGGCCGAACGCGGTGAGATCGCGTTCGGAACCATCGACTCCTGGCTGATCTGGAACCTCACGGGCGGCACCGACGGCGGCCGGCACGTCACCGACGTCACCAACGCCGGCCGCACGATGCTGATGAACCTGGACACCCTCCAGTGGGACGCCTCCATCCTCTCCGCGATGAACGTGCCCGAGGCCGTGCTCCCCGAGATCCGGTCCTCCGCCGAGGTGTACGGCACCGCGGTCGGACAGCTGTCCGGGGTGCCCGTGGCCTCCGCGCTGGGCGACCAGCAGGCCGCCGTGTTCGGGCAGGCCTGCTATGACGTCGGCACCGCGAAGAACACCTACGGCACCGGCAGTTTCCTGCTCCTGAACACCGGCAACCGGCCGGTGCCGTCCAAGAGCGGGCTGCTGACGACGATGGGCTACAAGATCGGCGGGGAGGCGCCGGTGTACTGCCTGGAGGGGTCCATAGCGATAACGGGCGCGCTGGTCCAGTGGTTCCGAGATCAGCTCGGGATCATCCGGAGCGCCGACGAGATCGAGACGCTGGCGGCGAGCGTCGACGACAACGGCGGCGCCTACATCGTGCCGGCGTTCTCCGGCCTTTTCGCGCCGTACTGGCGCTCCGACGCGCGCGGGGTCGTCACCGGCCTCACCCGGTACGTCACGAAGGCCCACCTCGCGCGCGCGGTGCTGGAGGCGACGAGCTGGCAGACCCGCGAGGTCGTGGACGCGATGTACCAGGACTCGGGGGTGCGGATCACCACCTTGAAGGTGGACGGCGGCATGACGAAGAACAACCTGCTCATGCAGCACCAGGCGGATGTCCTAGGCGTGCCGGTGATCCGGCCGCGGGTGTCGGAGACGACCTGTCTGGGCGCCGCCTACGCGGCCGGGCTGGCCACCGGGGTGTGGAACGACCTGGACGAGCTGAAGTCGCACTGGCAGAAGGACGCCGAGTGGACGCCCGCGATGGAGGCGCCGGTCCGCGACCGCGAGTACCGCAACTGGCGCAGGGCCGTGGAGAAGAGCTTCGGCTGGCTGGCCGAGGACGGGGGCCCGGAGGCGTAGGAGCCGGCGCCCACGCGCGTGCGTGCTCCGCACAGGACCACGGCCCGTACCCCGGTCGGCGGGGGTACGGGCCGTACCTGCCGGTCAGCCGGGCACAGTCTGGCGGCGGTCGGCCGCGTACTCCATGGCGTGCCGGACGACTCCGATGAGCACCTCCTTGACCGACTCCCGGTCACGGGCGTCACACAGCAGGACGGGCACGTCATCGTCCAGGTCGAGGGCCTGGCGGACGGACTCGGCCGGGTAACGGGCGGCTCCCTCGAAGCAGTTGACACCGACGACGAAGGGGATGGAACGCCGTTCGAAGTAGTCGACGGCGGCGAAGCAGTCCTCCAGGCGGCGGGTGTCGGCGAGGACGACGGCACCGAGCGCGCCCTCGGACAGCTCGTCCCACATGAACCAGAACCGTTCCTGCCCGGGCGTGCCGAAGAGGTAGAGCACCAGGTCCTCGCGCAGGGTGATACGGCCGAAGTCCATGGCGACCGTGGTGGTGTGCTTGGCCTCCACACCGCTGGTGTCGTCGACCGGACGCCCGGCCTCGGTGAGCAGTTCCTCGGTGCGCAGCGGCCTGATCTCGCTGACCGCGCCGACGAGGGTCGTCTTGCCCACGCCGAAGCCGCCGGCCACCAGGATCTTGAGCGTGACGGGCTCGACCGGAGGCTTGCCGCGCTCAGAACGCCCGAAGATCATCGATCTCTTCTCCTGCTTGATGGGGTTCGGGCGACGGTCGGCCGTAGCCGCCGCCACCGGGGGTTTCGATGACGAGTACGTCGCCGGGACCGACGTCGGCCGAGCCGCTTGCGCCGAGGTCGGTGACCGTGCCGTCGGCTCGTTCCACCCGGTTGGCGCCGAGCGCTCCGGGGGCGCCGCCGGCCATGCCGTACGGGGGTACGCGGCGGTGCTGGGAGAGCGTGGAGACGGTCATCGGTTCGAGGAACCGGATGCGGCGGACGGCTCCGTCACCGCCGCGCCACCGTCCGGCGCCGCCGCTGCCCCGCCGGACGGCGAACTCCTCGAGCCGGACCGGAAGCCGCCATTCCAGGACTTCCGGGTCGGTGAGCCGGGAGTTGGTCATGTGGGTCTGGACCACGTCGGCACCGGGGAAACCGTCCCCTGCGCCGGATCCGGAGGCGACGGTCTCGTAGTACTGGTGCCGGTCGTTGCCGAAGGTGACGTTGTTCATGGTGCCCGAGCCCTCGGCCTGGACGCCGAGCGCCGCGTAGAGCGCGCCGGTGATGGCCTGCGAGGTCTCCACGTTGCCCGCGACGACGGCGGCGGGCGGCTCGGGAGCGAGCATGGAGCCGTCCGGCACGATGATGTCCAGGGGGCGCAGGCACCCGTCGTTGAGCGGGATGTCGTCGGCGACCAGCGTGCGGAAGACGTACAGGACCGCCGCGTCGACCACTGCCAGGGGCGCGTTGAAGTTGGTGGCGAGCTGCGCGGAGGTGCCGGTGAAGTCGATGGTCGCCCGGCGCTCGGTGCGGTCGACAGCGACGCGGACCCGGATGACGGCACCGGAGTCGGTCTCGTAGGCGTACTCACCGTCGTCCAGGGCGTCGATGACGCGGCGCACGGCCTCCTCGGCGTTGTCCTGGACGTGCCGCATGTAGGCCTGGACGACGTCGAGGCCGAAGTCCTCGATCATGCGGCGGAGCTCGTCGACGCCCTTCTGGTTGGCGGCGATCTGGGCGCGCAGGTCGGCGAGGTTGGTGCGCGGGTTGCGGGACGGGTACGGCGCCTCGGTGAGCAGCCGACGGGTCTCCTCCTCGCGGAAGCGGCCGTTCTCGGCGAGGAGCCAGTTGTCGAAGAGGACGCCCTCCTCCTCGATGGTGCGGCTGTGGGCGGGCATGGAGCCGGGGGCGATGCCGCCGATCTCGGCGTGGTGACCGCGTGAGGCGACGTGGAAGAGGATCCGCGGTTCACTCTCCGTGTCCGTGGCCCGGTCGGTGTCGAAGACGGGGGTGATCACGGTGACGTCCGGCAGATGCGTGCCGCCGTGGTACGGGTCGTTGACGGCGTAGGTGTCGCCGGGTCGCATGGCGGAGCCGCGACGGCGGATGACCTCCTTCACGCTGGTGCCCATGGAGCCCAGGTGGACGGGGATGTGGGGGGCGTTGGCCACCAGGTTCCCGTCCGGGTCGAACAGGGCGCAGGAGAAGTCCAGCCGCTCCTTGATGTTCACGGACTGGGCCGTGGACTCCAGGCGTGCGCCCATCTGCTCGGCGATGGACATGAAGAGGTTGTTGAAGACCTCAAGGAGGACCGGATCGGTTTCCGTGCCGAGATCGGAACTCTGCGTAACCGCCGTGCGTTCCATGAGCAGATGCCCGTCATCGGTCGCGGCGGCCCGCCAGCCGTCGTCGACGACGGTCGTCGCGCCGGCCTCGGTGATGATCGCGGGGCCGGTGACGGTCTCGCCGGGAGGAAGGGCCTCCCGGCGGTGGAGGGGTACGTCGCGCCAGGCGCCGCCGGTGTGGAGGCGGACGGTGCCGGGCGCACCGGGACGGCCCTCGTACGGGGCGAGGGCGGAGAGATCGGGGGGTGCGGTGATGCCGGTGGCTTCGACGGAGAGGGCTTCCACGACGACGGGTCGGTCGAGCGTGAAGGAGTACGTGGCGCGATGACGTTCTTCGAAGGCCTGCCTCATGGCGTCGGGCTCGCCCAGCTCGACGGTGAGAGTGGTGTCGGTGCCGTCGTAGCGCAGCTGGGCACGGCGGGTGACCTGGATGCGGTCCTCCGGCACGTCCTCGGCGACGAGTTCGGCGCGGGCGGCGGTCTCCAGGTCGTCCGCCGTCTTGCGGATGCCGGGCATGGCGGCGGCTTCAAGGGGCGCCTCGACGGACCGTTCACGCATGGCCGTGGTGTCGGCGAGACCGATGCCGAGCGCGGAGAGCAGCCCGGCCATGGGGGGTACGAGCACGGTGCGGATCCCGAGCGAGTCGGCGACCCCGCACGCGTGCTGGCCGCCCGCGCCGCCGAAGGTGGTCAGGGCGTAGCGGGTGATGTCGTGGCCCTTCTGGACCGAGATCCGCTTCACGGCGTTGCCGATGTTGGCGACGGCGATCTGCAGGTAGCCCTCCGCCACCTGCTCCGGGGTGCGGTCGTCGCCGGTGCGTTCGTGGATCTCGCGCGCGAGGGCGGTGAACCGGTCACGGACGAGGGCGGAGTCCAGCGGCTGGTCGCCGCCGGGCCCGAACACGGCGGGGAAGTGGGCGGGTTGGATTCGGCCGAGCATCACGTTGGCGTCGGTGACGGTGAGCGGGCCGTCGGCGCGGTAGCAGGCCGGGCCGGGGTCGGCGCCTGCGGAGTCGGGGCCGACGCGGTAGCGGGAGCCGTCGAAGTGCAGGACGGAGCCACCGCCGGCGGCGACGGTGTGGATGTCCAGCATGGGGGCGCGCAGCCGGACGCCCGCGATCTGTGTGGTGAAGACCCGTTCGTACGCGCCGGCGAAGTGCGAGACGTCGGTGGAGGTGCCGCCCATGTCGAAGCCGATGACGCGGTCGAAGCCGGCGCGCTGGGACATGCGGGCCATGCCGACGATGCCGCCGGCCGGTCCGGAGAGGATGGCGTCCTTGCCGCGGAACTGCCCGGCCTCCGTCAGCCCGCCGTTGGACTGCATGAACATCAGCCGTACGCCACGAAGTTCGTCGGCGATGTGCCGCACGTAGCGGCGCAGCACGGGCGAGAGGTAGGCGTCCACGACGGCGGTGTCACCGCGCGGGACGAGCTTCATCAGCGGGCTGACCTCGCTGGACAGCGAGATCTGCGGGAAGCCGATACGGGCGGCGAGCTCGCCGACGGCGCGTTCGTGGGCGGGGTGGAGGTGGCTGTGCAGGCAGACGACGGCGATCGCGCGGATCCCGTCGTCGTAGGCCTCCTGGAGCGGGCCGGCCAGGGCGTCCAGGTCGGGGGCGCGCAGGACGGTGCCGTCGGCGGCGACGCGTTCGTCCACCTCCACGACCCGCTCGTGGAGCAGCTCGGGGAGCTCGATGCGGCGGGCGAAGATGCGGGGGCGGTTCTGGTAGGCGATGCGCAGGGCGTCGCGGAAGCCGCGGGTGACGACGAGGAGGGTGCGCTCGCCCTTGCGTTCCAGCAGGGCGTTGGTGGCGACCGTGGTGCCCATGCGGACGGCCTCGACGGGTTCCCGGGAGGCGCCGAGGAGCTCGCGTACGCCCGCGACGGCGGCGTCCGCGACAGGGGTCCCCCCGCTCGGGCCAGTCCGGGAGCCCGCGCGGGTGGGAGTGTCGGACAGCACTTTGTGCGTGAGCAGCCGGCCGTCCGGGCGACGCGCGACGATGTCGGTGAAGGTGCCGCCTCGGTCGACCCAGAACTGCCAGCCAGTCACGTCGCTACCCCGCTTCCGCGCCGGTCACAGCGCCCGGAGGCCGTTGATCACGTCGCGCAGAATACTCTCGTCCGGGAGCTCGGCCGGCGGGACCGGGCGGGTCACATGGACGAGTTCCGCGTGCACCAGGTCGCCGATGAGGACGCGGACCACGCCGATCGGCAGGTCGAGCTCCGCGGCGAGTTCGGCGACCGACTGCGGTGCGTCCCGGCAGAGGCCGACGATCTCCACGTGTTCGGGGGACAGTGTCGGGTCCGATTCCGGGTCGTCGGTGCCAGGCTCCGTGACCACCACCGCGATCAGATCGAGGCGGTGCTGCCCCGCACTCGTGGTGCGGCCGCGCGTCATGGCGTACGGACGGACGACCGGCCCGGCTTCGTCGTCGAACCAGTGGTTTCTTGTCTGACCGTCTGCGCTCATGTCATCCCACTACCCGCCTGCGGGCAGATCGGTGCGCGGGGCGGTGCCCAGATGCACGCCGACCCGCTTGACCAGGAGCGTCATCTCGTAGGCGACCTGTCCGACGTCGGAGTCGGCGTCCGAGAGGACGGCGAGGCAGCTGCCGTCCCCGGCGGCGGTGACGAAGAGGAAGGCGTCGTCCAGTTCGACCACCGTCTGCCGGACGCTGCCCGCCTCGAAATGGCGGCCCACGCCCTTGGCGAGGCTGTGGAAGCCGGACGCCACGGCGGCCAGATGCTCGCTGTCCTCCCTGGTCAGGTCCTTGGACGCCCCCGTCGGCAGTCCGTCGCCGGACAGGATGACGGCCTTGCGGATGCTGGCGACCCGGTCGACCAGGTCGTCCAGGAGCCAGTTCAGCTCGCCGTTGTTCGTCGCCGTGTGGCCGGTCGCCTTCGGTGCGGTCATCGACCGTCCCCCTTAGTCGTTCCTTGTGCTGTGCCGTTGCGGGCCCCGTCGCCCTCGGCGTTCTCCTCGCGGCCGCGCTGCCAGCCGCGCTGGAGCGAGGCCATCCGGCTGCGGACCTCCTCGGCATCACGGTCGGCGGGCGGCTCTCCCCGTCCGGCGCGCCGGTCGGTGTCCTGCTTGAGCTGGGGAGCCAGGTTCGCCTGGCGTACCCGCCGGGGCAGCGGACCGGCGCCCGGTGCGGGGGCCGCGTCACCGGTGGGTGCGGTGGTGCCGCCGCGGGGCGGTGCCGTGTCCGCCGGGCCGGCGGTGCCGGGTCCCCCGGGTCGGGTGCGCCGGGGCAGTGCCGGGGTTCCGGGCGTCGCGTCGGCACCCTCGGCCGGGGGCGCGGTGCGGTCCTCGGCCCGGTCGGTGACTCCGGTGCGCCGCCGGGAGGCGCTCCCCCGGCGGCGGGCGGGCAGCGGGGCCAGTGCGCCCGTCTCGGAGCGGCGCGGTCCAGCGGAGGGCCCGGGGTCCGGTTCCTCGCGGCGGGAGCGCTGGTCGCTGACGGGCTTGCCGTGCGAGCTGACCAGCTTGGGGGGCTGCCGCCGTGGCAGGGGTACGGGTCCGCGGTCACCGGTCTCGTCGCGCGGCAGCCGGTCGGCCGACCCGGTGGCCTCCTGCTCGTGGTCCTCCGCGTGGGGCCGGCGGGGGCGGAACAGGCCGCCGCGCTCGCTGTCCTCGTCCGGGAGGGCGCCGGGGAAGTCGTCCAGAGCGTCGAGATCGACGGGTGCCTCCAGTTCGACAGGGCCGTCCAGCAGGGAGGTGGGCAGGCCCGGCAGCTGCAGCGGGGCCTGGGACCGCCCGCCGGCACGGCCCGCGGCCTCGATCCCCTTCGCCGGGCGGTCCCGGTCGAGCCGGAAGCCGATGCCGTTGGTGTCCGGGACGTCGTCGGTCAGCAGCGCGTCGGGGATGAACACCACCGCGGTGGTGCCGCCGTACGGCGACGGCTGGAGGGAGACCCGGACGTTCTGGCGCTGGGCGAGGCGGCTGACCACGAACAGGCCGAGCCGGTCGGTGTCGGAGAGTTCGAACTCGGGGGTTTCGGCGAGGCGCAGATTGGCGTCCAGGAGCGCTTCGGCCGTCATGCCGAGACCCCGGTCGTGGATCTCCAGGGTGAAGCCGTTGGCGACGCGCTCGCCGAGGACCTGGACGGCGGTGTGCGGCGGCGAGAAGACGGTGGCGTTCTCCAGGAGTTCGGCCACGAGATGGGTGAGGTCGGCGACGGCGGGCCCGGTGACCGCGACCCGCGGCAGACGCCGGACCTCGATGCGCTCGTAGTCCTCCACCTCGGCGACGGCGGCACGGACGACGTCCATCAGCTGCACGGGCCGGCGCCACTGCCGGGAGGGGGCGGCGCCGGAGAGGATCACCAGACCCTCGGCGTGCCGGCGCATGCGGGTGGTGAGGTGGTCCAGGCGGAACAGGTCGGCGAGTTCGTCGGTGTCCTCGGTCCGGCGCTCCATGCTGTCCAGCAACGTCAGCTGCTTGTGCAGCAGCACCTGGCTGCGGCGGGCGAGGTTGACGAAGACCTCGGAGACGCCGGCCCGCAGCTCGGCCTGCTTGACGGCGGCCTCGACCGCGGCGCGCTGGAGGGTGTTGAGGGCCTGCCCGACCTCGCCGATCTCGTTCTTGTCGTACTCCAGGCGCGGCACCTCGGTCTCGACGTCCACCTGTTCTCCCGCGGACAGCCGGCGCATCACGCTCGGCAGCCGGACACCGGACGCCTCGTGCGCCTCCAGGCGCAGCTGGCGCAGGTCGCGGATGAGAGCGCGGCCGACCCGGATGGAGAGCACGACGGAGAGCAGCAGCGCGACCAGACCGAGGACCCCCGCGACGGCCGCCTCCGCGATGACCTCGACGGCGATGGGACGCACGCGGTCCTGGAAGCGGTCGCCCACCTGGTCGTCCAGGGTGCCCAGCTCCTTCAGGACGGACGCCGCGGCGGAGTCCCAGCTCTGTGCGGTGACACCGCGGGGGGTGCCCGACTCCCATGAGACGACGGAGCGTTCGGCCACCCGCAGCGGGGCCGTGGTGGCGTTCTTCCAGAAGCGGTCGTAGCGTTCGCGCTCCGCTGCGGGCAGCAGGGGCAGGCTGATGTCGTACAGCAGGGTGCGCTGGGCGACGAGGTCGGAGATCTCGCGGGTCTCCTCGCGGGTGAGGCGGCCGACGACGAGGGAGGAGCCGAGCAGCGCGTCCTCACGGGAGAGCAGCTCGCGGGCGCGGGTGATGTTGACCAGGCCGCGGGCCTGCTTGTCGACCTCGACGTCGTCGATGCCGTCGAGGGCCGCAAGGAGCGCGAAGCAGGGGTCGACGAGGTGGTTGTACTGGTCGAACGCCTGGGCGCGGGTGACGGTGCCCTGCTCGACGCCGCGGCGCAGGGAGTCGAGACCGTCGAGGGCGTCCAGCACGGCGGTCACGTGGTCGTTGTCGTCCCCGTCCATGCCCGACCGGATGTCGTCGTCCTTCGCGTTCGCGCGGAAGGTGGTGACCGCCCGGTCGGTGGCGGTGCGCGTGCGGTGGAGTGCCGAGAGGGCCTCGGAGGCCCGCGGGTCGGCGAGGTAGACGAGGGTCTGCCGGCGCTCCTGCTGCAGGACGCGGGCGGTATCCTCGGCGGGGTAGCCGATGTCCTGGACCACGTCGGTCACGCGGAACAGCCGGGCGACCTCGCGCCCCGTGAGCACTGTGGCGAAGCCCCAGACAGCGGTCAGGGACACCAGCGGCACGAGAAGCAGCGCCACGATCTTCCGGCGGATCGACTTCCCGCGAAAGCGCATGGCCTCCCCCAGCTCGACCCCCGCCGGCCGGGGGTGCTCGTGTCCGTCTACAAACGGCGCGAGCCTACTACCGCCCCACAGTTAACTCGAAGACATGTCCGGAGGATGAACTTCCGTTCCGGCGGCGAGACATGGCGAGTTGTCCGGGCATTGCGGGAGATTGCCACCGCGATACGGAGACCCTCCCCCGGCCCGAGGGCGCCCTCACAGACATCGGTTGGCTGGAAATTTTCGTCGGTTGGGAATCTTTGCCGGTTCTCGTGCGTCCTTCTCTATGGGAAATGGGGGCGGAATGGGCCACAGGAGCCGTATCCCGCACCCCGGCGGCGTAAAACTGCGCAAGCCGGGCAGCCACTGGGGAGTCGGGGTCTTCGGATGCCGGGGGCGAGCGGTCTGCTGGCGGTGGGGAGTGACACGGTGATGGGCACGGCGGAGCGGCGCAAGGCGCCCGAGGAGAGCGTGGCGGAACGCTCGCATGCGGGGCGGGGCCGGAAGGCGCCGGATCACGACGTCCCGGTGCCCGAGCGGGCGGGGGTGTCCGTCAGGGACGAACAGCGGCAGGGGTACCGGCCGTTGTGGGTGGAGGAGCCCGCGCGACGGCATCCGATGCCCGATCCGGTGCGTACGGCGGCGGTGCGGGCGCTCCTCGTCATAGCGGTGACGCTGATTCAGGCGATGGTCGCGTTCCTGTGCACGCTGGCCGGGTCGTGGCTGGCGTTCCCCATGGTGATCAGCAGTGTGGCGAGCACGGTGGCGGCCACCTGGGCCGTGGTCGACGTGTGGGTGACCCGCCAGGTCTGGAGCCAGCGGTACGGCGTGGTCTCGGAGCCGAGCAGCACGGCCCGGGCCCTGCGGCGGGAGCGGCGGGCCCGCCGGTACGAGGAGCGGGCCCGCCTGCGGGAACAGGAGCGGATACGCCGCAGGGGCGGCGCCGGACAGCTGTCGCACTCCTGACCCGGCGGACAACTGCCGCGGCACGGCCCCGGCGGACGGCGCTCGGACCGCCGGGACGCCCGCCCAGGCCGTAGGGATCCGGATCGCGAGGAATCCAGGCTGCCGGGACGTCCGGGCACAGAGGGGCCAGGAGCCGGACTGTTCGGGGGCGAGGTCCGCGGGACACAGACCGCAGAGCCAGACTGCCGGGACCCAGGCCCGCGGGACACAGACCGCCAGACCCAGGTCACCGGGACACAGACGGCCAGGACCCAAGCCATCGGAACTCACACGGCCAGGACCAGACTGCCGGGGCCCAAGCACGGCCAGGACCAGACTGCCGGGGCCCAAGCCATCGGGATCCGCGCTTCCGCGGCCGGCTCAGCCGGGACCCAGCCGGCACTCGGCCGGGGCGGCCACGGTGGTCACGGGGGTCGGCCGCGGCGGCCCGTCACAGCGCGGCCGGCGCCGCAGCCCGCTCGCCCCGCTCGCCCTCCGCCCGCTGGAGTTCGCGCCGGGCCCGCATGAAGGCGCGGGGCCGGTCCACTCCGAGCACGGCGACGGTGCGGCCGTCACGTTCGTAGCGGGCGAGGAAGCCGGACTCACCGGGCGCGCCGTCGTCGGTGATCTCGCCCTCGGTGACCTGGACGGTGTCACCCTCGCGGTACCGGCCCGCGAACTGGATCCGGGAGTCGTACTGGTCGGACCAGAAGTACGGCAGCGGGCGGGCGGTCGTGCGGGTGTGGCCGGCGAGCAGGTTCGTCACCGCGACGCGGGGCTGCTCGGTGGCCGAGGTCCAGTGTTCGGTCCGGGCGCCGCCGACCCGGGCGACGTCTCCGACCGCGACCACCTGGGGCAGGGCGGTCACGCAGCCGTCGTCGCACAGGACGCCGTCGTGCAGAGCGAGGGTCGAACCCGCCAGCCAGGCGGTGTTGGGGACGGCGCCGATGCCGACGATCACGAGGTCGGCGGGCAGGGCGCGACCGTCGGTGAGATCGACCCCGGTGACCGCGGTGGTGCCCCGGAGCCCGGCCACGCCGGTTCCGGTGACCAGTTCCACGCCGCCGCGGCGATGCAGCGCGGCGCACACCGCGGCCATCGGGGCGCCGAGTTGGGGCACGAGCGGCAGCGGGGCGGCCTCGACCACCGTGACCTCGTGGCCGAGACGGGCACACGAGGAGGCGGTCTCGGCGCCGATGAAGCCGCCGCCGATGACGACGACCCGGCGGGGCCCCCGGCTGAGGTCGGCGCGCAGGGCGCGGGCGTCGTCCAGGGTGCGCAGGGTGTGGATGCCGGCGGGGCTGTCGCCGGGCAGCCGGCGGGCGGCGGCACCGGTGGCGATGACGACGCCGTCGGTGGAGACCGTACGGCCGTCGTCGAGGACGACCGTGCGGCCACGGGTGTCGAGCCCGCGGGCGCGGACTCCGAGCAGCCACTCGGCGTCGAGTCCGGCGGTCTCGTCGGCGTCGGTGAGGGCCAGCCGGCTCTCGTCCGCGCGGCCGGTGAGGAAGTCCTTGGAGAGAGGAGGGCGGTCATAGGGGTGGTGGGGTTCCTCGCCGACGATCACCAGTCGTCCGTCGAAGCCCTGGGCGCGCAGTTCCCGGGCGGCGTGGAGCCCGGCGAGGGAGGCGCCGACGATGGTCACGGTCCTCATACGGCAGTGCTCCTGGCGTCGGTCGCGGGGCGGTGGGGGCGAGCCGGTGCCGCGGCGGGCGGGCGGCTGCGGACGGCCGCGGCGGGGTGAAGCCGGCCGGCGGTGGTCATGCGGCCGTACCCTCCTCGGCGCCGAGGTGGACGTGGACGACGCCGTCCTCCACGGTGACCCGGTGGGTGCGCACGGGGCGGCGGGCCGGCAGGCAGGTCGGTTCGCCGGTGCGCAGGTCGAAGGAGGCCGCGTGCAGCGGGCACTCGACCAGGCATCCCTCCAGCCAGCCCTCGGAGAGGGAGGCGTCCTGGTGGGTGCAGGTGTCGTCGATGGCGTACAGCTCGCCGTCCTCGGTGCGGAACACGGCGATCGGTGGCGTGGTCGCGATGCGGACGGATTCCCCCGCGGGGAGGTCTTCGAGGCGGCAGACGGGAATCACGGGCCCCCCTCTCGGTCCGGGACACTCGGTCCGGGACCTGCTCGATGCAGGCGTCAGGGTGCTGCCGGGAGCCCGGACCCACGTCGGTCCGGCCCGGCGATGCGGCAAGGGAGTGGTGGACCGTCATCGGTCCGGGTGGTCCGGCACCCTTCCGGGATCCGGACGCTTCGGTAACATGATGTTTCGCATGGCGCACGATCTAGCGCTATGCGCAACAGAATCCGGGCGGGACGACCGTCGCGTCAAGGGCTTCCCGCAGATGCGGCCCGAACCGGGCCGACAGGTGGTGAGAGTTGAGCCATGACCCGCACGCAGAAGCAGTCTGACCGCAGCGAGGAGACCACGGAGAACCCAGGGGCCCCGGAGAGGCAGAGCGGCCGCGGCGCGGCCGGCGCGGTGCAGTCGGTGGACCGCGCCGTGAGCGTGCTGGAGATCCTCGCCCGGCACGGCGAGGCGGGCGTCACCGAGATCGCCGAGGAGCTGGACGTGCACAAGTCCACGGCGTTCCGGCTGCTCGGCGTCCTAGAGAACCGCGGCCTGGTGGCCCAGGCCAAGGACCGCGGGAAGTACTACCTGGGGGCCGGCGTACTGCGTCTGGCGGGGGCGGCGGCAGTGCGTCTCGACATCTCCCAGGAGGGCGTCCCGGTCTGCCGGGAGGTCGCCGACGAGCTGGGCGAGACGGTCAACATCGCCGTGCTCGACGACGACGCGGCGGTCAACATCATGCAGGCCCGCGGCACCGCGTCCGTGACCGCGCAGAACTGGCTGGGCAGACGCACCCCGCTGCACGCCACCTCCAGCGGCAAGGTGCTGCTCGCGCACCTGCCGCCGACCCTGCGCGAGGGCCTGCTGGCACGGCCGCTGCCGCGGTTCACGGACCGTACGATCACCGGCGCGGCGATGCTGCGCGCCGAGCTGGAGGCCGTGGTCGGGCAGGGCTACGGCGTCACGATCGAGGAGCTGGAGCTGGGGCTCGCGGCCGTCGCGGCACCGGTGCGCGCGCACGACGGCAAGGTGATCGCGGCGATCAGCGTCTCCGGACCGGTGTACCGGCTCAACGCGGACCGCCTCCCGGAGGTGGCCAAACGCACGGTCGCCGCGGGTGCCGAACTGTCCCGGCGGATGGGGTACGGCTTCTGACCGAGACCGAGCGCCCGGGCCGGGCGGATCAGGCCGGCCTCCCGCGCACCCGTGATCCGGCAGGGGACACGGCAACCGCACACCGCGACCAAGGGCGCGGGACCGGGACTTCCCGGTCCCGCGCCGTCGTGTGTCCGAGAGGTTTCGCCCCGCAGATTCCTTTTGCCAAGGGTTAACGCGCACCCCTTGACGGCCCCGTGACGCCGTTCTCAATATGTTCCCCATCGCGCAACCCATCGTGCAATGCGCAACAGCAGAGGAGCTTGTCGTGCCACACGAGGTCCGTGCCGTAGTCGCTGTGAAGAAGGGCGCACCCGTGGAGGTGCGGACGATCGTCGTCCCCGATCCGGGGCCCGGTGAGGTGCTCGTCGACGTGCAGGCCTGCGGGGTGTGCCACACGGATCTCCACTACCGGGAGGGCGCGATCACCGACGACTTCCCGTTCCTGCTCGGCCACGAGGCGGCCGGCACCGTCGAGGCGGTCGGTCCGGGGGTCACCGATCTCAAGCCCGGCGACTACGTCGTCCTGGCCTGGCGGGCGCCGTGCGGCAGCTGCCGTTCCTGCCGCCGCGGCCGGCCCTGGTACTGCTTCGACTCCCGCAACGCCACCCAGCCCATGACGCTGCTGGACGGCACCCCGCTCAGCAACGCGCTCGGCATCGGCGCGTTCGCCGAGAAGACGCTGGTGGCGGCGGGCCAGGCGGTCAGGATCGACCCCGCCGCCCGGCCCGAGGCGGCCGGTCTCATCGGCTGCGGGGTGATGGCGGGCTACGGCGCGGCGGTCAACACGGGCAACGTCGGCCGGGGCGACTCGGTCGCCGTCATCGGCTGCGGCGGCGTCGGCAACGCGGCCATCGCGGGCGCCTGTCTGAACGGCGCCATGAAGGTGATCGCCGTCGACATCGACGACCGGAAACTGGACCAGGCGGAGAAGTTCGGTGCCACGCACACCGTCAACTCGCGGGGCACCGACCCCGTCGAGGCGGTCCGGGAGCTGACCGACGGCCACGGCGTGGACATCGCGATCGACGCGGTGGGCCGCCCCGAAACCTTCCTGCAGGCCTTCCACATGCGCGACCACGCGGGGCTGCTGGTCCAGGTCGGCGTCCCCGCCCCGGAGATGAAGGTGGAACTCCCGCTGATCGACGTCTTCTCGCGCGGCGGCGCCATCAAGTCCTCCTGGTACGGCGACTGTCTGCCGAGCCGGGACTTCCCGTTCCTGATCGACCAGTACCTCTACGGCCTGCTCGACCTCAACGCGTTCGTGTCCGAGACGATCGCCCTGGACCAGGTGGAGGAGGCGTTCGGCAAGATGCACCGCGGTGAGGTACTGCGCTCGGTGGTGGTCCTGTGAGCGTCCACGGGGCGGTGCGCGTCGAACGCGTCGTCACCTCGGGCACGTTCACCCTCGACGGAGAGACCTTCGACGTCGACAACAACGTCTGGCTGATCGGTGACGACGCGGAGGTGCTGGTGGTCGACGCCGCCCACGACGCCGAGGCGATCCACCGGGCCACCGCCGGCCGCCGGGTCACCGCCGTCGTCTGCACCCACGCGCACGACGACCACATCGACGCGGCGCCCGCGCTCTCCGACCTGACCGGCGCGCCCGTACTCCTGCACCCCGACGACACCGAGCTGTGGTCGCTCACCCACCCCGGCCGCAAGCCCGACGGCGAGCTGAGGGACGGCCGGATCCTCACGGTGGCCGGCATCGAACTCCGGGTGATCCACACTCCGGGCCACACCTGGGGCAGCTGCTCGCTCCACGCCCCCTTCCTGAACACCGTCTTCACCGGTGACACCCTCTTCCACGGCGGCCCCGGCGCCACCGGCCGCTCCTACTCCGACCGCCCGGCCATCGAGGCGTCCCTCCGCGCACGGCTGCTGACCCTGCCGGGCAGCACCGTCGTCCACACCGGCCACGGCCCGGACACGACGATCGCCGCCGAGCGGCCGAACGTCCCGACCGCCTGAGCGGTTCCCCGCCACCTGCCTTCCCCGCCACCACAAGGAGGGGCATGTCCAGCACCCCCGAAAAAGGGTCCCAGGGGCCCCGCGTCGTCGTCATCGGCGCCGGCATCGTCGGCTGCTCCCTGGCCGACGAACTGACCGCCCGCGGCTGGACGGACGTCACCGTCCTCGAACAGGGCCCCCTGCCCGCCCCGGGCGGCTCCACCTCGCACGCCCCCGGACTCGTCTTCCAGACCAGTCCGTCCAAGACCCTCTCGGAGTTCGCCCGGTACACCGTCGAGAAGTTCCGCTCCCTCGAAGCCGACGGCGTCTCCTGCTTCCAGCAGGTCGGCGGCCTGGAACTCGCGACCACCCCGGAACGCCTGGCCGAGCTGCACCGCAGGGCCGGCTACGCGGCCGCCTGGGGCATCCGCGGCGAGGTCGTGAGCACGGTCCGGTGCAAGGAACTCTGGCCGCTGCTGGACGAGTCGGTGGTCCTCGGCGGCTTCCACACCCCGGACGACGGTCTGGCCCGGGCCCTGCTCGCGGCCCGCGCCCAGATGGACCGCGCCACCGCGCGCGGCGCCCGCTTCCTGGACCGGCACACGGTCACCGGCATCGAGCAGCAGGACGGCCGGGTCACCGCCGTCGTCACCGACCGGGGCACCTTCCCGGCCGACCACATCGTCTCGGCGGCCGGCTTCTGGGGCCCGGTGATCGGCCGCATGGCGGGCATCGACGTACCGCTGCAACCCCTCGCGCACCAGTACACGAAGACCCGGCCGCTGCCCGAACTGAGCGGCGCCACGGCCGAGGCGACGCGGCCCATCCTCCGCTTCCAGGACCGTGACCTGTACTTCCGCGAGCACACCGACCGCCTCGGGATCGGCTCCTACGCGCACCGCCCGATGCCGGTGGATCCGTTCGCGGTCCTCGGGTACGACGAGGCACGCGCCCGGGACATGGAGATGCCGTCCTCGTACCCCTTCACCCCCGAGGACTGGGCACCGAGCTGGGAGGACTGTCGGCGGCTGCTGCCCGCGCTGCGGGAGTCGGAGATCGAGACCGGGTTCAACGGCGTCTTCTCCTTCACGCCGGACGGTATGCCGCTGCTCGGAGAGGACCGGCGGCTGCGGGGCTTCTGGCTGGCCGAGGCGGCCTGGGTGACCCACTCGGCCGGGGTGGCGAAGGCGGTGGCCGAGTGGATGGTGGACGGCAGGCCGGCCGTCGACGTGCACGAGTGCGACCTCACGCGATTCGAGGAAGCGCAGCGTTCACCGTCGTACGTCCGTGAACGCGGTTCACAGCAGTTCGTCGAGGTGTACGACGTCCTGCACCCCCTCCAGCCGATGGAACAGCCCCGCCCCCTCCGCGTCAGCCCCTTCCACGCCCGCCAGCAGCAGCTCGGCGCCGTCTTCCTGGAGGGCAACGGCTGGGAACGCCCGCACTGGTACGAGGCGAACGCCCCGCTCGTGGACGCCCTCGACGGCCTCCCCGAGCGCGACGCCTGGTCGGCCCGCTACTGGTCGCCCATCGCCGCCGCCGAGGCGAAGGCCACCCGCGAGGCGGTCGCCCTGTACGACATGACCCCGCTGCGCCGCCTGGAGGTCACCGGCCCCGGCGCGCTCGCCTTCCTCGACCGCATGACCACGAACAACCTCCGCAAGAAGCCCGGAGCCGTCACCTACACCCTGCTCCTCGACGAGACCGGGGGCGTCCGCTCCGATCTCACGGTCGCCCGTCTCGCCCCCGACCGCTTCCAGATCGGCGCCAACTCCCCCGCCGACCTGGACCGGCTGCTCCGCCACGCGCCCGACGGCGTGCAGGTCCGCGACATCACCTCCGGCACCTGCTGCATCGGGGTCTGGGGGCCCCTCGCCCGCGCCCTCGTCCAGCCCCTGACCGCCGACGACTTCTCCCACGAGGGCTTCGGCTACTTCCGGGCGAAGCAGACCCACGTCGGACACGTGCCCGTGACGGCGATGCGGCTGAGCTACGTCGGCGAGCTGGGCTGGGAGCTGTACACCACCGCGGACCTGGGCCTGAGGCTCTGGGACACGCTGTGGGAGGCCGGACAGGAGCTGGGCGTGGTCGCCGCGGGCCGCTCCGCCTTCAACTCCCTGCGCCTGGAGAAGGGCTACCGCGCCTGGGGCACCGACATGACCGACGAGCACACCCCGTTCGAGGCCGGCCTCGGTTTCGCCGTCCGCATGGACAAGGAGGACTTCGTCGGCAGGGCGGCGCTCCAGCGGGCCGGAGAACCCTCCCGCCGGCTCACCCCGCTCCTGCTGGACGACCCCGCCGCCGTGGTCCTCGGCAAGGAACCGGTCCATGTCGACGGCGCCCCGGCCGGTTACGTGACCAGCGCGTCGTACGGCTACACGCTGGGCCGCTGCGTCGCGTACGCCTGGCTGCCGGCCGGGCTCTCCGCCGGTACCGGCGTGCACGTCGAGTACTTCGGCCAGAAGGTCCCGGCGACCGTCGCCGACGAGCCGCTGTTCGACCCGAAGATGACCCGCATCCGTCGCTAGGAGGCGCCCCGTGTCACCGTCTTACGACGTCATCGTCATCGGACTCGGCGGCATGGGCAGCGCCGCCGCCCACCACCTGTCCGCGCGCGGCGCCCGTGTCCTGGGCCTGGAGAAGTTCGGCCCGGTCCACAACCGCGGCTCCAGCCACGGCGGATCACGCGTCACCCGGCAGTCGTACTTCGAGGACCCGGCCTACGTGCCGCTGCTGCTGCGCGCCTACGAGCTGTACGAGGACCTGGAACGGGCCACCGGCCGGGACATCGCGGTCCTGTCGGGTGGCCTGATGGTAGGCCCGCCCGGGTCGCGGACCGTCTCCGGTGCCCTGCGCTCGGCCACCGAGTGGGACCTGCCCCACGAGATGCTCGACGCCAAGGAGATCCGCCGCCGCTTTCCCACACTCAACCCCTACGACGGCGAAGTCGCCCTGTACGAGGCGAAGGCGGGCCTGGTCCGGCCGGAGAACATGGTCGCCGCACACCTCCAGCTGGCCACCCGGCAGGGCGCCGACCTGCACTTCGAGGAGCCGGTGCAGCGCTGGGAGCCGTACCGGGACGGAGTGCGCGTGCACACGGCCGAGAACACCTACACGGCCGGGCAGCTGGTGATCTGCCCCGGCGCCTGGGCGCCTCGGCTGCTCTCCGACCTCGGGGTGCCGTTCACCATCGAGCGGCAGGTCATGTACTGGTTCCAGCCGAAGGGAGGCACCGAGCCGTTCCGGCCGGAGCACCACCCGGTCTACATCTGGGAGGACGCGGCCGGCGTGCAGGTCTACGGCTTCCCGGCCATCGACGGCCCGGAGCTGGGCGCCAAGGTCGCCTTCTTCCGCAAGGGGCAGGAGACGACTCCGGAGACCATCGACCGGACGGTGCACGAGGACGAGATCCGGGCCATGGCGGACCACATGTCCCGCTGCATCCCGGACCTGCCCGGCACCTTCCTCAAGGCCGCGACCTGCATGTACTCCAACACCCCGGACGAGCACTTCGTGATCGCCCGGCACCCCGCGCACTCCGGGTCGGTGACCGTGGCCTGCGGCTTCTCCGGGCACGGGTTCAAGTTCGTGCCGGTCGTCGGCGAGATCCTGGCCGACCTGGCGCTCACCGGTTCCACCGCGCATCCGATCGGCCTGTTCGACCCCGCCCGCCCGCACGCTCGACCGCACTCGAGCGGGGCGACCACCACCGCCGCCGCGCCCGCCTGAGGAGCCCGCCCGTGACGACGATCCCGATCTCCCCGAGCCCCGTTTCCCCGAGCCTCATCGCGACCCTTCCGGGCCACTACTACACCGACCCGGGGGTCTTCCGGCTGGAGCAGGAGAAGCTGTTCGAGTCGATGTGGTTCTGCGCCGTCCGCAGCGGCGATCTGGACAAGCCGGGCGCCTTCCGCACGGTCCAGGTGGGCCGCGAGAACGTCATCATCACGCGGACCCGCACCGGAGAGCTGCGCGCCTTCCTCAACGTGTGCCGGCACCGCGGGGCGCGGCTGTGCACCGAGGAGTCAGGCGAGGTGCGGCGCAGCCTCCAGTGCCCGTACCACGCATGGACGTACGACCTTGACGGCAAGTTGATCGCCGCACCCAACTTGATCAAGATGCCCGATGTCGACCGGGTCGAGTACGGGTTGATCAAGGTGGCGCTGCGCGAGTGGCTCGGCTACGCCTGGGTCTGCCTGGCCGACGAACCGCCCTCCTTCGAGGACACGGTGATGGACGCGGCCGTGGAACGGCTCGGCGACGCAGCCGCCATCGAGCACTACGGCACCGAGCGGCTGGCCCTGGGCAAGCGCATCACCTACGACGTGCGGGCCAACTGGAAGCTGATCGTCGAGAACTTCATGGAGTGCTACCACTGCGCGACGATCCACCCCGAACTCACCGAGGTGCTCCCGGAGTTCGCCGACGGCTACGCCGCCCAGTACTACGTCGGCCACGGCGCGGAGTTCGGTACGGAGATCAAGGGCTTCACGGTGGACGGCAGCGAGGGCTTCGCCAAGCTGCCGGAGGTGAGCGCCGACCAGGACCGCCGCTACTACGCGATCACCGTCAAGCCGACCGTGTTCGTCAACCTCGTCCCGGACCACGTGATCCTGCACCGCATGTTCCCGCTGGCCGAGGACCGCACGGTGGTGGAGTGCGACTGGCTGTACGCACCGGAGGTGGTGGCCTCGGGCGCGGACGTGTCGAAGTCCGTGGAGCTGTTCCACCGCGTCAACGTCCAGGACTTCGAGGCGTGCGAGCGCACCCAGCCGGCGATGTCCTCGCGCGCGTACCGCCGGGGCGGGGTGCTGGTCCCGAACGAGCACCACATCGGCCTCTTCCACACGTGGCTCCTGGACCGGCTGGGGGAAGCCCATGCCTGACCTGTTCATCGACGGCGAGTGGCGGGGCGCCCTGGACGAGCGCACCCGGGAGATCCGCTGTCCCGCCGACGGCTCCCTGGTGGGGGTCGTGGACGAGGCCGGCGGCAAGGACACCGTGGAGGCCGTCGCGGCAGCCCGGCGCGCCTTCGACACCGGCCCCTGGCCGCGTACGCCCGCCGAGGAGCGCGGCGACCTGCTGCTGCGGGTCGCGGACCTGCTCGCCCGGGACCAGGAGGCCCTGGCCCGCGCGGAGTCCCTGGACACGGGCAAGCGGCTGGTGGAGAGTGCGTACGACATCGACGATGTCGTCAACTGTTTCCGCTACTTCGGGCGGCTGGTGGCGAGCGAGACGGGCCGGGTGATCGACACCGGGCGGCCGGACGTGGACAGCCGGGTGGTGTACGAGCCGGCCGGCGTCTGCGCCCTGATCACGCCCTGGAACTACCCGCTGCTGCAGACCGCGTGGAAGGTCGCCCCCGCGCTCGCCGCCGGGAACACCTTCGTGCTGAAGCCCAGTGAACTGACCCCGCACACCGCGATCCACCTGGTCCGGCTGCTGGCGGAGGCGGGGCTGCCGCCGGGTGTGGCCAATCTGGTGCTGGGCGCCGGTCCGGAGGCGGGCGCCCCGCTCGCCGACCACCCGGACGTCGACCTGGTCTCCTTCACCGGCGGTCTGCAGACCGGCCGCCGGCTGATGGCGGCGGCGGCCGGCACGGTGAAGAAGGTGGCGCTCGAACTCGGCGGGAAGAACCCCAACATCGTCTTCGCGGACGCCGGCTTCGAGGCGGCGGTCGACATGGCGCTGACCGCCGTCTTCCTGCACTCGGGCCAGGTGTGCTCCGCCGGGGCCCGGCTGCTGGTCGAGGACGCGCTGCACGACCGGTTCGTGGACGAGGTGGTACGGCGGGCCGGGGAAATCCGGCTCGGCGGGCCGTTCGACGAGCGGGCGCAGACCGGACCGCTGATCTCGGCGGCGCACCGGGCCAAGGTCGAGGCGTACGTGGCGCGGGGGCTCACGGAGGGCGCGGTGCTGCGCTGCGGCGGGGCCCGCCCCTCCGGTCCCGGCTACGACGAGGGCTTCTACTACCTGCCGACCGTCCTGGACGAGTGTACGAGCGGCATGTCGGTCGTCCGGGAGGAGTCCTTCGGACCGGTGCTGACGGTGGAACGGTTCAGCTCCGAGGAGGAGGCCGTCCGGCTCGCCAACGACACCGTCTACGGCCTCGCCGGCGCCGTATGGACCGGCGACGAGGCGCGGGCCGCGCGGGTCGCGGGGCGGCTGCGGCTCGGCACGGTCTGGATCAACGACTACCACCCGTACGTGCCGCAGGCCGAGTGGGGTGGTTACAAGCAGTCCGGGTTCGGACGCGAACTCGGACCGGCGGGGCTCGCCGAGTACCGCGAGACGAAACACATCTGGCGCAACACGGCGCCGGCAGCGCAGGGCTGGTTCGACTGACAGCCAGAGGAGTCCTCTCATGACGACCACCGAGCAATCGCCAGGCCCCCACCACCAGGACGACGCCGAACTCGCCGAGTTCGGCTACAGACCCGAACTCAAGCGCACCCTCGGCAACTTCCACACCTTCGCCGCTGGGATCAGCTACATCTCGATCCTGACGGGCACCTTCCAGCTGTTCTACTTCGGCTACGGCAGCGGCGGTCCGGCCTACTGGTGGTCGTGGCCGATGGTGTTCGTCGGCCAGTTCATGGTGGCCCTGTGCTTCGCCGAACTGGCCGCCCGCTACCCGGTGGCCGGCTCGGTCTACAACTGGTCCAAGAAGATCGGCAATCCGCATCTCGGCTGGCTCGCCGGATGGATGATGCTGATCGCGTCCATCGTGTCCATCTCGGCGGTCGCGCTGGCCTACCAGCTGACGCTGCCGCAGATCTCGTCGGTGTTCCAGTTCGTGGGGGACGGCACGGGCAAGTACGACGTGGCGACCAACGCGGTCGTCCTCGCCGCCGTGTTGATCCTGTTCACCACGCTGGTCAATGCGTTCGGCGTCAAGCTGATGGCCACGATCAACACAGCGGGTGTATTCATCGAGTTGATCGCGACCGTTGTATTGATCATCCTGTTCGCCGTCCACATCACCCGTGGTCCTCAAGTCGTCATGCAGACGAACCACACGGGATCGGGCTACTCAACGGGTTACCTCGGCGCCTTCCTGGTGGCCTCGCTGGCCTCGGCGTACGTCATGTACGGATTCGACACCGCCGCCTCGCTCGGCGAGGAGTCCCTCGACCCGTCCCGGAACGCCCCGCGCGCGATCATCCGGGCGATCGTCGCCTCGTTCGTCCTGGGCGGTCTGGTCCTGTTGCTGGCGCTCATGAGCGTCTCCAGCCTCAAGGGCGACAAGCTGTCCACCGACGGCCTCCAGTACGTCGTGCTCGACGTGCTCGGCCCGACGGCCGGCAAGGCGATGCTGTGGTGCGTGCTGATCGCGGTCACGGTCTGCGCGCTGGCCGTGCACACGGCGGCGATCCGGCTGGCGTTCGCGATGGCCCGGGACAACAACCTGCCGGCGTCCTCACTGATGGCCCGGGTCAGCCCGCGCTTCCAGACCCCGGTGCTGCCGGCCGTGATCATCGGTGTGCTGGCGCTGGCGATCCTCGTGGTCAACATCCGCCAGCCGCAGATCTTCACCGTCGTCACCAGCATCGGCATTGTCATGATCTACCTCGCCTATCTGGGCGTCACCGGGCCGATGCTGGTGGCCCGGCTGCGCGGACGGTGGCAGCCCGCGGGCGAGGGCAGGTTCTCGCTGGGCCGCTGGGGACTGCTCGTCAACATCGTCGCGGTGGTGTGGGGCGCGGCCATGACGGTGAACCTGATCTGGCCGCGCGCCTCGGTCTACAACGCCTCGGCGCCGTACCACTGGTACCTGCGCTGGGGCGCCGTCCTCTTCGTCGCGGTCATCGCGGGCGGCGGCTTCGTCTACTACTGGTGCGTCCAGCGGCACCGCACCGGCGTGCTCGCCGAGCACCGCCTGGACACCGCCCCCGCCCCGGCCGCTCCCCTCGCCACTCCGACGGCCGAGTGATTCCGCCCCGATTCCGGCTGACCTGGAGGTCACATGAGCATCGATGAGTTCGACTACGTCGTGGTCGGCGGCGGCACCGCGGGCAACGTCGTGGCCGCCCGGCTCTCCGAGGACCCCTCGGTGACGGTGTGCGTGCTGGAGGCGGGCCCCAGCGACGTCGGCGACGACGACGTCCTCAGGCTGGAGCGGTGGATGGGGCTGCTGGAGTCCGGCTACGACTGGGACTACCCGGTCGAACCGCAGAACAGCGGCAACAGCTTCATGCGGCACGCGCGCGCGAAGGTGCTGGGCGGCTGTTCGTCGCACAACTCCTGTATCGCCTTCTGGGCGCCCGCGGAGGACCTGGACGACTGGGCAGCCCAGGGGTGTACGGGCTGGAGCGCGGCCGACCTGTTCCCGCTCTACCGGCGCCTGGAGAACAACGACGCGCCCGGCGACCACCACGGCCGCACCGGCCCGGTGAAGCTGCGCACGCTGAAGGGCGGGGACCCGTGCGGCGCCGCCCTGCTGGAGGCGTGTGCGCAGGCCGGCATACCGACGGTCCCGTTCAACACCGGCAGGACGGTGGTGCGCGGGGCCAACTGGTTCCAGATCAACTCCGACGAGAACAACATCCGCCAGTCCTCGTCCGTGGCCTATCTGCACCCGGTCCTGGGCAAGCGCCCGAACCTGGACGTGCGCACCGGGGTACGGGCCAGGAAGCTGGTGCTGGAGGGCCGGCGGTGCGTGGGCGCCGAGTACCTGGACCCCGACCTGGTGCACACCCGCACGGTCCGGGCCCGCCGCGAGGTGGTCGTCTCCTGCGGCTCGATCGACTCCCCGAAGCTGCTGATGCTGTCCGGCATCGGCCCGGCCGGGCATCTGCGCGAGGTCGGCGTCGAGGTCGTGGTGGACTCCCCCGGTGTCGGCGAGAACCTCCAGGACCACCCCGAGGGCGTGATCATGTGGGAGGCGAAGCAGCCGATGACCACCACGTCCAGCCAGTGGTGGGAGGCGGGCATCTTCTATGACACCGAGCCCGGCCTGGACCGGCCCGACCTGATGTTCCACTACGGCTCGGTGCCGTTCGACATGAACACCGCGCGCTGGGGCTACCCGACCTCGGAGAACGCGTTCTGCCTCACCCCCAACGTGACGAAGGCGAAGTCACGCGGCACGGTACGGCTGCGGACGCGGGACTACCGGGACAAGCCCAGGGTGGACCCGAGGTACTTCACGCACGAGCACGATGTGCGGGTGATGACGTACGGGCTGAAGCTGGCCCGTCGTATCGCCGCGCAGCCCGCGCTGAGCGGCTGGGCGGGCGCCGAGCTGGCGCCGGGGCCGGACGTCCGCACGGACGACGAGCTGCTGGACTACATCCACAAGACGCACAACACCGTCTACCACCCGTCCTGCACCGTCAAGATGGGCGCCGACGGCGACCCCTCGGCCCCGCTCGACGCGCGGCTGCGGGTCAAGGGGATCGAGGGTCTGCGGGTCGCCGACGGGTCGGTGATGCCCGACCTGATCGCCGTCAACCCGTGCATCACGACGATGATGATCGGCGAGAAGTGCGCGGACCTTCTGAAAGAGGACGCCTCGTAGCCCGCCGCTACGGGGCGCTCGGTGCCGGCTTCTTGTACATCCTCGTCGCCGTGATTTCGCTGTGCACCGTCTCTCCGGCCTGGGGCTGCTGGGGCAGTCCGGGCCGGAGGTGTTCCTCCACTCTGATGTACTTCAGGCCCGCCCGGAGGTCGGCGTCGTTGCGCAGGCGGATGACCAGCGGGAACTCGGCGAGGGCGGTCGTGTCGAACAGGCCGGTGGTGTAGAGCAGCTGGACGCCCAGCGCGTCGGAGACGGCCCGCTGGAGCTCCAGCAGGTAGGTCGCGTTGGCGCGGCCGATCGGGTTGTCCAGGAACAGCGTGCCGGCGTGCCGGTGCTTGTCCCGCCCCCGGTCGTTCGAGCGCAGCGCGGCCATCGTGCAGTACAGGGCGATGGCCGCGGTGAGCAGCTGGCCGCCCGAGAACACGTCGCCCATCTGCCCGACGGGGACGCGCTCGGCGCGCAGGACGGCGTCGGGCTTGAGGATCTCGACGGCCACGCCCTTCGGCTGGAGCGCCGCCGCGACACCGCGCAGCAGCAGGGACATGCCGTCGCGGCGCAGGTCGGAGTTCTTCTTGACGGCCGCGCGCGTGGCCTCGTCGATGACCTCGCCGAGCCGTTCGGTCAGCGTGGCCTGGTCGGGCTCCTCGAAGCGGATGCGCAGGAACTCCTGTCCGGACCACTCGCCGAGCCCTTCGGGCAGCCGGGAGAGCCGCTGGGCGGAGCGGAGCGTCGCCAGCGCCGACTCCACGAGTCCGCGCAGCCGGTCCACGATCGAGTCGCGGTTGCGCTCCAGCTGGGCCAGCTCGTCGGTCAGGACGCGCAGCCGGGGCGCGAACGCGTCCGCCCACTTCTGGGCGTGCTCGGGCAGCGCGGAGGCGGGCAGTTCGCGGATCTGCTGCCGGGCCGGGGTGCGAACCTGCTCGTAGCGGGTGGAGTTGGCGTGCCGGACGAGGACGTCGCTCGCCTCGCGCACGGCCGCCTCGGCGGCGGACAGGTCGGCGGCGCAGCCCCGCAGCGAACGGCGGGCCTCGGCGGCGGAGTGCCGGGCCTCCTCCAGGGTGCCCGGGTACGGCTCCGGCTCCTCCTGCTCCTCCTCGGCGGTGTGTTCGCGCAGCAGGTCGCGGAGCATCGCGGCGATCTCGTCGAAGCCGCCGGCCGCGTCCTCGGCGGCGCGGTGGGCGTCCAGCAGCTCCGCGTGCGCCTCGCGGGCCTCGGCCAGCGCCTCGGTGCGGGCGGCGAGTTCGGCCGTGGCGGTGCGCAGCAGCGCCTGGGCGTGCTCGGCGTCGCGCGGGAGAAGTTCCTCGGGCAGCTCGGTGTGCGCCGCACCGTCCTCGGGCGCGAGCCGTTCCGCCTCGCCGCGCAGCCGGCCGAGCTGCTCGCTCGCGGTCGACATCCGGGTCTCCAGGAGCTGCACCAGCTCCTCCGCGCGCGCGGCGGCGGCCTGCCGGGAGGGCCCGTCGGATCCGTCGGGCGACTGGAGCAGCTGCTCGGCCCGGGTGCGGACCTTGTTGCTGAGCCGGTCCAGTTCGGCGCGGGCGGCGCTCTCGTCGCTCTCCGCGCGGGCCTGCTCGGCGCGCAGGTCGGCGCCGACGCCGACCTTCTCGTACACCTGGGAGGCGGCCCGGTAGGCCTCGCGGAGGGCGGGCAGGGACGCCTTCGGGGCGTCGTCGTCCGCGACGGGTACGTCGTCGGGGGCGCCGGCGATCTCGGAGCGCTCGGCGCGCAGGGCGCGCGCGGTGCGGCGGGCATCGTCGGCGGCGCGCTGGGCGGCGCGGCGGTCCTCGTCGGCGGCGCGGGCGCGCTCCAGGCAGGCCTGGGCGCGGGCCTCGGACTCCGCGGCCTCGTCGGCGAGTTCGCGGAGCTTCACCTGCCAGCCCGCGCGCTCGCGCAGCCGGAAGGCGAGGCCGGCGAGGGCGTCGGCGGCGCGCCGGGCCTTCTGCGCGGCCTCCTGCCGTTCGTCACGGATTCCTGCGGCCTCGGCGGCGGTCTCGTCCGCCTCCACGCGCACGGTGCGGGCTTCGGCGAGTTCGGCCTCGGTCTCCTCGGCGAACGCGCGGGCCTCCTCCGCGGCCCGGGCCAGTTCGGTGAGGCGCCCGGCGGGGCAGCCGGTGCGCCAGGAGGCGAGCCGCGCCGCCAGTTCGCGGTCCTTGCCGAGGCGGGCGGCGAGGGCGCGGATCTCCTCGTCGCGCTCGGTGGCCCGCGCGCGCAGCGCCCGGCGTTCCTCGTCGGCGGCGTGCTCGTCGTGCATGGCCGGGTTCGGCGGCACCAGGAACACGTCGGCGGCGGTGCCCGCGGCCGGGGGCGGGGCGAGCAGCGCTGCGGCGGTGCCGACGGCGACGGCGGAACGGGGCAGCAGGGCGGCGTCACCGAGGGCCTCGCGGGCCCGCGCGTGCGTGTCCGGGTCGGTGATGATCACACCGTCGACCAGTTCGGGGCGGGCGGCGAGCACGCGCGCGTGGTCGGCGGGGTCGACGGCCTGCGCGAGGTAACGCCAGCCGGGCAGGGCCGGGATGCCGTGCTCGCCGAGGAACTCGACGGTGGCCAGCACATCCGGGCCGGGCGGCAGCAGTCCGCCGTCACCGAGCGCGCCGAGGATGCGGGCGTCGTCGGCGGCGGCCGTACGCAGGTCGAACAGGTGCCGTTCGGCGGTCGACACGGCGTCGTCGAGGAGTTCGCGCAACTCGTCGGCGAAACGGTCGAGTTCCTCGGGGGTGAGAGCGCCGCCCTGGGCGGAGCCGCCGGCCGGTGCGCGCGTGCCGTCGGCCGCTTCCGTCCTGGGCGCGGGCACCCGTGCCGTCCCGGGCGCGCCCGGCAGGCTCAGCAGTTCCGCGAGCCGCTCCTCGGCGGCCAGCGACTCCGCGAGGCGCCGCTCGGCCTCGTGGGCGCGCTCGGCGGCGGTCGCCGCGTCCGCCGCGCGGGCCGCGGTCAGCTCGGCGCGGGACTCGGCGGAGGCCGCCTCGCGCGCGTGCTCGGTGGCCTTGCGGGCGGCCTCGCGGGCCGCGTCCCAGGCGGCCACGGCGGTCTTCTCGGCGTCGCTGGCGGCGAGCGCGGCACGTGCCGGGTCGGCGTCCGGGGCGCTGTCGTCCAGCCATCCCGCACGGACGGCCTCGGCGGTCTCCTGCTCCACCTCGGTGAGCCGCTGACGCAGGTGTCCGGCCTCGCTGCGGGCCCGCTGCGCCTCGGTGGCGGCGGCGGTGGAGTCCCGGTAGGCGGAGTCGCTGACCTCCTGGAGGGCTGCGGAGCGCTCCTCCTCCTCGTTGGCGAGGGCCTCGGCGCTCTCGGCGGCGGCGTGCAGGGCCCGTACGAGGTCCACGGCGGCCTTGGCGCGGGCGGCGAGCGCGGGCGCCGCGTCCCGTTCGGCCTCCTGGATGGCGGCGGACACGCGGGCCACGCGATCGGCGGCGGCACGGTGGCGCAGCACGACCTCGGCGGCCTGCCAGGCGGAGTGCAGGGTGCGGGCGTCGGCCAGCTCGCGCTTCTGCGCGGCAGCGGACTTCTCGGCGGCGGCCAGCGCCAGCGAGGCGTGCCGGTAGGCGAGTTCGGCGGCGATGAGGGCGCTGCGCTCGCGGGCGCCCTCGGAGTGCGTGACCGCGTACGCGGCGGCCGTCACCTGCTGGGCGAGGTCGGCGGCCCGGATCCGCTCCTGCACGGCCCGCGCGGACAGCCGCCGCGCCAGCGTGCGGGTGCGGCGCTCGGCGCCCGCGTGGACGTCACGCGCGCGTGCCCGCGCCTCGGCGGCCTCCACGATGCGGCCGAGCAGGTCGACGGAGCCGGCAGTGAAGTCCCGTTCGGCGATCAGCTCGGCGCGCCGGCCGAGCTTGTTGCCGAAGCCGCTGACGAGGTCGGCCAGGCCGTCGGTGTCGCGGGTGTCGGTGACCGCGCGCAGCAGCAGGTCGGTGAAGTCGGAGTCCTTCTTGACCGCGAAGAGGCCGGCCGCCTCGCCCTCGTCGGCGTTCATCTCGCGCTGGTAGCGGAAGAGTTCGGGGTCGAGGCCGAGGTCGCCGAGGTGCTCGGTCCAGCGCTCGTGGATCTCCTCCCAGTGCACCTCCAGGTGCGGGTACGCCTTGCCGGCCTCCATGAGGGCGTCGCGGAAGCCCTTCATGGTGCGGCGGCGGCCGTGCGCGCCGGAGGTGCCCTCGGCGGGCGGCCGTACGGCGGTGGACTCGGCGACGGGCAGGTTGTCCAGACTGAGGCCGGGGCCGGGCCGGAAGGAGTACCAGGCCTCGGCGAACTTGCGCGGGTCGTTGGAGACCTGCCGCCCGCGCCACTCGCTGACCTTGCCGACGACCACGCACTCGCCGGTCTGCACGTGCTGCCACTCCAGGGCCACGTGACCGCAGTCGTCGGCGAGCAGGAACTTGCGCAGCACGCCCGAGCTGGCGCCGCCGAGGGTGTTGCGGTGGCCCGGCAGCATCACCGAGAAGATCAGCTTGAGCAGGACGGACTTGCCGCCGCCGTTCTCCAGGAACAGCACGCCCGCGGGCGCGGGCCGGCGCGGCGGACCGGACGGCTCCTCCTCGAAGAACTCCGCCTGCGTGGGCGCCGGGTCGGGCACGGGCTCGCCGACTCCCCGCAGGTCCAGCACGGTGTCGGCGTAGCGCGCACCGGCGGGACCGATGGAGTAGAGGCGGACCCGGGACAGCTCGTACATGGCGGACTCTCGTAAGTCTGATGAAAGGTGCGGTGGTTCAGGGGTTGCTGGAGCTACGGGAGCTCCAGGCGTCAGGAGTGGAACGGCAGTCCCGCGTCGGCCACCAGGTCCAGGTCGTCGGTGTCCTCGGCGGGCAGCAGGGTGGCGGTGCCGTCGGTGACCGGGACGACGCCCAGTTCCAGCAGCTCGGCCAGGGCGGCGCTGCCGGCCATGTCGCGGACCTGGAGCTGGTAGCGGGCGGTGGTGCGGTACGTGCCGCCGTTGTCGTCGCCGGTGCGCTGCAGGAAACCGGAGTCGGTGAGGAAGGCCAGGGCCTTCGCGACGATGCCGGTGGTGGAGGCGGACGGCCTGCGGGCGTCCTTGGTGGCGCCGGTGGCGCTGCGTCTGGCCCAGATCCGCCAGGCGGCCTCCAGGCCGGGCGCGTCGCTCGCCGGGTCGGTGTTCTCGCCCTGCTCCTCGGCGCGCTCCTCCAGGCGGCGGCAGGCCTGCCGCACGAAGGCGTCGACGCCGTTGACGGTGACCCGGCCGATGTAGGAGTCGTCGGCCAGGTCCTCGGGGCGTGGGAACGCGAGCGCGGCGACCGCGAGATGGGCGAGTCCGTGCAGGAAGCGGTCGGCGGAGTCGGCGGCGGTGCGACGCGCGTAGTCCCCCATGCGGACGGCGAAGACCGAGTCCTCGGCGGCGGTCACGGCCATGCCCGCGCGCGGGGACACCTCCAGCACGACGAGTCCGAGGCCGGCGGCGACGGCGTCCGCGAGCCGGGCGAACGCCGGGTCCTCACGGTAGCGGCGCAGCAGTTCGGTGTACTCCTGGTCGCGCGCGGGCGCCAGCTTGGGCTGTAGTCCGAAGGCGACGAGCCGCGCCGCGTCGGCGGCGTCGGCGGGGGTGACGGCGGAGCCCGCCGGCGCGGCGGCAGGCTCGGGTTCACTCCGGTCGACGTGCTCGGTCACGGGTTGGGCTCCTTGTCGTGCTGTGGTCCACTCATGCTGCTTCCGTCCGGTCCGCGGCCATACCGGCCGCGTCCAGCAGGGCGGTCCCCACGATCAGGTCCGCTCCGCCGAACTCGGGATCGTCCAGCTCGGTGCCGTCGTCCACGGCGAACAGCAGCTTCTCCTCGCCCTGCCGGTAGGCGGTGCCGACGGCCGGGCTGGCCGCGTGGACCGCCAGCAGCGCCACCAGGTACGCCAGGTCCGGGTCGCCGGTCCGCCGGGCCTCGGCGAGCAGCCCGGACAGTCTGCGCGGGGCGTCCGCCGGCAGGTCCAGCAGCTCCGTCGCGGCGGCCAGCTGCTCCTCGCTGAACCGGCTGTCGTCCGGTGTCGCGATGAGGTCGGGTTCGGGCATCTCGGCGCCCAGGTGCTCCCGCTCCACGGGCGGGGTCAGCAGTATGTCGACGAGGTCCCCGACCCGCACGGACACCGGTGTGCGCAGTCCCGTGCCGCGCGCGAAGAAGGCGTCCGTGACCCGGATCGCCCGCTCCAGGGGCAGCGGCAGGACGGGGGCGACGAGATGGCCGTAGAGGTCTATCCCGGACGTCGTCGCCGGCGCGGCGAAGGCCTGCCGGTCCTGTTCGGCGCGGAACAGCGGGCCCGCCTCCAGCAGGCGGGACTGGAGCTGGGTGTGACGCCGGATGCAGTCCTTGACGATGTCGACCAGTTCGGCGGCGCGGCGTTTGTGCTCGGGCTCCTCCGTCTCGTCGCGGGCCCTGCGGATGTTGGTGAGGATGGCGTTCTCGTGGCGGTAGCGCTCGGCGACGTGGTCCAGGGCCTCGGCGATCATGTCGGGCACGGCGTTGAGCCAGTCGACCGCGCGGACGTTGCGCCGGGTGGCGTCCAGGGCCCGGCGGAGCGTCTCCGAGTACTGAACCGTGCGGTAGCGGGCCTGCTCGGCGGCGAGCTGGGCGTCGGCGAGCCGGCCGCGGTTGATCAGCACCTCCAGCTTGACCTCGGCGGCGATCTGGGCGCTGGTGACGTCGGTGTCGAGGGCGCCGACCAGGACGTTGACCGCCTCGTCGGTCGTGCGCAGGTACACCGTGCCGCCGGGGCCGGGGACCTCCTCGATCAGCTTGAAGTCGTAGTCACGGCGGACGTACGTGCCGTCCGAGGCGAAGGTGCCGTAGACCGCGCGGAAGCCACGGTCCACGCTGCCGACGTTGATCAGGTTCTCCAGGACCCAGCGGGCCACCCGCTCGTGCTCGGCGGTGGGCCGGTGCGGGGCCTGGGCGGCGATGCGCGGGATCAGCCGGGCCACGATCTGCTCGTGGTCGGCGCCGGTGTCGAAGTCCATGTTCAGCGTGACCAGGTCGATGGCGGCCAGCGCCACCTCGGCCATCCCGTACACCGAGTACTCACCGGCCAGGTTGGCCTTGCGCGCGTCCAGGTCATGCAGGGGCGCGGTGCAGGCGAGCGCGCGCAGCCGACGCGCCAGCCCCTCGTCGGCGGCCGGACCCGGAGCCGGGCGCGGCCCCGCGCTGAGCTGGGGCGGAACACGGTCCGTCGATGCAGGCGAAGTCACGGTGCACAGACTAGGTCCTGGGTCTGACATCGGCCCAAACGGCTCAGAAGCGACGGCCGTCACACAAGCTCAAGAGGTGCCAGCCGCATCCTCTCCGACCCGGCGCCGGTACACCTCGACGACCCGTTCCAGGGAGTCCGCGAGGTACGTCTCCAGCAGCCGTTCCGCGCCGCGCCGGTCCCCGGCCTGCAGGGCCTGCAGGATCCGGGCGTTTCGGGCGAGGTACGGCTCGTGCAGGCGGCGCGGGTGGTCGACGACGTGAAAGGCGAGGCGGAGTTCGGCGAAGACGCTGCGCATCAGTTCGTCGGTGCGTTCGCTGCCGGCCAGGGCGACGAGTTCCCGGTGGAAGTGGATGTTGGCGGTACCCAGCTCTTTCCAGTCGTTCTCCGCGGCCGCCGTCCGCCCCTCCTCGACCGCCGCGATCAGCCCGCCCAGCCGGTACGGGGGTGGGCCGAGCCCGCGCACGACGGCGCACTCGACCAGGGAGCGCGTGCGGTAGATGTCCTCCACGTCCTCGACGGTCAGGACTCGTACGAAGACCCCGCGGTTGAGCTCGTGGATCAGCAGGCGCTCGTGGGTGAGCAGCCGGAACGCCTCGCGCAGGGTGTTGCGGGAGACGCCGAGCGCCCCGCCGATGCTGTCCTCCGACAGCCGGGTGCCGGGCGGGAAGTAGCCCTCGGCGATGCGGCTTCTGAGGACGTCCGCCACCCGCTCCGCGGTGCTGGTACGGCCCAGGAGGACACGGTCGCCGGCCAGTCCCGTCAGCTGCTCTGCCATGCCCGGAATTCAATCGCAGACCCCAGAACGAAACAACGCGGGTATTGAAGGATCGTTGAACGATCCTCTACGGTGCTCCGCACGGCTCACTTCCCAGCACCCTCCGTCCCCCTACTGCGAGGTGCCCATGAGCACGACTCCACCGCCCCGTTCCCCCTCCGCCGCCTCCACCGGCGCACTGCCCGTGCGGGCCGGACACACCGACGACGACGGCGCGTTCGGCTGGCTGCGCGCCCTCGGCCCGCGTGGCCGGCGCGCCTTCGCCGGCGCCTTCGGCGGCTATGCCCTGGATTCCTACGACTACTTCACCCTGCCGCTGAGCATGGTGGCGCTCGCGGCGTACTTCGGTCTCGATAGCGGCCAGACCGGCCTGTTCACCACGGTCACGCTGGTGACCTCGGCGGTCGGCGGCGCCGCGGCGGGCGTGCTCGCGGACCGGGTGGGCCGGGTCCGCGCCCTGATGGTCACGGTGATCACGTACGCCGTCTTCACCGTCGCCTGCGGCTTCGCGCCCACCTACGAGACCCTGCTGGCCTTCCGCGCCCTCCAGGGCCTCGGCTTCGGCGGCGAGTGGGCCGTCGGCGCGATCCTCGTCGCCGAGTACGCGAGCGCGCGCCACCGGGGCCGCACGCTCGGCGCGATCCAGAGTTCCTGGGCGGTCGGCTGGGGACTGGCGGCGGCCGTCTACACGCTGGTCTTCTCCCTCGCCGGCGACGACCTGGCCTGGCGGGTGATGTTCTGGACCGGCGCGCTGCCGGCGCTGCTCGTGGTGTGGCTGCGCCGCGGGGTGCACGACGCGCCCACGGCGACGGCGACCCGGGAACAGGATGCGCGGCGCGGCTCGTTCGCGGAGATCTTCCGGCCCGGCCGGGACGGCGCCCCGGGCCTGCTGCGCACCACGGTCTTCGCGAGTCTGCTGTCCACCGGTGTGCAGGGCGGCTACTACACGCTGGCGACCTGGGTGCCGACGTACCTGAAGTCGGAGCGCGGTCTGTCGGTCGTCGGCACCGGCGGCTATCTGACCTTCCTGATCTCCGGCGCCTTCCTCGGCTACCTGACCGGCGGTCAGCTCACCGACCGGCTCGGCCGGCGGAACAACATCTGGCTGTTCGCTCTGCTGTCGGCCCTGTGCATCCTGGTGTACGCGAACATCCCGCACGGCGCGGACACCCTGCTGCTGGTGCTCGGTTTCCCGCTCGGCTTCTGCATGTCGGCCATCTTCAGCGGCTTCGGCTCCTACCTGAGCGAGCTGTACCCGACGGCGGTGCGCGGCACCGGGCAGGGCTTCACGTACAACACGGGCCGGGCGGTGGGCGCGGTGTTCCCGACCCTGGTGGGCTTCCTCGCGGACAGCTGGGGCGTGGGCGGCGCGCTGGTCTTCGGCGCGGTCGGCTACGGCCTCGCGGCGCTGGCGCTGCTCGGGCTGCCCGAGACCCGCGGGAAGGAGCTGGCGTGACGCGGGTGAACCGTACCGAGGACCGTGCCGTCATCACGGTCGATGCGCACGCGCGCGCGTGGAGCCCGAAAACCGCGCGGGCCCGCTTCCGCGACGGCCTGGCCGGACCGACCGCCGGAGTCGCGGCGGGGCACACGCAGGCCAACCTGATCGCGGTGCCCGCCGACTGGGCCTACGACATGCTGCTGTTCTGCCAGCGCAACCCCAGGCCCTGCCCGGTGCTCGACGTCACCGACGCCGGCTCTGCGGCGACCGTCCTCGCCGAGGGTGCCGATCTGCGCACCGATCTGCCGCGCTACCGGGTGTGGCAGGACGGCGAGCTGGTGGACGAGCCCACGGACGTGCGCGCGTACTGGCGCGACGACCTGGTGTCGTTCCTGCTCGGCTGCAGCTTCACCTTCGAGTGGGCGCTGGCCCGGGCGGGCGTGCCGATCCGGCACGTCGAGCAGGGCCGGAACGTGCCGATGTACGTGACCGGCCGGGAGTGCCGGCCGGCGGGCAGGCTGCGCGGGCCGATGGTGGTGTCCATGCGGCCGGTGCCGCCCGAGCATCTGGGCACCGCCATCCGGGAGAGCAGCCTGCTGCCGGCCGTGCACGGCGGCCCGGTTCACTGCGGGGATCCCGCGGGCCTCGGCATCGGGGATCTCGGCCGGCCCGACTTCGGCGAACCCGTGACCTTCGCCGACGGTGACATCCCGGTGTTCTGGGCCTGCGGAGTGACCCCGCAGGCGGCCGTGATGGCCTCCCGGCCGCCGTTCGCGATCACGCACGCCCCGGGCCGGATGTTCCTGACCGACGCCCGCGACGAGCAGTACCGGCTGGCCGGCATCGACTGAGGCCGGTCGTAGCAGCAGCCGCGTACGAGGCCCCGTACGACAAACCCGCACGAGAACCGGAGACACGAGAACACCATGACCGCGATCACCGCGATCGATCTGAACGCCGACCTCGGCGAGGGCTTCGGCCGCTGGCGGCTGACCGACGACGAACAGCTGCTGTCCGTCGTCACCAGCGCCAACGTGGCCTGCGGCTTCCATGCCGGGGACGCGGCCACCATGCGCCGGGTGTGCGAACAGGCGGCCGAGCGCGGGGTCACGATCGGCGCGCAGGTCTCCTACCGGGACCTGGCCGGTTTCGGGCGGCGCACGATGGAGGTGCCGCCCGCCGAGCTGGCGGCCGAAGTGGCCTACCAGATCGGCGCCTTGGAAGTGTTCGCCCGGGCGGCAGGGGCGCGCGTCGCGTACGTCAAGCCGCACGGCGCGCTCTACAACCGGGTCGTGCACGACGAGGAGCAGGCCCGGGCGGTGATCGACGGCGTGCGGCTGGCGGACGCCTCGCTGCCGGTGCTGGGCCTGCCCGGCTCGCGGCTGCTGGCGCTGGCCGCCGAGGCGGGGCTGCCGGCGGTCACGGAGGCGTTCGCGGACCGCGCGTACACCGACGAGGGCACGCTGGTGCCGCGCGGCCGGGACGGGGCCGTGGTGACCGACCCGGACGCCGTCGTGGAGCGCTCGGTTAGCCTCGCGCGCTCCGGCGCGGTGATCGCCCACTCCGGCGCACGGATCCGCGTGCGGGCCAGGTCGCTGTGCCTGCACGGCGACACGCCCGGCGCGGTCGGCCTGGCCCGCCGGGTGCGCGAGCGGCTGGTGGCCGCGGGGGTGCGGCTGGAGGCGTTCGCGTGAGGGCGCTTCCCGTCGGCGACGACGCGCTGCTCGTCGAGGTGACCTCCGGGGAGGAGGCGCAGGCCCTGCACGCGGAGCTGCTGCGGCTCCGCGCGGAGGGCACGCTGCGGGTCCGCGAGATCGTCCCGGCGGCCCGCACGGTCCTGCTCGACGGGCTGGCCGACCCGGCCCGCTGGGCGGCGGAACTGACCACCGCGCGGGTACCGGCCGTGCCCGCACGCGCGCGCGAGCTGATCGAACTGCCCGTGCGCTACGACGGCCCGGACCTTGCGGCGGTCGCCGAGCGCTGGGGGCTGACCGCGCGGGAGGCCGCCCGCGTCCACGCCGGCACCGAGTTCACGGTGGCGTTCTGCGGCTTCGCCCCCGGCTTCGGCTATCTCACCGGTCTCCCGGACCGCTACCACGTCCCGCGCCACGCCACTCCGCGCACGTCCGTTCCGGCCGGTGCCGTTGCGCTGGCCGGGCCGTACACGGGCGTGTACCCGCGTTCCTCACCGGGCGGCTGGCAGCTGATCGGCACGACGGACGCGGTGCTGTGGGACCACACGCGCGTGCCGGCCGCGCTGCTGACCCCGGGGACGCGCGTGCGGTTCGTACCAGTGGGGGACGCATGACCGACCGTGCGCTCGTCGTGGTGCGCGCCGGGGCGCTGACCACCGTGCAGGACCGTGGGCGGCCGGGGTACGCGCATCTCGGCGTGCCCCGTTCCGGCGCGCTCGACCCGCCCGCGGCGGCGCTGGTGAACCGGCTCGTCGGCAACCCGCCGGAGGCCGCCGTCCTGGAGACCACCCTCGACGGCTGCGCGATGCGCCCGCGTTCGACGGTGACCGTGGCGGTCGGGGGCGCGCCGTGCCCGGTGGCGGTGGGTGGTCGCCCGGCCGCGTGGGGCGCGCCGGTCGTGGTGCCGGCGGGCGAGCTGCTGGAGGTGGGCGCGGCCACGGCCGGTGTCCGCAGCTACCTCGCCTTCGGCGGCGGGATCGCCGTGGAGCCGGTCCTCGGCAGCCGCGCCACCGACCTGCTGTCCGGCCTTGGTCCGGCCCCGCTGGCGGACGGCACGGTGCTGCCGCTGGGCGCCCCGGCCGGCCCTCCCGCGCGTGTGGACGGCGCGCCGCAGCCGGCTCCGCCGGCCGCGCTCGTGCTCCGGGTGACCCCCGGCCCGCGCGACGACTGGTTCACGGCGCGCGCGGTGCGGGACCTGGCCACGCGCGCGTACCGGGTGTCCGCGGCGAGCAACCGCATCGGCCTGCGCACCGAGGGGCCCGCGCTGGAGCGGGCCCGGACCGGTGAACTCCCCAGCGAGGGCATGGTCCTGGGCGCGGTGCAGGTCCCGCCGGACGGCCGGCCGGTGATCTTCCTCGCGGACCATCCGACCACCGGCGGCTACCCGGTCGTCGCGGTGGTCCGCGCCGCCGACCTGCCGGCCGCGGCGCAGGCACTGCCGGGCACCCCGGTCCGGTTCGTACCGGTGCGGCGCCGCTGAACGTCGGCGACCCCGCCGTCCGCGACCGTCCTGGGCCCGGGTACGACACCTTCCGCCGGGGCGGCCGTACCGTCGCCGAGGCGGCACCGCTGAGCCGCGGTGCCGTCGCCGGAGCCGCACCGCTGAACCCCGGTGCCGTCGCCAGGACCGCACCCCTGACCCCCGATGCCGTTCCCGGGGCCCTCCGGGAGTGCCGCAAGGGCTGCGGAGACCGCGGCCGACGCGCGCAGGTCCAGGCGGGCGCCGGTTCCCCGGGCCCGGTGGTGCAGCTCGTCGGCGGCGAGGCGCAGCAGCTGCGGCAGCAGGTCGTGGCAGCGCCGGAGCACCCAGCCGGTCCCGGCCGTGGCCAGCCACCACAGGCTCGCCGTGGGGGTCGGCTCGGGGGACTGCGGCTCGGGTGAGGGCGGTGCACCGGTGGCGCGGCCGGCCGCGGCGAGCAGGGCGTGGCAGCGGACGGCGAGCTGCCGGTGGCCGCGCTCGCCCGGGTGCAGCCGGTCCGCGCTCCACAGGGTCCGGTCGGTGATCCAGGCGTGGTCCGCCGCGTGCAGGTGGACGGCGTCGTACCGGTCGGACAGCGCGTGGACGACCGCGTTGACCGCCTGTTGCCGGCGGGCCAGCGGGCGGGCCAGGGCGTCCGGGAGCCTCAGCATGGCGCCGGGGTCGGGCAGGCAGGCGGTGAGCAGCGTGGCACCCTGCCGCGTGAAGGCCGCGTAGACCTGGTCCAGGCGGGCGGCCACGGCCCGGATGTCGAACGTGCGGCGCAGCGTGTCGTTGACGCCGACGACCACGGAGACCAGGTCGGGGCGCAGCTCCAGGGCCGCCGGTGTCTGCCGTTCCAGCACGTCCCGGGTCTGCGCCCCGGCGACCGCGAGGTTGGTGAACCGCACGTGCTCGCTGTTCTCGGCGAGGGAGGCCGCCAGCAGCGCGGCCCAGCCCCGCCATCCGGTGCCGACCGGGTCGCCCACGCCCTCGGTCAGCGAGTCCCCGAGGGCCACGAAGCGGATGGGGCCGCTCCGCTGTGGTGCGGCGGCTGTCATGCCACGCCCTCCGGCACGGCGGGCCGGGCGTCGGGGCGGCGCAGCACCTCCGCGTCGTGGGCCGCAAGGAAGGCTTCCACGGCCGTTCCCCAGCCGAAGCACTCCGCACGCGCGCGTGCCGCTTCGCGCCGCTCGCCCTCACCGCGCTCCAGGAGGAGTTCCACGGCGTCCGCGAACGCCTCGGCACCGCCGGCGGCGGTGGCTCCGGCGGACCCGATGACCTCGGGCAGCGCGGACGCCGCGCTCGCCACCACCGGCGTGCCGCACGCCATGGACTCCAGCGCGGCCAGTCCGAAGGTCTCGGCGGGCCCGGGGGCGAGGCACACGTCGGCGGAGGCCTGGAGCGCGCCGAGGGCCGTCCGGTCGGAGACGTGCCCGAGGAAGGTCACCGGGAGCCCGCGGTCCCGCGCGCGCTGCTCCAGCCGGGCGCGCAGCGGCCCGTCCCCGGCCACCACGAGCACCGCCCGCCGCCCGCGCCGCAGCAGCGTGCCGAGGGCGTCCAGGGCCGTGCCGGGGCGCTTCTCCACGGACAGCCGGGAGGCCATCACGAGCAGCGCCTCGTCCCCGCGCGCGTAGCGGGCACGCAGCCCGGGGTCGTGCAGCGCGGGGTGACGTTCCATCAGGTCGACGCCCAGCGGGGCGCGTACGACGTTGCGCGCGCCGATGCGCACGAACTCGCGCTCGGCGAACTCGGTGGTGCACACCACCCGCGCGTAGACGTGGGCGGTCCGGGTGTTGAGGGAGTCGGCGGCGCGCCGGGCGAGGTGCTCGGGCAGGCCCCAGGTGCGCAGCACGCCGTCGGCGGTCTCGTGCGAGACCATCACGGCGGGCACGCGCGCGCGGCGCGCCCAGCGGCCGGTCCAGCGCAGGGTGGTCCGGTCGGAGACCTCCAGCCGGTCCGGGGCCAGCTCCGTCAGGAGGGCGGCCACGCGCCGCCTGTCGGTGAGGACGCGGTAGCCGCCGGTGCCGGGCAGCAGCGGGCCGGGCAGGGTGATGACCCGGCCCTGTTCGGTGTCGCGGTCGGTGTGCCGTTCGCCGGGCACGATCAGCACGGGTTCGTGGCCGGCGGCCACGAAGCCCCTGCCGAGTTCCCGCAGGGCGGTGCGCAGGCCGCCGGAGGCGGGGGCGACGAAGTTGGCGAGCCGGACGATGCGCAGGGGCTGCCCGGTCATGCCGCCACCGCCGTCCTGCGGGCCGCGAGGACGTCCTCGTAGTGGCTGAGCAGCTGGTCGCCGACGGCGGCCCAGGTGCGGCCCTCGACGGTCGCGCGGGCCGACGCGCCGTACGCGGCCCGCCGCACGGGATCGGCGGCCAGGGCACGCACGGCCGCCTCTACGGCGCCGGCGTCGCGCGGCGGGACCAGCAGGCCGGTACGGCCGTGGTCGACCAGGTCGAGCGGGCCGCCGGCGGCGGGCGCGACGACCGGGACGCCGCTGGCCATGGCCTCCTGGACGGTCTGGCAGAACGTCTCGAAGGGGCCGGTGTGCACGAACAGGTCCAGGGAGGCGAATATCCGGGCCAGGTCGTCGCCGGTGCGGCGGCCCAGGAAGACGGCGCCGGGCAGGGCCTCGGTCAGGTGCGCCTGGCTGGGTCCGTCGCCGACGACCACGACCCGCACGCCGGCCAGCCCGCAGACGCCGGAGAGGAGTTCCACGTGCTTCTCGGGGGCGAGCCGGCCGACGTAACCGACGATCAGTTCGCCGTTCGGGGCGAGGGCGCGGCGCAGCGCCTCGTCACGGTGCCGTGGCTGAAAACGTACGGTGTCCACGCCGCGCGGCCACAGCCGGACCCGCGGCACGCCGTGCTCCTCCAGGTCGGACAGGGCGGCGCTGGAGGGGGCCAGGGTGCGGTCGGCGGCGGCGTGCACGGAACGGATCCGCCGCCAGGCGGCGGCCTCCCCGGCGCCCATGTAGGTACGGGCGTACCCGGCGAGGTCGGTCTGGTAGACGGCGACGGCGGGGACACCGAGCCGGGCGGCGGCCGCCATGCCGCGGACGCCGAGGACGAAGGGTCCGGCCAGGTGCACCACGTCGGGGCGGTGGGCGACGAGGGCCGCGGCGAGGCGCCGGCTGGGCAGGGCGACGCGGACCTGGGGGTAGCCGGGGAGCGGAAGCGAGGGGACCCGTACGACCGGGCACGGGGCGTCCGTGTCCGGGCCGCTGCCGGGCGCGGGGGCGGGGGCGACGACGAGCGGGTGGTGACCGCGATCTACGAGGTGCCGGGCGGTCTGGAGCGCGCAGTGGGCCACGCCGTTCACATCGGGGGGAAAGGATTCGGTCACGATGACGACACGCATACGGGTGTTGTCGCCGTGCCGGACGTGCCCGCGTCGACTTCGATCTTTCGGTGCGGGAAACGTCCCGTGAGCGTTGGCCGCGCACCCGAGCGGGTCAGACGGCCGTCATGGCCGCCTGACCCGCAGGTCACCCGGTGTTCACCCGGCGGGCGGTCGTCCGCCGGGACAGAGGGGCGAGGGGAGGCCGGCCCGTGCCGGGCGATGCGGGGTCAGCCGAGTGCCGCGTCCGGTCCGAAGCGGCTGCGAACCGCGGTCTGCACCTCGGCCTCCTCGGCCGGATCGACGGCCAGGCGGCGCAGGCGCTCCACGACCCGGGCGTCACCGGTCTCGGCGTGCCGGGCTGCGAGTTCGCGGGTGGTCTCCTCGCAGTCCCACAGGCATTCGACGGCGAAGCCGGTGGCGAAGGAGGGGTCGGTGGCGGCCAGCGCGCGGGCGGCGCGGCCGCGGAGATGGGACGAGGCCGTCTCCCGGTAGACGTGGCGCAGGACGGGGGCCGCGCACGCGATGCCGAGGCGTCCGGCGCCGTCGACGAGGGTCCCCAGAGTGGGGGCGTCGGGTCCCTCGCCGCGCACGGCCTCGCGGAGGGCGCCGAGGACGAGGTCGCGGTCCCGGGTGCCGCCGCGGGCGGCGAGCATGCGGCCGGCGGCGGCGCCGAGCGCGTCGGGGCGCTGGGCCCAGCGGCGCGCGCGGTCGACGGCGGCGACGCTGCGCATCCGTTCGAAGGCGTCGACGGCGGCCTCCACGACGAGCGCCGTCCCGTCGGTGACCGCGGCCTCGATCAGGTCGAGCGCGTCCCGGTCGTTGCCGTCGGCGAGGTAGCGCAGCGCGGTGCAGCGCGCTCCGTCGGTGCCGGTCCGGGCGGCCTGCACGATCTCGGGCCGGTCCTCTGGTCCGGCCACGGCGCCCAGGCAGCGGGCGGCGGGCACGTGGAGGGCGGCGCCGCGGTCGATGCCCTGCTGGGCCCACTCGAAGACGGCGCGCACGCTCCACCCCGGGCGGGGCCCGGTGGGTCGCATCTGCCGCTGCCAGCGGTCGAAGCAGCCGGCCTCGTGGGCGGCACGCACACGCGTGCCGATCGATTCGCGCGGATCCTCGGCCCACAGCCGCCAGGGCCGTGGTTCGAAGGCGTCGCGTACGGCGGCGGCCAGCTCGGCCTCGCCCTCGGCGTCGGTGCCGAAGCGGGCCAGGACGGGGACGGCGAGGGTGCGCAGACCCGCGTCGTCGTCCCTGAGGGCCAGCTCGTCCAGGGCCCAGGCCCAGTTGGAGCCGTGCGCCGCGTACCTGCGCAGCAGTTCCAGGGCGTCCCGCCGGCCGTAGGAGGCGAGGTGGCCGAGGACGGCCAGGGCCAGGCCGGTGCGGGACTCGTCGGTGTCGAGCACGTCCTCGGCGTCGAAGAGGTGCGCCTCCACGGCGTCCAGCTCGCCGTTCAGGTCGAGGAAGAGCCGGGCGTAGTACAGGGAGCGGTTCTCCAGCTGCCAGTCGTGGCGGGGGTCGCGCAGGACACAGTGGTTCAGGGCCGCGAGCGCTTCGGCGCGCGGGGCCGTGAGCGCGTGCAGCGTGCCGTCGCCACGGCCGCGCTGGAGCAGCCCGAGCAGCGTACCGCTGGGCGCTATGACCGGATCGAACATGGGAAACAGCCTCACATCAAGCGTCGACGCAACCGGGGAACACGCACTACCTGGCCGCGTGACACAACGTCGGAGCGCCCGCCGTCTCTTGCTTGCTGTAGACCATCTCTCTCTGCCTCTCGTCGGTGGCCCATGCGGACCGCATCACGGCCCGCGCGGTGCGGCAACACCTGCCCAGCCATCGCGTCCGTGAATCACGACGTCATGATGACCCGCGGTGTGTGCTGCCGCGACCGTATTTCCGGCGGCCCTGTACCGCCTCCCCCGTTTTCCGTGTCGTACCTGGTCAGTGCGTCGGCGTCAGTGGACGCCGAACAGTTCCAGCAGCTCCGTCTTGCCGAACATCCGGGCCGTGTCGACGGCCGACGGCGTGCCCGCGGAAGGATCGGCTCCGCCCTCGATGAGGGCCTTGATCACGTCCGTCTCACCCTTGAAGACGGCACCTGCGAGCGGGGTCTGGCCCCGGTCGTTGATCTGGTCCGCCGCCGCGCCGCGGGCGAGCAGCGCGCGCACCGCGTCGGCGTGGCCGTGGTAGGCGGCGAGCATCACGAGGGAGTCGCCGCGGTCGTTGGTGAGGTTGGCCGGAACACCCGCGTCGACGTACGCCACGAGCGCCTCGGTCTGCCCCTGCCGGGCCAGATCGAAGATCTTGGTCGCCAGCTCCACGACCTCGGGGTCGGGGGCTTCGCTCATCGGCCGGACCACCTCTCCATGCTGATTCGGGGACTGCTTCCTACGAGTGAATCGCCAGCGTACTGGCTTCTGTGGCACATGACCCGATGTGCCCGAGGTAAAGATCAGCAGCAGCTCCCGCCGCAGGCAACTCACCTGGTCAAACGGACACCGACCGGATCCTCCGAGTGGGGGAAATCAACCGATTTTCATCCAGTTGCACCTTTAATCGTATGGATACATCCTGTGATCCTGGAAGAACTCATGGTGACTGTCCCCCACCTTCGACACCAGGAGGCCCCAAATGATCCTCTCCCTCTCAGGCGTGCTGCTGCTCGGCATCGTCGTCTTCCTGTTCTTCCGCAAGGACGGACTGAAGGGCTCGCACGCCACGGTGTCGGCCCTGTTCGGCTTCTACCTGTCGACCACAGGCATCGCCCCGAGCATCAGAGCCGGAGGAGAGAGCCTGGCCAGCCTCCTGGGCGGCATCAAGTTCTGACCCCGCACGTCCCGCCCGCACGCACCCCCAGGAGTCAGCAGTGGCCCGGCGCCCCCTCCCCCGCATTCTGAGCAAGGACAGCGCCCAGATCGCCCGGACGCAGATCGCCCGGAGCAGGGAGCTGGCCCGGACGGCGGCCGACAGCGCCACCGACGTCCTCCACCCGCTGATCACCGTCACGCGCGGGCTGCGCCTGCTGGCCTCGGCCGGCCGGCGCAGGTGGGCGGACACCCCCAGGGACAAGCGGGGGCCACTTCTGTTCTTCGTGGCCTCCTTGGTGCTGCTCGTGGCCCTGATGCCGTACGGGCCGCTGCTCGCCGTCATCGCCGTGATGGCGGCAGCGGCCTGGCACGGCCGGGACCGCACCCCGCCGGCGCCCGAAGGGCCCGACGAGTCCCAGACCCAACGGCTCCAGGCGCTGTACGAGGCCCTGGTGCCGTACTTCTCCGGCGCCGACGACCCGGCACCGCTGTACGCGCACGGCGGCGAGTGGGAGAAGGCCTTCGCCGTGCACGAGTTCGACGACGCCGGGCGCGTCGCCCAGCTCGTGATCCGCTACCCCGCCTACTTCCCGGACGGCGAGCCCGAGGCCCGCGCGCGGATCGAGCAGTTGCTCACCGCGAAGGCCGGGCGGAGCCGCGAGTACCGCTTCGGGTGGGACGAGGCGGGCAACCAGCTCACCGTCACCGCTCTCGCACCGCTGCCCGCCGACGTCCCCGCCCAGCGCTTCGTCACCGCGCCCGGCGAGACCGTCCTCGGCTTCACCGACCCCAGCGAGGTCCCGCGCACGCTCCCCCTCTCCTACGGAGAGGAACAGATCGACATCCCGCCGGTCGTCTGGCGCACCGGCATCCGCTCCACCGAGCCGCACCTGCTGGCCCTCGGCCACCCCGGCAGCGGCACGTCCACCCTGCTGCGGTCCATCGCCCTGCAGACCCTGCAGTACGGCGATGTGCTGATCGTCGACGGCGGCGGCACCGGCGAGTACGCCTGCCTGACCGGACGGGCCGGGGTGCTGGCCGTGGAGTGCGCGCTGCCCGGGGCGCTGGCCAGCCTGGAGTGGGCAGCGCAGGAGACCGAGCGGCGGCTCATCGCGATCAACCTGGCGCGGCAGGCGGGCGACCCGCCGCCCGCGGACACCCGGCGCCCGCTGTGGATCATTCTCGACCGGCCGAGCGTCTTCGCGTACCTGGCCGCGGCGGACGGCCGCAAGGACCCGCAGGCGCTGCTCGGCGTGCCGCTGCGGCACGGGCGCGCGGCGAACGTGACCGTGGTCGTGGCCGAGCAGTTCGACAGTGCTGAGGCGTTGAGCGACGCCGTACGACAGCACACGCGCGCGCGTGTCGTGCTCGGGCCGGCCGCGCCGGAGCAGGTGGAGGCGGTGCTCGGGGTGCCGCCGCACACCACGCCGATGGCGCACGTGCCGCCCGGGCGGGGGTACGCCCGGCTGGGGTCCGGTCCGGTGCACCGGCTCCAGGTGCCGCGTACGCCCGACCCGTACGACGACGCCACGAGTGATGCCGACCGGCAGGCGGTGCTGGAGTTGCTGCCGCCGCGGGCCACTGCGGTGGAGGCGGAGCCGGCGGGTCTTGGGCGGCAGACGGATCCCGCGAAGCCGGCGGATCCCGCGGAGCCGATGGATCTTGCCAAGCCGGCGGATCTTGCCAAGCCGGCGGTGCAGAACGCACCGGTGGCGGCGGAGGCCGTGCCGGCCGAGAGCTGACCCGTCACCTCCGCCCCGGCCGAACGGACCGTTCCGCCACCCACGCCGACCGGCCGCCGCCGCGCGCCCACCCGCGGATGCCCCGGCTTCGGGCCCACGGTGGCCGCACCTCCCCGGGGCGCGGGGAGCTGCGCGATCAGCCCCAGCGAGCCGCAGCCCACGACGGGCAGGAACTCACCGCAGTCGGCCGTCCTCCGCGACCGCTTCCCCCGACGGTGAAGAGAAGCCGGACACCCCCCTCGAAGGCACCGTCGACACAGCCCCGAACCGGTCAGGCCACGAACGTGCGCGGTGCCTCCGTGCCGCCCGACGCTCCCGATTCCACCAGACGCGCCGCGGCAGCGAGCCGTACCGCCGCCTCCTCCGCGACCGCTCCCCCCACGGTGAAGAGAAGCCGGACACCCCCCTCGAAGGCACCGTCGGCACAACCCCGAACCGGTCAGGCCACGAACGTGCGCGGTGCATCCGTGCCGCCCGACGCTCCCGATTCCACCAGACGCGCCGCGGCAGCGAGCCGTACCGCCGCCTCCTCCGCGACCGCTCCCCCCACGGTGAAGAGAAGCCGGACACCCCCCTCGAAGGCACCGTCGACACAGCCCCGAACCGGTCAGGCCACGAACGTGCGCGGTGCCTCCGTGCCGCCCGACGCTCCCGATTCCACCAGACGCGCCGCGGCAGCGAGCCGTACCGCCGCCTCCTCCGCGACCGCTCCCCCCACGGTGAAAGGAAGCCGGACGTACCCCTCGAAGGCGCCGTCGACACCGAAGCGGGGCCCGGACGGCACACGGACGCCGGTCCGCTCGCCCGCCTCCGCGAGGCGGGAGCCGGAGAGGCCGCCGGCGCGGACCCAGAGCGTCAGGCCACCGCGCGGAACCTCGAACTCCCAGTCGGGCAGTTCCCGCCGCACCGCGGCCACCAGGGCGTCCCTGTTCTCCCGGGCCTGGGCGCGGCGCAGCTCGACCGCCTGGGCCCAGCCGTCGGTGCTGAACAGCCAGTTCACGGCCAGCTGCTCCAGCACCGGCGTACCCAGGTCGGCGTACGCCCGCGCGGCGACGAGGCTGCGGATGACGTCCGGCGCCGCCCGTACCCAGCCGATGCGCATCCCCGCCCAGAACGCCTTGCTGGCCGAGCCGACCGTGATCACCGTGGAGCCGGCCGGATCGAACCCGCACACCGGCCGGGGCATGCCGCCGTGCCGGAACTCCTCGTCGAGCCACAGCTCGGACATCGTCTCGTCGGCGACGAGCACCGTGCCGGCCGAGCGGGCCGCGTCCACCAGCCGGCGCCGCTGGTCCTCGTCGGCGAGCGCCCCGGTGGGGTTGTGGAAGTCGGCGACCACATAGGCGAGCCGGGGCGCCGCCTCGCGCAGGACCTGGCGCCAGCGGTCCATGTCCCAGCCGGACAGGCCCTCGGCCATGGCGACGGGGACCAGCCGCGCGCCCGTCTCGCGCATCAGCTGGAGGATGTTGGCGTAGGACGGCGACTCCACGGCGATCCGCTCGCCGCGGCCCGCGAAGAGATGGCAGATCGCGTCGATGGCGCCCATCGCACCGGTCGTCACCATGATCTGCTCCGGCATGGTGGGGATGCCGCGCGCGGTGTAGCGCTCGGCGATCATCGAGCGCAGGGCGGGCAGCCCGGCCGGGTAGTCGCCGTGGGTGTGGGCGTAGGGCGGCAGCTCCTCCAGGGCGCCCTGCACGGCCCGCGTGAGCCACGGCTCGGGCGCCGGGAGCGAGGCGCAGCCCAGGTCGATCATCGAGCCGAGGGACTCGGGGGGCAGGGGCTCGAGACCGCGGGCCGGGACCGGGTTGCCGGCCGGCACCGCGGTCCAGCTGCCGGCTCCGCGCCGGGATTCCAGGAAGCCCTCACCGCGCAGCGCCTCGTAGGCGGCGGCGACGGTGGTGCGGCTGACGGAGAGGGCCAGGGCCAGTTCGCGTTCCGCCGGGAGACGCGCGGCCACCGGGACGCGGCCCTCCAGCACGAGCAGCCGGATGCCGTCGGCGAGCGCGCGGTAGGCGGGCGGACGGCGGGTGCCGGGGCCGGCCGGACGGTCCTGCTGGGACTTGAGGAGCCGGGCGAGCTGTGCGGCCCCCACAGCCGAGGTCCACTGCGCCATGAAGATCAGTCCACCTTCCCCGAATTGGCCATGGATGACGATTCATCCCAAGCCACAGAGTGTCATGCGTCAGGCCACCGTCACCACTCAGGGGGGATCTCCGTGTCCACCGCCAGCCCGTCCACACCCGGCACAGCCACTTCCGACCCAGCCGCCGCCCCCGCCACCTCCGCCCCCGCCACCTCCGCCCCCGCCGCCTCCCGCAGAGCCACCTCCGGCACAGCCGCTCCCGAGGCCTCGGCTCCCGGTCGCCGCCGTATCGGCCGCCGGCTGGTCCAGCTGTACTCCGGACTCGCGCTCTACGGCGCGAGTTCCGCTCTTCTGGTGGGGGCGGGGCTGGGCCTGGAGCCGTGGAACGTGCTGCACCAAGGGCTCGCGGAGATGACCGGCCTGAGCATCGGGGTCGTGTTGATCATCGTGGGCGCGGCCGTACTGCTCCTGTGGATCCCGCTGCGCCAGCGGCCCGGGCTCGGCACCGTCTCCAACGTCTTCGTGATCGGCCTGGCGATGGACGGTACGCTCGCCCTGCTCCCGGACGCCCGTTCCCTCGCCGTGCGCGTCCCGCTGCTCCTGGCGGGCATCGTGCTGAACGGCGCGGCGACCGGTCTCTACATCGCGGCGCGCTTCGGACCGGGGCCGCGCGACGGGCTGATGACGGGACTGCACCGGCGCACCGGCAAGTCGATCCGGCTGATACGGACGGCCGTCGAGGTGGCGGTGGTGGTCACCGGGTTCCTCCTGGGCGGCACGATCGGGGTGGGCACCGTGCTGTACGCGGTGTCCATCGGCCCGCTGGCGCAGGCGTTCCTGCGGGTGTTCGCCGTTCCGTCGGCACCGTCGGGCAGCACGGTCGTTGCCGGGGCGACACCCGGGCAGGCGATACTGCGTTCGTGACCCTTGCGACGCCGCCCATCCGCCACCCCTATCTGGACCACCCGGGGCCGATCGCCTTCGCCCACCGGGGCGGGGCGGCCGACGGCCTGGAGAACACCGTGGCGCAGTTCCGGCGCGCGGTGGAGCTGGGCTACCGGTACATCGAGACCGATGTGCACGCCTCGGCGGACGGCCGGCTGGTCGCCTTCCACGACACGACCCTGGACCGGGTCACCGACGGCACGGGCCGGATCGCCGACCTGCCGTGGGCGGAGATTCGGCACGCGCGCGTGGGCGGCCGTGAACCGGTGCCGCTGTTCGAGGAGCTGCTGGAGACGTTCCCCGAGGTGCGCTGGAACGTCGACATCAAGGCGGAGCCCGCGCTGCGGCCCCTGCTGGAGCTGATCGAGCGCACGAACGCCTGGGACCGGGTCTGCGCGGGCTCCTTCTCCGAGGCGCGTGTGCTGCGCGCCCAGCGGCTGGCCGGGCCGCGGCTGGCCACCTCCTTCGGCACCCGCGGGGTGCTGAACCTGCGGCTGCGCTCCTGGGGGCTTCCGGCCGCGGTCCGCCGGTCGGCCGTGGCCGCGCAGGTGCCCGAGGCCCAGTCGGGCGTCCCCGTGGTCGACCACCGCTTCGTCCGCGCCGCCCACGCGCGCGGGCTGCAGGTGCACGTGTGGACGATCAACGACCCGGAGCGGGTGCACCGACTGCTGGACCTGGGGGTCGATGGCATCATGACCGATCACATCGACATGTTGCGCAAGGTCATGGAGGACCGCGGCGTCTGGGTCTGACCGCCCGGCCGCAACCCGAGCCTTCGCAGGACAACGGGGAAGCGAGGGCACGGGTGAGCACGGACACCCTGCGGAACGCGGCGGACGAAGCCGCCGGGCTCAGGCGCGAGCAACGGGGATGGTACGTCTACGACTGGGCGTGCTCCGTCTATTCGACGAGCGTCCTCACCGTCTTCCTCGGCCCGTACCTCACCTCGGTCGCCGAGCGGGCCGCGGACGGGGACGGCTATGTGCACCCGCTGGGCCTCCCGGTCCGCGCGGGCTCCTTCTTCGCCTACTCGGTCTCCCTGTCGGTGATCGTGGCGGTGGTCCTGATGCCGCTGGTGGGCAGCGCGGCCGACCGCACGGGCCGCAAGAAGCCGCTCCTCGCGGCGGCGGCCTACACCGGCGCGGCGGCGACCGCGGGGATGTTCCTCCTGGACGGCGACCGGTATCTGCTCGGCGGGGTGCTGCTGGTGGTGGCCAACGCGGCGCAGTCCGTCGGGATGATGATCTACAACTCGTACCTGCCGCAGATCGCCCCGCCGGACCAGCGGGACGCGGTCTCGTCCCGGGGCTGGGCGTTCGGCTACGCGGCGGGCTCGCTGGTCCTCGTCGCCGACCTGGTGCTCTACTCGGCGCACGACTCCTTCGGCCTGTCCGAGACGGCCGCGGTCCGCATCTGCCTGGCCTCGGCCGGACTGTGGTGGGGTGCCTTCACGCTCGTCCCGCTGCGCACGCTGCGCGACCGGCACGCGCGCGTGGCGCAGGCGACTGCTCCGGGGCTGCGGCAGCTCGCGGCGACGGTCCGGGACATGCGCAGGCATCCGCTGACCCTGGCGTTCCTGCTGGCGTACCTCGTCTACAACGACGGCATCCAGACGGTGATCACCCAGGCGTCGGTGTACGGCTCGGAGGAACTGGCGCTCGGCCAGTCGACGCTCATCGTGGCCGTGCTGCTGGTGCAGGTGCTGGCGGTGGCCGGCGCCCTGGCGATGGGCCGGCTGGCGCGGAGGTACGGCGCGCAGCGCACGATCCTCGGCTCGCTGCTGGCCTGGACGCTCACGCTGGCGGCGGGCTGGTTCCTGCCCGCGCGGGCGCCGGTGTGGTTCTTCCTGCTGGCCGCCGGGATCGGCCTGGTCCTCGGCGGCAGCCAGGCGCTGTCCCGGTCGCTGTTCTCCCATCTCGTGCCGCCGGGCAAGGAGGCGGAGTACTTCTCCGCGTACGAGATGAGCGACCGCGGGATGAGCTGGCTCGGCCCGCTGCTGTTCGGCATGACCTACCAGCTGACCGGAAGCTACCGGTCCGCGATCTTCTCGCTGGTGGCCTTCTTCGTCCTCGGTTTCGCCCTGCTCGCACGGGTCCCCGTGCGCCGGGCGATCCGCGAGGCGGGCAACCCGGTTCCGGAAAAGATCTAGGCGCCGATTTAGCACTCGGCGTGAAAGGGCGGTAGTGTACGCGTTTGGCCTGCCAGGCGTACCGTTACTGCGCGTCAAAGATGCCGAAACGCTGGGTGACATCTGCTAGCAGATGTGACAAACCGGGCGCCTGTGGGTAGAACAAGGGGCGGCTACGACGGCGACGCATGACCCGGAACGGGACCCGGAACGGGAATCTTTACCGCCGACCGGACGTTGACCGGATGACGACGACAGCGACACCTGTCCTGTGGGCGACAAGCCCGGGAGGCACGATTCATGAGTGAGCGAGCTCTTCGCGGTACGCGCCTCGTGGTGACCAGCTACGAGACGGACCGCGGCATCGACCTGGCTCCGCGCCAGGCCGTGGAGTACGCATGTGAGAAGGGGCACCGTTTCGAGATGCCCTTCTCGGTCGAGGCGGAGATCCCGCCGGAGTGGGAGTGCAAGGTCTGCGGTGCCCAGGCACTCCTGGTGGACGGCGACGGCCCTGAGGAGAAGAAGGCCAAGCCCGCGCGTACCCATTGGGACATGCTGATGGAGCGGCGCACCCGCGAGGAACTCGAAGAGGTCCTCGAGGAGCGTCTGGCGGTTCTGCGTTCGGGGGCGATGAACATCGCGGTCCACCCCAGGGACAGCCGCAAGAGCGCCTAGCCCCTGACGGGGCTCGGCTGCTTCATACAGCGCAACGCAACTGACCGCGGGCGCCGTGCGTGATCTCACGTACGGCGCCCGCGGTCGTTCGTGCGGGTGCGGACGCTCAGCGCGTCAGCGGCGGGCGGGGCTCCTGCGGGGCGTCGTACGGCCCGTCGTCCCTGATGACCTCGCCCTGCACCACCTTGCCGTCGGGCCGGTGCATCCGGACCTGCTGGAAGGCGTCCCCCAGGGTGCCCGGGGCGGCCTTGCGCAGGCTCCGCTCCAGGGCACTCTCCCCCAGGCGGCCCACCGCCTTCTGGACCGGCGGGAGCAGCAGGAGCAGTCCGGCCGCGTCCGAGAGCAGGCCGGGGATCATCAGCAGCAGGCCGCCGAGCATCATCAGGCCGTTGCCGCCGCCGCGCGCCGGCGAGCCGCCCTGCCGCAGCGCCTCGTTCAGGTTCTGGAAGGCACGGCGGCCCGCCCGCTTGATGACCACGGAGCCGGCCACGAATCCCGCGACGAGCAGCAGGAACACGGTGAGCCCGCCGGCCGCGCCGGCGACCAGGGTCAGCAGCCAGATCTCCAGCACCAGCCACGCGGCGAGGCCCAGCGGCAGATACCTGCGCAGCCGGGAGGGCCGACGGCGGGTGTACGGGGAGGTCGGAGTGCCAGTCGTCATGCCCCCAGTGTGCCTGGGCGCGGCTCAGCACCGGATAAGGGAGCGATCAGCCGTACCGGGAACCGGTGTGCTAGGCGCGCTTGTCCTTGCCGGCGAGCTTGCCCAGGCGGTCTCCGACGCCCCAGGCGGTGACCCGCCACAGCGCCTCGACCACGATGTCCCGGCTCATCTTGGAGTCGCCCAGCGCCCGCTCGACGAAGGTGATGGGCACCTCGACGACGTGGTACCCGGCCTTCACGGCGCGGCGGGCCAGGTCGACCTGGAAGCAGTAGCCCTGCGAGGCGACCTCGCCGAGGCCGAGGCCTTCCAGGGTCTCGCGGCGAAAGGCCCGGAAGCCGCCGGTGACGTCCCGGATCGGCACGTCGAGCATGAGCCGCGAGTAGGTCGAGCCGCCCCGCGAGAGGAACTCCCGGGACTTGGGCCAGTTGACCACCCGGCCGCCGGGCACCCAGCGGGAGCCGAGGACCAGGTCGGCGCTCTTGAGGGCGGTGAGCAGCCGGGGCAGTTCCTCGGGCTGGTGGGAGCCGTCGGCGTCCATCTCGATCAGCACGCCGTAGTCCCGCTCCAGGCCCCAGCGGAAGCCCGCGAGGTAGGCGGCGCCGAGGCCCTCCTTGCCCTTGCGGTGCAGGACCTGGACGTGGTCGTCCTCGGCGGCCAGCTCGTCGGCGAGCTTGCCGGTGCCGTCGGGACTGTTGTCGTCCGCGATCAGTACGTGCGCCTCGGGGACGGCCTTGCGTACCCGGCCGACGATGGACTTGATGTTCTCCGCCTCGTTGTAGGTCGGGATGATCACCAAGGCCGTGCCGAGCGGACCGAACTGCCTCCCCTGGGCCTTGGCCGCGAGGGTCCCGTCGCCGTCGTTCACTGCTGCCCCTTCATGTTGTACGCAGAGGTCCACCATAGTTGGCTGCGGCCTGTGAAGACGCGACGACGCGTTCGTATCGTGGTGTCGATTCCACAAGAGCGGGGTAAGACTGAGTTTTTTCGGCGCCTTCCCGCTGTCTTCCGGTGCCTTTCCGCCGTACGCCGAACACCGTCGCCACGACGGCGGATGGGGGCCCGGCGCCCTTCGGGCCGACCTGGGACCCGCTGGCTGCGGATCGACCGAAAGCCGTTGTCTACTGAACGCCCGGGCCCCACCCGGGTCACACCTGGCCGACCAGCCTGAACGTTCCCGTGTCGCCGCGGGCGCTGAGCCTGGCTCCCAGCGACGGTGCCCCGGTGCGGCACACCGTCCCTGACCCAGCGGCGCTGCGGCGAGTCGGCTGAACGTCCCCCGGTCGGGCGTCCGGTGGTGGACTCGAACGAACCTACCGGGCCCTGGCCGTCGACTGTCAACAGCCACCTGACCAGGGAAAACGGCATCAACGCGGCGGTCTGCGGGGAGGATGCGCAGGTCGGGCGGCGGGGCCGCGGCGGCGGCCGGCCGCCGCGCCACCCCGGGAGATCACTCGCCCGGCCGTACGAACACCGTCCGCCCGCCCACCACCGTGCGCAGGCAGACCGGCAGGTCCCGGCCGGGGGTGAGGTCGGGCAGGCCGGGGGTGCCGGAGCGCGGGTCGGTGGACCAGCGGGCGACCCGGTCGTCGGGGGCCTGGACGATCAGCTCGTCGGTGCGCCAGACGGCGTAGTCGGCGGGGGCGCCCGGGACCAGGACACCCGCGTCGTCGCGGCCGATGGCGCGCCAGCCGCCGCGCGTGTGCGCGGTGAACGCGGCGCGGACGGAGATCCGGTGCTCGGGCGTGTGGTGGAAGGCGGCGGCCCGGACCGTGCCCCACGGGTCGAGCGGGGTGACCGGGCTGTCGGAGCCGAACGCGAGCGGCACCCCGGAGCGCAGCAGCGCGGCGAACGGGTTGAGGGTGCGGGCCCGCTCCACGCCCAGACGCCGGGCGTACATGCCGTCCTCGCCGCCCCACAGTGCGTCGAAGGCGGGCTGGACGGAGGCGATCAGGCCCAGTTCGGCGAAGCCGGCCACGGTCTCGGGGGTGAGCATCTCGGCGTGCTCGACGCGGTGCCGGGCGGCGCGGATCCGGGCGAGGCCGAGCTTCTCGGCGGCGGCGCGGACGCCCTCGACCACGGCGGTGACGGCGGCGTCGCCGATGGCGTGGAAGCCGGCCTGCAGGCCCGCCTCGGTGCAGGCCACCACGTGGGCGGCGACGGCGTCGGCGTCCAGGTAGGCGGTGCCGGTGTGGCCGGCGTCGGCGTACGGCTCGTGCAGGCAGGCGGTGTGCGAGCCGAAGGCGCCGTCGGCGAAGAGGTCGCCCGCGGCGCCGGCCGCGCCCAGCTCGCGGGCCTTGGCCACGCCTTCCTCGGCCCGCTCGGCCCAGTAGCCGACCACGCGGGGGCCCGGCAGCTCGGCGGCGAGCCGCAGCAGGCCGGTGAAGTCGTCCTCGGAGGAGATCTGCGGGCCGCCGCACTCGTGCACGGTGCCGATGCCGAGGGAGGCGGCGTGCGCCAGGGCGGTGCGCTGGGCCTCGGCGCGCTGGGCGGGCGTGAGAGCGGCGAGGGCGGCCTCGCGGACGGCGTGGTGGGCGTCGGCGGTGAGCGGGGCGTCCTCGCGCGGGACGTCGCCGGGGACCAGGTCCAGCAGGGCGGTGGTGACGACCGCGGAGTGCACGTCGATGCGGCTCAGGTACAGGGGGCGTCCGCCGGTGGCCGCGTCCAGTTCCGCGCGGGCCGGCGGGCGGCCGCCGGGCCAGCGGGCGGCGTCCCAGCCGTGGCCCAGCAGCACCCGGTCGTCGGGGCGGGCGGCGGCGAACTCGCGGATCCGGGCGAGGGCCGCCTCCAGGGAGGGGGTGCCGGACAGGTCCAGGCCGGTCAGCGCGAGGCCGGTGGCCGTGGTGTGCACATGGGCGTCGGTGAAGGCCGGGGTGACCAGGGCGCCGTCGAGGTCGACCACCTCGTCCACGCCGTCGGCGAAGGCGTCGGCGGCACCCTCGGAGCCGACCCAGGCGACCTGGCCGCGCTCCACCACCATCGCGGTGGCGAAGGGGTCCGCGGGGCTGTGCACCTCGCCGCGGCGGAGCAGGACGGTCTTGGGGGGCTCGGCGGTGCTGTTGCTCATGGCCGACAGTTTCCCTCGCCACCGAGCAGGAGCCGCACCTGGGGCGCCCGAAAGGGCGCCCGGCACGGGGTGGGCGGGCGGCGGGCGCCTGGCGGCTGTCAGATCTTCGGCGGCCGGGCCTCGTACGGCGTCGAGAGGACCACCGTCGTCCGCGTCGAGACCCCTGCCAGCGAACGCAGCCGGGCCAGCAGTTCCTCCAGCTCGTGCGGGGTGGAGACGCGCACCTTGAGGATGTAGTTCTCGTCGCCGGCCACGCTGTGGCAGGCCTCGATCTCGGGGACGCCGGCGAGGCGGTCCGCGATGTCGTCGGGGGCGCTGGGGTCGAACGGCTTCACCGAGATGAACGCGGTCAGCGGCAGCCCGACGGCCTCCGGGTCGACCACCGCGGCGTAGCCGCGGATGACGCCACGCTGCTCCAGCCGGCGCACCCGCTGGTGCACGGCCGACGTGGACAGGCCCGTGGCCTTGCCCAGGTCTGTGTAGCTCATCCGCCCGTCCTTGACGAGCAGCTGCACGATCTGACGGTCCAGCTCCTCCATGCCGCCACAACCTACCGTGCGCATGATCTCCGCGGATACTTCAGAGACGCAGGTCATTCCCGGTTCGGGAGAAAAACCACCGGGACGGGCACCTGCTGGTGGCATGTGACGAACACCACACATCCCGAACAGGCTCCGTGATGCTCTCGTGATTACCGCCGGGGCCGGACGGGAAGTGCTTGCTGTGGTCGAGGCCGCAGCGCCTTCACGGCCCAGCCTTAGGGGGAGAACCCATGCAGAGTACCCACCGCCCTGGTCGGTCCACGTCCACACACCGGCAGCCGGTCGCCGAGCCCGAACCGGAGGGCGTCGAACCCGACGCCCTCGACGAGGAACTGGACGCCTACGACACCTTCGAGATGTACCGGGTGATCTGCCCGGACTGCGCCCAGCCGATCGCGCTGCTGGCGGACGAGGAGGTCCTGCCGGAGCACGCGCTGTGCGCCTCGCCGTGGAACCCGTTCGGGCTCACGGTGTGCGCGGGCACGGGCCGTTCGGCGGCCGACGCCCGCCCCGCGGACGAGTCCTTCGAACCGCAGGAGCAGGACACCGCCCTGCTGCTGACGCTCCCCCAGGGTCTGAACTGGCGGACGCAGCCCTTCTCTCACGTCGGCGGCCCGGGCTCGCGCCCGATGCGCGTGCCGGCGATGCGCCGCCAGGCCGCCTGAGCCGCCTCACCGCTTCCCGTGGGTGCCCTGCACCATGGCGCGCAGGCTGTCGTGGTGCAGGATCAGCGTGTCCGGGTCCGCCGGGACGGCGGCCTCCCCGAAGTGCACCCGGCGGTAGGCGATGCGCAGCATGACGATGGCGTGCCGCAGGGCGGCGTAGAGGATGTGGAAGTCCATGTCCCGCGGGGTGTGCCCGGTCAGGTGCGCGTAGCGGGCCTCGACCCGGTCGCGGCGCAGCAGGCCGGGCAGACCGCGCTGCCCGGAGCCGGTCGTGAGGTCCTGGAAGAACCGGTGCAGGTAGATCGTCCAGCCCAGGTCCACCTCGCGCGGGGCGGGCGCCGCCATCTCCCAGTCCAGCACGGCGACGGGTTCGAAGCCGTCGTAGACGATGTTCCCGATGCGGGCGTCTCCCCAGGTGAGGACGGGTGCGCCGGGTTCGCGCGGCCACAGCTCGGCCAGTCGGTCGAACGCGTCCTCGATGAGGGGTGAGCGGGCGAGGCCGTCGACCACCCAGGAGTAGTAGGCGCGTTGGGCCGCCACATGCCGGCGCAGCGCGTCGCCTTCCCCGGGCAGGGCCAGGAACGGGGCCGTGGACAGGGGCACCTGGTCGTGCAGGCGGGCCAGCAGCCCGATCGTGGCCGCCTCCAGGTGCTCGCGTTCGGCGTCGCTCGCCGCGTGCAGCCAACTGCCCTCGTAGGTGTACGGCATGACGTCCGGGGGCACGCGCCCGGCCACCCGTTCCATGACGAAGAACGGCGCCCCGAGCGGTGCCGGGTCCTCCTCCAGCCAGAGCACCCGGGGCACGGGTACGTCCGTGTGCTCGGCCACGAGCTTCAGGGTGCGGTACTGGCGGGCCATGTCGTACGCCGGGAAGACGGTGTACGCCGCCGGGTCCGCCGCCATCCGCAGCGCGCAGGAGCGCACCGGCGGCCGCGGATGGTCGATGTCGAACAGCAGGGTCTCGCTGGACATGCCGTTGGAGGCCGGAACGGTGACGCCGGTGGCCCCGGCGCCCGGGAGCCGGGTGCCGAGCCAGGCGGTGAGCCGCCGGGTCAGTTCCGTGCGGTCCCGCGTGCTGGTGCGGGGACGAGGTGCCGTGGCCATGGGCGGAGCCCCCTTACGGCGCTGTGGAGGTGAAGTCCGTGAACCCGCTCGGATCGTGCCGGCCGAACGAGCCGTGCTCGAAGATCCCGTACCCGGTCCGCCCGTCCATGCGGAAGCGCGCGGAGTGGTCGGTGACGCCGTAGGCGGCGAGCGGGTGCGGTGCCGACATGTCGTAGGTACGGTGGTCCACCCAGCCGCCGCCACGCCAGGTGCCGTGCTGCCAGTCGTCGGCCGGCGGGTAGCCCGCGCCGACGGCCAGCGGCGAGGAGGCGAGGATCTCCACCTCCAGTTCCCGCGGCGTGCGCGCGTCGCCGAGGTGGACGACGGCGCGCTCGGGGTGCCGGGTGCCGGAGCGGTAGCCGATCTCGGCGCGGGGCCAGCCGAGTTGGCGGTCGCGGTGGCCGGGACGGACCAGGGTGGCGTCGTTCAGGGAGCGGTAGCCGTCGGCGTCCTCCTGGACGACGACCATCAGGAAGCGGTCGTCGAAGCGGACCGGGCACCAGATCCAGTGGAAGCCCTCGGTGGGGTGGTCGGCGGCGAGCCGGCCGCCGTCCTCGCCGGGTACCGGGCGCACGCCCCAGCTGCGGTCCCGGGTGCCGGTCCAGCCCTCCACCGAGACGGCGAACTCCGCCCCGCCCGCCCGGATCACGCCCTCGGCCCGTCCCGCCTGGACGAAGCGGCGGCCCTCCAGGGTGAGCCGGTCGCCCCGGCGCTGGAGGTGGTGCGGCTCCCACAGGGCCGGGAAGTCGGCGGTCCAGGTGAGGTCGTACGCCAGCAGGTCGTCGGTGCAGACCAGGCGCAGGCGCCGGAGCGGCCGGACCACCTCGATACGCAGCGGGCCGACGGCGAGCCGCATCCGGTCCTCGCCGAGGGCGTCGGAGGCCCGCACGGCGTGCAGGGTGTCGCCGGTGCGGAGGGTGGCGTAGGCGTCGGTCACGCCGAGGTTGGGGTAGACGCCGAGGCCGAGGATGAGCAGGGCGCGGCCGGTGTGGTCGAAGACGTGGAAGATGCAGCGGTCGTAGGCGTTCCGGTCGCCGGTGGCCACGTGCTTCATGGAGAGCGGCACCTGGTGCACTGGGTACTCGTCGAGCGGTACGGGACGGTCGTCGGCCACGGACACCCCCTGGACGATGGTCCGCTGACGGTACGTCAGCCGACCGCAGGAGGCCAGAGGGGGGAAGCGGACGGGCGTGAACTGACGCTCTATTGCGCCGGAGGGTGACCTGTCGGGCCGTCGCCGCGTTGCCCGGGTATGACCCCCACGTACGCGACGACCGGGCGTCAGCGCCGCATTTTCGTCCCGCGCCCGGCAGAATCGGTTCCGCCGCCCCTGCCGCAGGACCCGCCCATCTACCGCGACCTCATGCGCACCTGGGCCGACCGGGGCCGCACCCTGCCGGGCCGCCACGACCCGGAGTGGGTCAGGCTGGCGGCCCCCACGGTCCTCACGGGCCAGTTCAGCGACCTTCCGGCCCCGCCAGGTGACGGGCGATGACCATCCGCTGGATCTGGTTGGTGCCCTCGACGATCTGCAGGACCTTGGCCTCGCGCATATAGCGCTCGGCCGGGAAGTCGGCGGTGTAGCCGTAGCCGCCCAGTATCTGCACCGCGTCCGTGGTGACCTTCATGGCCGCGTCGGTGCAGTGCAGCTTGGCCATGGCGGCCTGCTTGGCGAACGGCCTGCCGGCGTCGCGCAGCCGCGCCGCGGCGAGGTACAGCGCACGGCCCGCCTCGATCTGGGTGGCCATGTCGGCGAGCATGAAGCGCAGGCCCTGGAAGTCGGCGATGGCCCGGCCGAACTGGCGGCGCTGGGTGGCGTAGCGGACGGCCTCGTCCAGCGCGGCCTGGGCGAGGCCGATGGCGCAGGCTGCGATGCCGAGCCGGCCGGAGTCGAGCGCCGCCAGGGCGATGGAGAAGCCCTGGCCCTCCTCGCCGATGCGCCGGTCGTCCGGGACGCGGACGCCGTCGAAGTGCACCTGGGCGGTGGGCGAGCCCTTCATGCCCATTTTCTTCTCGGGGGCGGCGCCGCTCAGGCCGGGCGCGTCGCCGGGCACGAGGAAGGCGGTGATCCCGCGCGGGCCGTCCTCGCCGGTGCGGGCCATCACGGTGTAGAAGTCGGCGATCCCGCCGTGCGTGATCCAGGCCTTGGTGCCGTCGATCACCCAGCTTCCCTCGGCGTCCCGTACGGCCTTGGTGCGCAGGGAGGCCGCGTCGGAACCGGAGGACGGCTCGGACAGGCAGTAGGCGCCGAGCAGGCCGCCGCCCAGCATCGCGGGCAGGTGCTCGACCTGCTGCTGCTTGGTGCCGTAGGTGGCGAGCGCGTAGGACGCGAGCGTGTGGACGCTGACGCCGAGACCGACGGTGAGCCGGGCCGCGGCCAGCTCCTCGAGGACCTGGAGGTAGACCTCGTACGGCTGGTCGCCGCCGCCGTACTCCGAGTCGTACGGCAGGCCCAGCAGGCCTGCCTCGGAGAGCAGCGTGAAGATCTCGCGCGGGAAGCGTCCCGCGTCCTCCTCCTCCGCGGCCTTCGGCGCGATCTCGCGCTGGGCGATGTCCCGGACGAGGGCGAGCAGATCTCTCGCCTCCTCCGTGGGCAGTTGACGCTCCACCGGCTGCGGGTCGCGGTCGGACATGGCGTCGGCTCCTCCCTGTTCGGGCACCGGCGGTCCGGCCCGGGGTGGGGGGCGGCTCCGCCTGATCGTTGCGCTGGGCCGAAGGCGCCGGCTCCCGGGTCTCGGAAGCCGCTGACCTGCGGCATGCGCTGTGAGTATGCCCGATCGGCGACCTCCCGTCACCAGTTAACGACCGCTTACTTCAAGAGTCCAGCCGAGGTGTCCCGCCGGGCGGGAATTGGTCCGAACCATTGACCAAATGGTCTAGTCCTCCTACTGTGCATGACCAACGCTTTACCGCGTTCATGCCAATCGGCGCACGATCCCCTCCCCCCACGAGGAGACACCGATGCACACTCCCCACCGCTCCCTCGTCCGGGCGCTCGTCTCGGCCGCGTGTACCGCCGCCCTCGGCGCCGGCCTGCTGGCCGGCACCGGCACGGCGACCGCGGCGGCCCCGGACGCGCCGCAGCTGACGGCCGGCTCCAAGGTCGTCGGCTACTTCACCGAATGGGGCACCTACGACCGCAAGTACTACGTCAAGAACATCGAGACCTCCGGCTCCGGGGCCAGGCTGACCCACATCAACTACGCCTTCGGCAACGTCACCGGCGGCAAGTGCGCCATGGGCGACTCCTACGCGGCCACCGACCGGGCCTACACCGCCGCCGAGTCCGTCGACGGCGTCGCCGACACCTGGGACCAGCCGCTGCGCGGCAACTTCAACCAGCTGCTGAAGCTGAAGAAGAAGCACCCGGGCCTGAAGATCCTGTGGTCCTTCGGCGGCTGGACCTGGTCCGGCGGCTTCGGCGAGGCCGCGAAGAACCCGGCCGCCTTCGCCCAGTCCTGCTACGACCTGGTGAAGAACTCCAAGTGGGCGGGCGTCTTCGACGGCATCGACATCGACTGGGAGTACCCGAACGCCTGCGGCAGCACCTGCGACACCAGCGGGCGGGAGGCCTTCAGGAACCTGATGGCCGCCCTGCGGTCGAAGTTCGGCTCCGGGAACCTGGTCACCGCGGCGATCACCGCGGACGCCACCAGCGGCGGCAAGATCGACGCGGCGAACTACGCGGGCGCCGCCCAGTACGTCGACTGGTACAACCCGATGACGTACGACTACTTCGGCGCCTGGGACGCGACCGGCCCGACCGCCCCGCACTCCCCGCTGAACTCCTACTCGGGCATTCCCAAGGCGAACTACTACACGTCGGCGACGATCGCCAAGCTCAAGGGCCTCGGCATCCCCGCCTCGAAGCTGCTGCTCGGCATCGGCTTCTACGGCCGCGGCTGGACCGGCGTCACCCAGGCGGCGCCCGGCGGTAGGGCCACCGGCCCGGCGGCGGGCACGTACGAGCAGGGCATCGACGACTACAAGGTGCTCAAGGCCAAGTGCCCGGCGACCGGCACCGTGGGCGGCACCGCCTACGCCAAGTGCGGCAGCGACTGGTGGAGTTACGACACCCCGGCGACCATCGCCACGAAGATGACGTACAAGAACCAGCAGGGCCTCGGCGGCACGTTCTTCTGGGAGCTGAGCGGCGACACCGCGAACGGTGAGCTGATCAGGGCGATCAACTAGCCCGGGCGGCCGGCTCCGGTCAGCCGCCCCGGCGGGCCGGCGGCGGGGCCGGGTGGGCGGGGTCCAGCTCCTCCACGGCGCGCAGGGCCCCGCCGAGCGTCTTCACCAGCAGCTCACGCATGGTGTCGCGGGACAGCCGGGGGCGGTCGATCCAGTCCAGGGTGGCGCCCTCCACGCTGCACACCCAGGACAGCAGGCCCATCCGGGCCAGCGGGGAGATGTCACCGCGGCCGTAGGCCCCCTCGGCGATCGCCGCGATGATCGCCTCGCGTACGCCGTCCCGGATCGCGTGCACCTCGGTGTCGAAGCCGACGCCGCCGCTGACGATGGTGCGGTAGGCGGCCTGGTGGTGTTCGGCGTAGCGCAGATAGCCGTCGATCGTGCGGTGCACGCGGTCCACGGCGGGCAGCCGGAGACTGCCGGCGGCGGAGGTGACCAGGTCGGCGACGGAGTCCTGGATGATCGCCAGGTAGTAGCCGCGCTTGGACCGGAAGTAGTAGTAGATCAGCCCCTTGGCGACCCGCGCCTGGCGGGCGATGTCGTCCATGGACAACGCGTCGTAGGACGTGTCGGCGAACAGCTTCCGCCCGATGGCGATGAGTTCGGCGCGGCGCGCCACGGAGCGCTCGGTGCCGCGCACCTGGGTGGCGGCACGCTGCTGCGGCATGTTCACGGTCGACCCTGGACTAGGCGCGGCGGGACTTCCGCAGTATGTCAGAACAATCCGCAGGCGTGAGCGGTCGGTTCAGAGCAGGCCGAGCCGGGTCACGAGCATGGCGAACACCGCGACGAGGATCCATCCCAGGGCGTGCTCAAGAATCCTGGGCCCGTCTTCCCCGGGGCCTCCGGTGACGGCGCGGGGGGCGGTGGCTGGATGTGCGGTCATGGTGTGGCTCGCAGAGGTCGGACGTGTACGGCGGAATCCCCCACCCATCCGTCCACCATGCCACCCGCGTCCGGGTCCGCGGCGATGAGCTTGGTCACAGGCCGCGGGAAGCCGGCCTCAGTGCACGCCCACCGCGGCGAGCGCCTTGCGCTGGTGCGGGGTCGGGTGGGCCGGGAAGTAGAGGTAGCAGACCCCGCCGGTACCGGAGACGACCTTGCCGGAGGCGTTGTACCGCTTCGTCCTGAGCCAGATGTTCTCCCACTCGCGCCGCTTGTAGACGCGCCGCACCGCCTCGTCGCTCGGCGAGGCCGGGTCGCCCGCGATCACGTCCCCCTCGGCGGTGAAGCCGATGACGGTCATCAGGTGTCCGGAGGTGCCGTAACCGGCCCCCGTCAGCTCCTCCTTGAGGAACGACTGGGACGTTATGGCCGGGATGCCGGCCGCGATCAGCGTCTCCAGGTCGGTGAGGGAGGAGAGCCGGGTGACGACGCCCTGCAGGCCCGCGAAGGTGGCCGCGTAGGCGGCGTTGAAGGGCCAGTTGCCGCAGCCCTGGTACTGGTGGTCGTAGGTGGAGCGGGCCGCGTGGCACACCTGCGGGTCGGCGTAGGAGGGGTCGACCCAGGACAGCTGCTCGGGGGTGAGCCGGCCGCCCCAGTACTCGATGATCATCTGCGAGGAGGTGGGGCTGCACCAGGCCTCGCCGCCGTTGTCGTACTCGGGGTACTGGCCCTTGTGGATCTCCTGCGAGTAGCGCGGGACGGCCAGTTCCTGGGCGAGTCCGGGGGTGGAGGCCGGGACGGTGAAGCGGTCGGGGATGTCGGAGCCCATCGCGCCGAGCCGCCAGACGGTCGGCGTCAGGTGCGTGCCGGGCCGGCGGTACAGGGTCAGGCGCAGCCGGTACGACGTCAGGCGCAGGCCGGTGCTCGGGTCGTCGATGGCGAAGGTGTCGGTCCAGATGGTGCTCTTGCCGTCGGTCTGGTCGTCCACCGAGGTCCGCTTGATGTCCCGGTCGCCGGCCGCCCAGCGGCCCATCACGTACCAGGGCGTCTCGGTGCCGTCGGAGTACGTGCCGTGCAGCTCGACCTGCAGCCAGGTGCCGTCGGGGGTGTCCGCGTTCCAGGAGGCGACGGCCTCGGTCGCGGGCACGGTGAGCCGGTGCGCCGGGGAGGTCCAGGTCGCGTACTCCCAGGTGGCGGTGGTGCCGGTGTGCGGGTCGGTGTAGTCGGTACGGCCCGCGGGGGCGCCGATCACGACGCCGGGGCGCCGGCCGGACACCGCTCGGGCACCCTGGACGGTGCCACAGCGCCAGTCCCGGTACGTCGTCCAGGCGTGGTAGTCGATCGGGCGGGCCTGCACCTGGCCGGGATGGTCGGCGGCGGCGGTGCGCGGTGCGGCGGCGGCAGCGGGAGCCGCCGTTCCGGTCACCGCCGCGGCGACGGCTACTGCCAGAACGGTTCTGCGGGACGGCTCTTGGGCTCTGCTCATGGGCGCGACGACCCCCAGGGTGTCCGAGTCGGGCTGGTCCGGTGCGCCAACTATGAAGGAGGCCGGACGGCCCTGCCAGCACTTCCGCGCATGCCGCGCCAGGAACATTGGTCTCGGCCACTGGAAGGCCGTACCGCCGGGGCCGGTGGCCGCCCGCCCGCGCCGGCGGGGTGCCGCCAGGAAGCCGGCGGCGGGTGCGTGGGGCCGCGCCGGCATACGGCCGGCCCGCCCCACGCACCCGCACCCGCCCGCGGTGCGCGACCACCCGAGTGGACGGCCCCGTCAGACGAGATCCATCGCGGCGACCTCGTCGGGGCGCCCGTAGCTCACCGGCCCCTGGAAGCGGCGGCGGGCCGTGGCGAACCACCACACCGTGGCCACCAGAAGGACGACGGCGAGCGCGATCGGCGCGTAGTTGAAGGAGTCGACGGTGATCGGCGAGGCCTGCGGCAGCATGAACAGGACGCTGCTGAGCAGGATCCAGACCACCGCCAGCCAGCCGATCGGCCTGCCCCAGCGGCCCAGGTGCCAGGGCCCGGGCTGGAAGGCGTCACCGAGCCGCAGCCGCAGGAAGATCGGCACGGCGTAGGCCAGGAAGAGCCCGACCACGTTGACGCTGACGATGGCGGTGAACGCCGTGTGCGACCACCAGCCCGGCACCACCAGGGCCAACGAGCAGACGACCGCGAGCCACACGGCCTTCACCGGTGTACGGGTGCGCGCCGAGACCGAGTGCCACCAGCGGGAGCCCGGCATGGCACCGTCCCGGGAGAAGGCGAAGATCTGCCGGGTGTTGCTGGTCAGGTTGGCCAGACCGCAGAAGAGCATCGCGCCGATGACGATGAGCAGCATCACCTTGGCGGTACGCAGCCCGAGCCCGTCGACGAGGATCCGGACCGGCGGAGCGGGCGCCCCGGCCACCGCGGCGTAGTCGCCGATGCTGTAGACCAGTGCCAGCATCAGGACCAGGCCGGCGACCGCCGAATAGCCGATGGCGCGGGTGATGCCCTTCGGGGCGCTGACCGTCGCGCGGACCGTTTCCTCGGACATGTGGAAGCTGCCGTCGAACCCGGTGAAGGTCCAGCTGGTCACCAGCAGGCCGAGCATGCCGCCGTAAAGGCCGCTCGTGAAGCCGGTGTTGTTCTCGAAATGCGTCACGAAGGACGCGGACCGGTGGTGATCGGGCATCACTATCAGTGCTCCCACGATCACGACGAGTCCGATCAGCAGCCACCACACGGAAATGCGGTTCAGCAGGGCGACGAGCTGGACGGTGTAGGTGTTGGCGACCCCCTGCAGCACGATGACGACGGCCGTGATCAGGACCGTCTGGTGCGCGGTCGGCTGGTAGGAGGGCCACTGCAACTGGGCGAACACCTGGATGAAGGTGGCGGCGGCATAGCCGGTGGCGGCGGTGCCGCCGATCTGGCCCACGAAGTTCAGCCAGCCCGTGAACCACGACCAGGCGCCTTTGTGCCGCTTGGCGAGTTTACCGGCGGAGAAATAGAGGGCACCGCTCGTCGGAAAGGCGGAGGCGACTTCCGCCATGGCCGCGCCGATGAGCAGCACCATGAGCGAGACGCCGATCCAGCCGAAGACGAGAATGCGCGGTCCGCCGGCGTTCATGCCGAATCCGAAGGACGAGAAAATACCCGAGAGGATATTGATGATGGTGAACGAGATCGCGAAGTTGTCGAACGCCTGGAAACGCCGGGTGAGTTTTCGCGGATAACCCATCGCATGCAGGGTGGCGTCGTCGTCGAGCACGACGGAGTCCGCGGCGCGGGCCCGCGACCGGGGGGTCGACATCCGTTCCGACACAGATCGGCCTTTCTCTCGTGGGGGGTGGGACGAGCGGTCAGGCGGGTCCCGGGACGGGCAGGCCGCAGGCGCGCCGGGCCCGGGAGAGCTGCTCGACGGGGTCGCCGAAGGCGCTCCAGGGCATGCGCGAGGCGTACGGGCCCATCGCCGTGAAGACCGCCCGGGCCTCGAACTCGCGCCGGCCCATGACCAGCGCGTGCGCGAGGTAGGCCAGGTCGAGCACCGGGGTGAAGCGGTAACCGGCCACCGTGGGCAGCCAGTTCTGGTAGATCGCCAGCGCGGTGGCGCGCCACTGGGGCTGTTCCCAGACCTGGTCGGCGAGCAACTGGGTGGGGTTGTAGCTCTCGACCAGGGCCACCAGGGGCAGCAGCCGGAGGGCGGAGTCGGCGGGTGCCCGCTGGCTGAGGAAGGCGGCCACGTCCCAGGCCGCGGTGACCGAGCCGCCGTGACGCGTGAAGAAGAAGGACAGGAAGCGGTGGTGGGCCTCGCGGTGCCAGGGGTCGAGGGAGAGAATGTGCGCGAACAGCCGCCACGGGCCGGGCGGGGCGGTGAGCAGGCCCTGCGGGGCGGGGTCGCGCAGCCGGTGCAGCCGGGCCATGGCGAGCCGGGCGACCCAGGGTGTGGGGTCCGCCGGGTCCGCCTCGGCGGCCCGGTCGCAGGCGGCCAGCGCGATCCGCTCCAGCGCCTCGGCGCGGTCGTCGCGCGCGTCGGCGGCCCGCAGCGCACGCTGCACCGCGACCCGGGCCCACATCAGCGCGGCCTCGGGCGTCGGCTCCTCGGCGAGCCAGCGCTCCACCAGGTCGGTGCCGGCCGCCTCGGAGGCGAGGACCAGTGAGCGGTGGGCGCGCAGGGCGAAGTCGGAACGCGTCTCGGCGAGCGCCTCGTGGGCGTATCGATAACGACCGGCGCGCACGTCGACGCATACGCTCGCCAGGACGCGGTCGTCGGCCGCCGGATGCCACACATAGTGCCCTTCGAATAACTCCGTGGCCATGTCCCCCTGCCCAGTCCCCGCTCGACGCATCACGGTGCGCAGGAGGCACCTTACTCAGCGTCGGCCACACCCGGAACGCCGAATTCGACATATCGGTCAGGGGATTCGGAATGTTTATCGGGTGCCATTGACTGGCCGCCAGCCGATGGTTCAAAACGCGACGTTTTCCGTCCGGCGGCTCCCCCGGTTCCGCCGCTGTGGGCCACTACTAGACTGTTTCACGGAAAACCCACACACCACACCACACGCCCCACCGGCACCACCACACCCCGGGAATGACCATTCACGACCTCGCCGAGAGACTGCACGGACTCCCTCCTTCACTGGGACCGGTCCGGCTGATCGCCGTCGACGGGCACGCCGGCTCCGGGAAGTCCACCTTCGCCGGCCGGCTGGCGCACGCACTCGGCGGTGCTCCGGTGCTGCACCTGGACGACATCGCCAGCCACGAGCAGCTCTTCGCCTGGACCGACCGGCTCATGACCCAGGTGATCGAGCCCCTGGCCCGGGGCGAGAGCGCGCACTACGCCCCGTACGACTGGCGGGCCCGCACCTTCGGCACCCCCCGCCCGCTGCCGGCCGCACCCGTCGTCCTGATCGAGGGGGTCGGCGCGGGCCGCCGGGCACTGCGGCCGTACCTGGCCCGGCTGCTGTGGATGGAGCTGCCCCGCGAGGAGTCCTGGGCGCGCGGCCGGCAGCGGGACGGTGCCGAGCAGCGGGAGTTCTGGGAGGGCTGGGTCGCGGCGGAGCGAGCGCACTTCGCCGCCGACCCCTCGCGCCCCCACGCCGATCTGCTGGTGCTGCAGCGACAGGAGGGGTACGGGGTGCTGCCGGGGCCCGGGGCGCCCCCGAAGCCGGGCACGGTGTGACGCACTGTGATGGACTGTCCCCGATGTGGTGAAGTGGTGAAGAGCCGTGCCGGGCAACTTCCCCGAGTGCCTCAACTTCGCTTGACCCGGGGGCCGTACAGGTCTTACGTTCTCAATGTGCGGCTTTCGGAGTCGCCCACCAACGCGAAGCCCCCGGTTGTTCCCCCGTGACCGGGGGCTTCGTTCTGCCCGCAGGCCCCTTTTCCCGGGCGTCCCGCGCACCGGGCTTCTCACCCTCGGTCACGAAACGCCGCGCGCCCCGTCTGCTCCCACCTCGCCGAACGCCCCGTGCGGCACCCTTCGGCCCGCGCGGGTACCGCGGGTACGATGCCCTCGGTGCGACCTTCGAGCGGCTGCCTCGCACCTGCAACTCCGGTCCGCGGCACAGCGGTTCGACCGCGGCGGCCGTCGGGCGACTGCCCGGTGGTGAACCACGGGGGCACGGTTTGTGGGGGGACGTGATGGACTTCGGCACGCAGGGCCCCGAGGCCCCGGCCGACCTCGCCTGGCTGCGGGGTGTGGACGCCTACACGATGGGCGCCTACCCGCAGGCGGAGGAGGAGTTCCGCACCGCGGTGCGGATGGACGGGGGCATGGCGGACGCCTGGCTCGGGCTGCACGCGCTCCGGGTCGACACGACCACCGCGCTGCTGCGGATGTTCCGGCACCGCGATCGCTTCGGCGAACAGCGCACCCGGCACCGCCGGGCCCTCAACTCCTGGTACTGGCTCGGCTGGTGGGTCCAGCCGGTGCTGGAGAGCCCGCGCGATCTGCTGCTGGCGCACGCCTCCCACTGGCTGGACGGCCGGCACGTGCCCGAGCTGGACCGCGCCCTCGCCGGCCTGCCCCCGGTGGACGCCGACCCGCAGGTCCGCTTCCTGCACGCCTGCCGCGCCTATCTGGTCAAGGACTGGGAGCAGCTGGTCCGGCACACCGACCCGCTGCTGGACGATCCCCTGCTCGGCATCGAGGCCGGCCTGTTCGGCGGCATGGCCCGGGTCCGGCTGGAGATGTACGGCCAGGCCGAGCCGCTGCTGGCGGCCGCGCTGATGCGGTGCCGCAGCGAGCAGCCGCAGCGCAAGGAGCTGCGGTACTGGCTGGCGCGGGCGCACGAGGGGACCGGGCGCTCGGCCGCCGCGCTCCCCCTGTACCGGGCGGTGCACCGGGTCGACCCGGCCTTCATGGACACCTCCGCCCGGCTCGCCGCCATCTCCGAGGGCGACGGGTACGACGAGGCGGCCGGCCTCGCCGCGATCACGCTGACCGGCGCCGGGCAGGACACCGTGGACGGGCCGGACGGCTTCGATCCGCTGTTCGGCACGGAGGGCCGGGACCTGCGACTGCCCGAACCCGATCTGCCGACCGGGCCGCTGCCGTCGGTGACCGATCCCTCGGTGCGGGTGAAGACAGGGGTGTCCGGGGTGTCCGCCTCGCCGATCCCGGCCGGCCCGACGGACCCCGCGTTACTTGAGGAGGCGCTCGCCGAACTGGAGCGCATGGTGGGGCTCGAACCGGTCAAGCGCCAGGTCAAGGCGCTGTCGGCGCAGCTGAACATGGCCCGGCTGCGGGCCGGGCAGGGGCTGCCGGTGCAGCCGCCCAAACGGCACTTCGTCTTCTCCGGGCCGTCCGGTACGGGCAAGACCACGGTCGCGCGGATCCTCGGGCGCGTGTTCTACGCACTGGGGCTCCTGGGCGGTGACCATCTCGTGGAGGCGCAGCGGGCCGACCTGGTCGGCGAGTACCTGGGCCAGACGGCCGTGAAGGCCAACGAACTGATCGACTCCGCGATCGGCGGGGTGCTCTTCGTGGACGAGGCGTACTCGCTGTCCAACTCCGGATACGGCAAGGGCGACGCGTACGGCGACGAGGCGCTGCAGGTGCTGCTGAAGCGGGCCGAGGACAACCGGGACCACCTCGTGGTGATCCTGGCCGGCTACCCGGAGGGCATGGACCGCCTGCTCGCCGCCAACCCCGGTCTGTCGTCCCGTTTCACCACCCGGGTGGACTTCCCCTCCTACCGGCCGCTGGAGCTGACCGAGATCGGCAAGGTGCTCGCGGCGGAGAACGGGGACCAGTGGGACGACGAGGCGCTGGACGAACTGCGCTCCATCGCCGGGCACGTGGTCGACCAGGGGTGGATCGACGAGCTGGGGAACGGGCGGTTCCTGCGGACGCTGTACGAGAAGAGCTGCGCGTACCGGGACCTCCGCCTGTCGACGTACGCGGGTTCCCTGTCCCGGGAGGACCTGGCGACCCTGCGGCTGCCCGACCTGATGCAGGCCTACGGGGAGGTGCTGTCGGGGCGGGGGCCGCAGGATCCGTCGTCCTACAGTTAGGGGTTTCGTCCGGATCAGGTGGGACCCGGGCTGATCCGGACGCAGTCCCCTAGGCCATCGCTCCGGCCTCCTCCGGTTCCCCGCTCGCCCTCGGTTCGGTCAGCCGCACCCCGGGGGCCTCCCGGTGCGCCGGGTCGCGTACCTCTCCCACCAGCATCTCCAGGACGTCCTCCAGGGCCACCAGGCCCAGGACCTTGCCGGAGGCGTCGGCCACCTGGGCCAGGTGGGTGGCCGCGCGGCGCATGACGGTGAGGGCGTCGTCGAGCGGCAGCTCGGCGCGGAGCGTGGCCATCGGGCGCCACACCTGCTGCGGGACGGCCCGGTCGGAGTCCTCCAGGTCGAGGACGTCCTTCACGTGCACGTACCCCATGAAGGGGCCCTTCTCCGTCGCCGCGACCGGGAAGCGGGAGTAGCCCGTGCGGGCGGTCAGCTCCACGATCTCGCCCGGGGTGACCGAGGGCTCCACCGTGACCAGGGACTCCCGGCGCAGCAGCACGTCCGTCACCGGGCGGGAGCCCAGCTCCAGGGCGTCCTCCAGGCGCTCGCGCTCCTCGGGGTCGAGGAGGCCGGCCTGGCCGGAGTCCTCCAGGAGCCGGTTGAGCTGCTCGGTGGTGACGACCGCCTCCACCTCGTCCTTCGGCTCGACCCGGAACAGCCGCAGGATGCCCTGGGCGCAGAAGCCGAGGGCCACCGTGATCGGCCTGCACAGGCGCGCGAAGTAGACCAGGCCGGGGCTGAGCCACAGCGCGGCCTTCTCCGGCGCGGCCATCGCGAGGTTCTTCGGGACCATCTCGCCGATCACGAGGTGGAAGAAGACCACCGCGGCCAGCGCGATGACATAGCCCAGCGGGTGGATCATGCCGTGCGGGAGGTGGATCCACGCGAACACCGGCTCCAGCAGGTGCGCCACGGTCGGCTCGGCGACCGCGCCGAGCGTCAGCGAGCAGACGGTGATGCCGAACTGGGCGGCGGCCATCATCTGCGGCAGGCGTTCCAGGCCGTACAGCACCTGGCGGGCCCGGGCGGTGCCGAGCGGTTCGATCTGGCTGCGGCGGACGGAGACGAGCGCGAACTCGGCGCCGACGAAGAATCCGTTCGCGAGTACCAGCAGCCCCGCGAAGACCAGTTGGAGGACGCTCATCGGGCGGCCTCCATCGCGTTCGCGGCCGGGGCCGTCCTGACCAGGCGGACCCGTTCGGCGCGGTAGTGGCCGACCTGGCGGACCGAGAGCCGCCAGCCGGGCAGTTCGGCCCGGTCGCCGGGGGCCGGGATCCGGCCCAGCAGGTCGGCGACCAGGCCCGCGACGGTCTCGTACGGCCCCTCGGGCACGTCCAGGCCTATGCGCTGCAGGATGTCGACGCGGCAGCTGCCGTCCACGTCCCAGGCGGCCCTGCCGTCCTCGGGCGGGGCCGGGGCCAGCTCGGGCATGTCCTTGGCGTCGTGCTCGTCGCGGACCTCGCCGACCAGTTCCTCGACGATGTCCTCCAGGGTGACCACGCCGGCCGTGCCGCCGTACTCGTCCACGACGACCGCGATGGGCTGCTCACTGCGCAGCCGGGCGAGCAGCGGCTGGACGGGCAGGGTCTCGGGGACGAGGAGCGCCTTGCGGGCGATGCGGCCGACCGGGGTGCGCAGCCGGTCGTGGACCGGGACGGCGAGCGCGTCCTTCAGATGGGCCATGCCGACGATCTCGTCGATCTTCTCCCGGTAGACGGGGAAGCGGGACAGGCCGGTGGCCCGGGTGAGGTTGACGACGTCCTCGGCGGTGGCCGAGTCCTGCAGCGCGCTCACCCTCACGCGCGGGGTCATGACGTGCTGTGCGGTCAGCTCGCCCAGGGACAGCGTGCGGACGAACAGGTCGGCCGTGTCCTGCTCCAGGGCGCCGGCCCGGGCGGAGTGCCGGGCCAGCGAGACGAGCTCGCCGGGGGTGCGGGCGGAGGCCAGCTCCTCGGCGGGTTCGACGCCGAGGGCGCGGACCAGCCGGTTGGCGACCGTGTTCAGCACGGAGATCACCGGGCGGAACAGGCGGGCGAAGCGGTGCTGGGGGCCGGCCACGAAGCGCGCGACCTGCAGCGGCCGGGACACCGCCCAGTTCTTGGGCACCAGCTCGCCGATCACCATCTGGATCGCGGAGGCCAGCAGCATGCCGACGACCACGGCGATGCCGGAGGCGGCGCCCTCGGGGATGCCGAGCGCGGCGAACGGGCCGTGCAGCAGCTCGGCCAGGGCCGGTTCGGCGAGCATGCCGACGACCAGGGAGGTGATGGTGATGCCGAGCTGGGTGCCGGAGAGCTGGAAGGACAGCTCCTTCAGCGACTCCACGACCGTACGGGCGCGGGCGTCGCCGTCGGCGGCGGCCTGCTCGGCCTCCGGACGCTCGACCGTCACCAGGCCGAATTCGGCCGCCACGAAGAAGCCGTTCGCGAGGATCAGCAGGAACGCAGCTGCGAGGAGCAGCAGGGGGATGGTCACGCTGCCACCGCCTTCCCGCTCTGTCGGGCAGGGGTGGCGCAGGTACTACAGGACGATCCGTCCATCGCCGGAGAGGGTCACTCCTCGGGTAGCAGGAACCCCTGTGCACCGGGCGGCGCGCAGGGGCGGAGGCGCAGCGAGACGGCCTCCGCCCACCAGATTAATCAAGATCTGGGCTCGTGCGGCAGGGTGGACGGCGCCGAGTGGGCCTCGGCGAGCGCCCGGAGAGCCGTGGCGTCGGCGATGGCCCGCTGCTTGGCGATGCCCGGCTGGATACCGAGCGCCGGCAGGCTGGTGCCGTCGCTCAGGTCGAGGAACACCCAGGGGTCGCCGGGCCGGAGGTTCACCCGGAGGATCTCCTCCCAGGCCAGGCGCCGTTTTCCGGCGATGTTCACCACGGTGACGCCGGACGCGTCGGCGACCACCTTCACCCGGGCCAGCCGGGCCAGCACCCAGAAGATCAGCGCCCCCGTGATGACGAAGGTCAGCCGGGAGCCCGGGCCGATGTCGAGCAGCAGGGCGATCCCGGATATCACCACGAAGATCACGACTCCGGCGGTGAGCAGGATCGCCCGGGTGTGGCCGGGCCGGAAGGTGACGGGGAGGCCGGGAAGGGAGGTCGGGTCGGACATCGGCGTACCCCTCTACAGGCGGCAGGCGTGGATGGCCGTGGTCAGGATGGCGCGGGCGCCGATGGCGTAGAGGTCGTCCATGATCCGCTGGGCCTCCTTCGCCGGAACCATGGCGCGGACCGCGACCCAGCCCTCGTTGTGCAGCGGGGAGACGGTCGGGGACTCCAGGCCGGGGGTGAGCGCGACGGCCCTCTCCAGCTGCTCGACCCGGCAGTCGTAGTCCATCATCACGTACGTCCGGGCGACCAGGACGCCCTGGAGACGGCGCAGGAACTGCTGGACCTTGGGCTCCTCGGCGTCGGCGCCGGTGCGGCGGACGACGATCGCCTCGGACTTCATGATCGGCTCGCCGAAGACCTCCAGACCCGCGTTGCGCAGGCTGGTGCCGGTCTCCACGACGTCGGCGATCACCTCGGCGACGCCCAGCTCGATCGCGGTCTCCACGGCGCCGTCCAGGTGGACGACGGAGGCGTCGACGCCGCTGTCCGCGAGGTGCTTCTGGACGATGCCCTCGTAGGAGGTGGCGACGGTCCTGCCCTTGAGGTCCTGGAGGCCGTCGGCGGTGCCCGGCTTGGCGGCGAAGCGGAACGTGGAGCGGGCGAAGCCCAGCGGCAGGATCTCCTCGGCGTCGGCACCGGAGTCGATCAGCAGGTCACGGCCGGTGATGCCGATGTCGAGGCGGCCGGAGGAGACGTAGATCGCGATGTCGCGGGGGCGGAGGTAGAAGAACTCGACCTCGTTCTCCGGGTCGACGATGCGCAGCTCCTTGGACTCGCGGCGCTGCTGGTAACCGGCCTCATGCAGCATCTCCGCCGCAGGGCCGGACAGTGAACCCTTGTTGGGGACGGCGATGCGCAGCATGAGGTCGGCTTCCTTTGCTCGTTCTCTACGGGATCGGGTGCGGGGTACGGCTTACAGGTGGGCGTACACGTCGTCCAGGGAGATGCCGCGGGCGACCATCATCACCTGGACGTGGTACAGCAGCTGCGAGATCTCCTCGGCGGCCGCTTCCTTGCCCTCGTACTCGGCGGCCATCCAGACCTCGGCGGCCTCCTCGACGACCTTCTTGCCGATGGCATGGACGCCCTTGCCGACCAGCTCAGCGGTGCGGGAGGTGGCGGGATCGCCGTGGGCGGCCTTGTGCTGGAGCTCGGTGAAGAGCTCCTCGAACGTCTTCTTGGACATGGTGAGCCCCACCCTACGCGGTGCAGCCGACTCCCTAGTGCCAGGGTTCGGATACTGAGCGGAGCGTGGCCGCCGTCGCCACCGCGGCCGTCACCGCCTCGTGGCCCTTGTCCTCGTTCGAGCCCTCCAGACCGGCCCGGTCCAGGGCCTGCTCCTCCGTGTCGCAGGTGAGCACGCCGAAGCCGACGGGGACACCGGTCTCGACGGAGACCTGGGTGAGGCCCTGGGTGACGCCCTGGCACACGTAGTCGAAGTGGGGAGTGCCGCCCCGGATGACGACGCCGAGGGCGACCACCGCGTCGTAGCCGCGGCCCGCGAGGACCTTGGCGGCGACCGGCAGCTCGAAGCTGCCGGGGACCCTGATCAGGGTCGGCTCGTCGATGCCCAGGTCGTGCAGGGCGCGCAGGGCGCCGTTGACCAGACCGTCCATCACCTTCTCGTGCCACTGCGCCGCGATGACGGCGACCCTGAGGTCGCTCACGTTGCGTACGGACAGTTCCGGTGCACCCTTGCCGCTCACGTCTCTCCTAAGTGCTTTCTTGCTTACTGGTTGCCGCAGGTGGCCGGCACGGCGGGCGTGTCCAGCCAGGGCAGGTCGTGGCCCATCCGGTCCCGCTTGGTGCGCAGGTAGCGGAGGTTGTGCTCGCCGGCCTCGACCGGCATCGGCTCGCGGCCGGTGACCTTCAGGCCGTGGCGCAGCAGCGCGTCGGTCTTCTCGGGGTTGTTGGTCATCAGCCGGACCCCGCGCACGCCGAGGTCGGCGAGGATCTGCGCGCCGGCGCCGTAGTCGCGGGCGTCGGCGGGCAGGCCCAGTTCGAGGTTGGCGTCGAGCGTGTCGTGGCCCTGCTCCTGCAGTTCGTAGGCGCGCAGCTTGGACAGCAGGCCGATGCCGCGTCCCTCGTGCCCGCGCAGGTAGACGACGACGCCCCGGCCCTCGGCCTGGATGCGTTCCAGGGCGGTGTCCAGCTGGGGGCCGCAGTCGCAGCGCAGGGAGGCGAAGACGTCGCCGGTGAGGCATTCGGAGTGGACGCGGACCAGGACGTCCTCGCCGTCGCCGATCTCGCCGTGGACGAGGGCGACGTGTTCGACTCCGTCGACGGTGGACCGGTAGCCGTAGGCGGTGAAGGTGCCGTGCCGGGTGGGCAGGCGGGTCTCGGCCTCGCGGCGGACGGTGGGCTCGCTGCCGCGGCGGTAGGCGATCAGGTCCTCGATGGAGATGATCGTCAGGCCGTGCTTGCGGGCGAACGGGATCAGCTCGGGCAGGCGCAGCATCCGGCCGTCCTCGCCGGCGATCTCCACGATGGCGCCGGCCGGGCGCAGCCCCGCGAGCCGGGCGAGGTCGACGGCGGCCTCGGTGTGGCCGTTGCGGACCAGGACACCGCCGGGCCTGGCGCGCAGCGGGAAGACGTGGCCGGGCCGCACGAAGTCGGTGTGCTCGGCCGCGCCGCTCGCGAGCAGCTGAAGCGTGGTGGCACGGTCGGAGGCCGAGATGCCGGTGCTCACACCGTGCGCGGCGGAGGCGTCCACGGAGACGGTGAACGCGGTCTTCATCGACTCGGTGTTGTCCTCGACCATCTGCGGCAGCCGCAGCCGGTCCAGCTCCTCGCCCTCCATGGGGGCGCAGATCAGGCCGCGGCACTCGCTCATCATGAAGGCGACGATCTCCGGGGTCGCCTTCTCGGCGGCGATGACGAGGTCGCCCTCGTTCTCCCGGTCCTCGTCGTCGACGACGACCACCGGGCGGCCGGCGGCGATGTCGGCGATGGCCTGCTCGACCGGGTCGAGTGCGAAGCTCTCGGTGTCGTCGGTGTCGTACAGCAGCGGTGCCGAGGTCATGCCGGCGCTCCTTCCAGTGCGGGCTGCGGGCCCCGGCGGGAGCGCAGCCACCAGTCGCGCATGCCCCACAGGACGAGTGCGCCGTAGATGACGTAGACGAAGCCGGAGAAGGCGTAGCCGTTGGCGAAGTTGAGGGGGACGCCGACGAGGTCGACGAGCAGCCAGGCGAACCAGAACTCGACCATGCCCTTGGCCTGGGCGTACATCGCGACGATGGTGCCGACGAAGATGTAGGCGTCGGGCCAGGGGTCCCAGGACAGCTTCGGGTAGGCGGTGAAGAGCAGGGCGACGGCGACCGTGCCGGCGGCCGCCGCCGCGAGCATCGCCGCGCGCTCGGGCCAGGTGGCGAACCGGGGCGTGATGTGGCCGTCCGAGGACCGGTCCTCGGTGCGCTGCCACTGCCACCAGCCGTACAGGGCTACGGCCATGACGACGGCCTGCTTGCCGGCGCTGCCGGTCAGGTGGCCGTAGAAGGCGGCGAAGAGGACGAGGCCGGAGAGGAACTGGACGGGCCACGTCCACAGGGAGCGGCGCCAGCCCAGGGCGAGGGTGATGAGGCCCAGGATGTTGCCGACCATGTCGGACCAGATGATGTGCTGGCCGAGGAGGGTGAACGCCTCGGAGTTCATCCAGTTCACTTGGTGTCCCCCTGCGCACGGTCGCCGAGGAGCCGCTCGACGTACTTGGCGATGACGTCCACTTCGAGGTTGACCGGGTCGCCGGGCTGCTTCACGCCGAGCGTGGTGAGGGCGAGGGTGGTCGGGATGAGGCTGACCGTGAAGTGGTCGGGGCCGGCGTCGACGACGGTGAGGCTGATGCCGTCGACGGTGATGGAGCCCTTCTCCACCACGTACCGGGAGAGTTCGGCGGGAAGCGAGATCTTGACGATCTCCCAGTTCTCGGAGGGCTTGCGCTCCAGGATCTCGCCGGTGCCGTCCACGTGCCCCTGCACGATGTGTCCGCCGAGGCGGGCGCCCACGGCGGTGGGGCGTTCCAGGTTGACGCGGGAGCCGGCCGTGAGCGCGCCGAGGCTGGAGCGGTTCAGGGTCTCGGCCATGACGTCGGCGGTGAACTCGTCGCCCTCGTGCTCGACCACGGTGAGACAGACCCCGTTCACGGCGATGGAGTCGCCGTGCTGCGCGCCCTGGGTCACGATGGGGCCGCGGAGCCGGAAGCGGGAGGCGTCGCCGAGGTTCTCGACGGCGGTGACCTCACCCAGCTCTTCGACGATTCCGGTGAACACTTCCCGGGTCCTCCTGCCTCTTCGGGCACGGACTCCGGGGCCTGTCGATGACGACAGAATGTACGGATGAGCACACACCGGGGGCGTCGCCGGAACGGACGCGCCCGAACACGGACGGGTCCCGATACGGCGGCGCGCACACGGAAGACGCATGCCCGCCCGCCGCGCACTGCCTCCCATCCGGACTTTAACCGTCGGTCCAGGAATTTCACCTGGTCAACCGGCCGCTGGAAGCGACCGGGTCGCGGACTGTAACCGCCGGTTCGGACTTTCACCGACCCCGGAGTGCGCTGCTTCTGGTACAGGGCCAGTGTGCCACGCCCCTTACTCGTCCAGGCGGGTGAACGGTGTGGGTTCGCTCACAGTGCGTACCGCTTGTTTCGCGTGGTGCGACCGTGTCGGCCAACTGGCCGGAACCGGAGGAGCGTTGAGGCGGTCCGGACCCATTGACCGCTATGGTCTAGTCCTTTTAGGGTGCGGACGGGCCCGGCGGCGGTGACGACGGCCCTTGCCCTCCGCCGGGCCGCCAGGGTTCCTGGCCGGACCGTGTCACATTTCCGGGGCGCCGTTCCGTCACAGGTGACGTGGGGCGCTCCGCCGGGGAGTGCCCCGGTGTCCGAGGGGACGGAGAAAGGCATGACCACGATCCTGGTGACCGGCGGAACCGGAACGCTCGGCCGGCTCGTCACGCAGCGGCTGCGGGCGGACGGGCAGGAGGTACGGGTGCTCAGCCGGCGCACCCGGCCGTACGCCGTCGACCTGCGCACGGGCGGTGCCGGCCTGGACGCGGCGCTGGCCGGCGTGGAGACGGTCGTGCACTGCGCGAGCACGCCCCGGGGCGGCGACGAGCAGGCCGCCCGGAATCTGATCGCGGCGGCCCGGCGGGCGGGGGTGGGGCATCTGGTGTACATCTCCATCGTCGGCGTGGACCGGGTACCGCTCGGCTACTACCGGAGCAAGCTCGCCGTGGAGCGGCTCGTCGAGGAGTCCGGGCTCGGCTGGACCGTGCTGCGGGCGACCCAGTTCCACGATCTGGTGGTCACGCTGCTCCAGGGCCTGGCCAAGCCGCCGGTGCTGGTGGTTCCGGCGGGGGTGCCGGACCAGCCGGTCGAGGTGGCCGAGGTGGCCGAACGGCTGGCGGGGCTGGCGCTCGGGGCGCCGGCCGGGCGGGTGCCGGACATGGCAGGGCCCGAGGTCCGTACGTTCGACTCGCTGGCCCGCGCGTATCTGCGGGCCACGGGCCGGCGACGGCCGGTGGTGCGGGTGCCGCTGGCCGGAAAGACGTACCGGGCCTTCCGCGCGGGAGGACATCTGGCGCCGGAGCTGGCGGTGGGCAAGGTGACCTTCGAGGAGTACCTGGAGCGGCGGTTCGGGAAGGGGCCGGTACAGTCGCCCGCATGACGGCACCGGTGATCCGCGCGATCGAGTGGGACGGGACGGCCTGGGACGACCCCACGGCGGACCAACTCCACGATCTGCTGGCCGACATGAGTCTGACCTGGCGGTACGTCATCGTCGAGCGGCTGGACCGGGAACCTGCCGGGGGGCACTACATGCAGGTGTACCTCAACGACGATCTCAGCTACCAGGTGGAGTACCGCGAGGGCGGCCCGGACCGGCACTTCCAGGCCCGGGTGCCCCGCGAGAGCGACACGTTCGCCGTCGAGCCCGTGGCCGAGGTGGTGCAGGCCTGGGCCTTCGGACGACCGGGCTGGCGCGAGGCACTGCCCTGGACCCCGTGGCGGCCACCGGAGCCACCGCGGCCCTGAGTTCACCCGCCGGACCACTCGGGCGGCGGGCACACTCGTCCTGCGCCCACGCCTGGCGAACAGGCGGCAGCCGGAAGCGGCGGCTCCGAGGCCACCCGCCCGCCGGCGCGGGCCGCGCGCACACCACACCCGGCGCCCGCTCCCGGGCGGGCGCCACCGCGACCCCGAGGTCACCCACCCGCCGGCCCGGGCGGTGCGAACAACTCGTCCTGCGCCCGCTCCCGCGCGGACAGAAGGGCTCCGCGCAGTACGGCCGTGCCGCCGAGGGTGCTCGCGCGCACCTCGGTGACCAGCGGCGACATCCGCCGCAACCGCTCCTCCACCAGCCCGGCCAGCACCGCTCCGCCGGCCTGCCCCACCTCCCCGCCGAGCACCACACAACCGGGGTCCAGAACGGCCACCACGGAGGCGACACCGACAGCGACCCGATCGGCCAGGGCCCGCAGGAAGCGAGCGGCGGGGCCTTCCTCGGGCGCGGTGCCGGCATCCGGCGGTCTGCGTCGGCGCGCAGCGACAGAGCCAGGGTCGTCCTGCGCCCCCGCCGACCCGGACCGGCCGGCATCCCCGGGCACCCCGGTCACCTCCGCCACAGCCGCCCGGACCACCTCCGCCGCCGCCGCGCCGTCCGGTGAAGGCGGGGTCGGGAGGGCGTGCCGGGATGCCAGCGTGAGGATCGCTGCCGCGCCGGTCAGGGAGTGGAAGCCGCCGCCGCAGTCGGTCGCCGCGGGGAGGGCGTCCGTGCCCGGGACCGGGAGGAAGCCGATCTCGCCGGTGCCGCCGGAGGCCCCGCGGCGCAGGGTGCCGTCCAGGACGACCGCGGCGCCGACGCCGTGGCCGAGCCAGAGCAGCACGAAGGTGTCCCGGTCCCGGGCCGCGCCCTCGCTCTGTTCGGCGAGCGCGGCCAGGTTGGTCTCGTTCTCCACGCTGACCCGGGCGCCGGGCAGCCGGTCCTGGAGGGCGGCGGCCAGGCTGCGGTGCCAGGCGGGCAGTCCCGCGGAGTCGCGCAGGTCACCGGTGGCGGGGTCGACGAGACCGGGCGCACCGATGCCGACGGTGTGCAGCCGGTCGGCGCCGGCCTCCTTCAGCGCCCGTTCCACCGCCGTCATCGCCTGCTCCACCGCGGGACCGGTCCCGGTGTCCCCGCCGATCGGCACGGACGTCTCGGCCAGCACCCGCCCGAGCAGGTCGGAGACGAGGACGAGGACCCCCTGGGTGCGGACGTCGAGCGCGGCGAGGTGGGCGCGGTCGGCGACGATGCCGTAGAGCCGGGCGTTGGGTCCGCGGCGCCGGGCACCGGCCTCGCCGACCACCGTGATCAGCCCGGAGGCCGTGAGCCGGTCGACCAGGTCGGCGACCGTCGGCCGGGACAGTCCCGTCAGCTGCTTCAACTGCCCTGCCGTGAGCGGGCCTTCCTGCTGCAACAGCCGCAGGGCCAGCCGGTCGTTGATGGCCCGGGCGGTACTGGGTGATGCGGGCATGACGGGATCCTCCCAGATCGCCTGCGCTGCAACCGCTATTTATCAGGCAGGGTTCCTGATAGTTTACGGCGGGTTGCAGCTGGCGCGGGGCCGGGCACTCCCGGGGAGGGGCAGCATGGTGAGTGACGTGACGTACGCACCCGAGGGGGTCAGGCGCGCCCGGTACGCCGTGGCGGCCGTGTTCGCCGTGCACGGCGCCGTGACCGGCTCGTTCGCGACCCGCGTGCCGTGGGTCCAGGAACACGCCTCCCTGAGTGCGGGCCAGTTGGGCTTCGCGCTGGCCTTCACGGCGTTCGGCGCCTCCTGCGCGATGCCGCTGGCGGGCCGGATCAGCCACCGCTTCGGCAGCCGTACGGCGCTGCGCGGGCTGCTCGCGCTGTGGACGCTGTCCCTGGTGCTGCCGTCGATCGCACCGAACCTGCTCACCCTGTGCCTGGCGATGTTCACCTACGGCGCGTCCTCGGGCATGGCCGACGTCGCGATGAACGCGCTCGGCGTGGAGGTCGAGCGGCGGCTCGACAAGTCGATCATGTCGGGTCTGCACGGCCTGTGGAGCGCGGGCGCGCTGACCGGCTCGGCGGCCGGCACCCTCGCCGCGCATCTCGGTGCGGACGCACGCCTGCACTTCGCGCTCGCCTCGGCCGTCCTCACCCTGCTCGGGTTCGTGGTGTGCGCCTGGGTGCCGGACCTCCAGCCCGCAGAGGACGAGGAACCGCCGCCGCGGTTCGCGCTGCCCCCGCGCTCGGCGCTCCTGATCGGCGCGGTCGGATTCTGCGCGGTGTTCGCGGAGGGCGCCAGCCTGGACTGGTCGGCGGTCTACCTGCGGGACCGGCTGGGGGGTTCGGCCGGGCTGGCGGCGGCCTCCACGACCGGGTTCATGCTGACCATGGCGGTGGCCAGGATCGCCGGGGACGCGGTGGTGAACCGTTTCGGCGCGGTCCGCACCGTGCGGGCCGGCGGGGTCCTGGCCGGGCTGGGCGGTCTGCTGGTGGTGCTCGCCGGCCATCCGGCGGTGGCCATGGCCGGGTTCGGCCTGATGGGCCTCGGCATCGCGGTGGTCGTCCCGCTGTGCTTCGCGGCGGCCGGGCACGCCGGCCCCAACCCCAGCCAGGCGATCGCGGGCGTGGCGACCATCACCTACACCTCGGGGCTGATCGCGCCGAGCCTGATCGGCGGGGTGGCCCAGGCGACCAGCCTGGTGGTGTCCTTCGCGGTGGTGACGGTGCTGGCCTGCGGGCTCGCGGCGTTCGCGGGCGTGCTGCGCACCGCCGAGCGCGGTGGCGGCGAGGTCAGCCGGCGGGCTTCAGCAGTTCCCGACCCGCGGCCCTGAAGGTCTCGCTCCAGGGCGCGGGGCGCAGGGTCTCGGCGTCGAGCCGGACCAGCACCCGGGTGCCGTGGGCGTAGGTCCGGGTCCCGTCGGCCGAGCAGAAGCGGAAGCCGTAGGTGACTCCGGTGGTGCCGAGCCGTTCCAGCCAGAGGTGGACGGCGTAGGTGCCGGGGCTGGTGACCGGGGCCTCGTAGGTGATGCGCAGTTCCTTGACCGCGTTGCAGGCGTCGCCGGCCGCCGCCCAGTCGCCGTCGAAGCGGACGCCGTGCCCGTGCCACAGTTCCGCCCACGCGCGCTCCACCATCAGGGGGTAGCGGGCGTTGTGCAGCAGCCCGAGCGCGTCGAGGTCGTCGAAGTGGACGGTGACGGGAATCAGCCGGCCGTGGGAGACGGCGGGGGCGGTCGGGGCTTCGGCGGTCACGGGAAGGGCTCCTGAGCAGCGCGGGCGGGGTGACGACACCCCCGTACCCGATCATACTAAGCGACCGCTCAGGAGCCCGGCGGAGGAGACCCGGGACAGCGGGCAGGGCCGGCCGCGACCGCCGCCGACCGGCCCCACCCTGAGCCGGAGTTCCACCGGTACGCGGCGACCGGAGTCGGCGACCCCACGCGGTCCGGGACCGGGATCAGACAGCTGAACGTGGTTCACGGGTAAGCCCTCGTGAGCGAAAAGCCGCTTGACACCCCTGACAATGGTTCGGACCTCTTCACGTACAGAGAAAGCGAAACCCCACCATGGACCTCGGCGTGCGCTGGAAGCTGCACGGGGACGGGCGCACGCCCGCGCCCGGAGCGGTGGTACGCCCCGACGAACGGCTCTCCTGGCCCCGCACCGTGGGCCTGGGCGCCCAGCACGTGGTCGCCATGTTCGGCGCCTCCTTCGTGGCCCCCGTGCTGATGGGCCTGGACCCGAACCTGGCGATCATGATGTCCGGCGTGGCGACCATGATCTTCCTGCTCGCCACTCGCGGCCGGGTGCCGAGTTACCTCGGCTGCTCCCTGTCGTTCGTGGGCGTGGCCGCCGTCATCCGCGCCCAGGGCGGCACCAGCGCGACCGTGACCGGCGCGGTCCTCGTCGTCGGCGTCGTGCTGTTCCTGGTCGGCCTCGCCGTGCAGCGCTTCGGCGCACGGATCATCCATGCCGCCATGCCGCCGATCGTCACCGGCGCGGTCGTCATGCTGATCGGCTTCAACCTGGCCCCGGTGACCGCCTCCACCTACTGGCCGCAGGACCAGTGGACGGCCCTGCTCGTCATGCTCTTCACCGGCCTGGCGGTGGTCTGCCTGCGCGGATTCTGGTCCCGGATCGCGATCTTCCTCGGCCTGGTCTTCGGGTACGGCATCTCCTGGGCGTTCGACCGGATCTTCGGCCGGATCCACTCGATGAGCCCGAGCGGCAAGGTCACCGACCACTGGCGGCTGGACCTCTCCGACGTCTCCAAGGCCGACTGGATCGGTCTGCCGCACTTCCACGGGCCGTCCTTCCAGTGGTCGGCGATCCTGGTCGCGCTGCCGGTGGTCATCGCCCTGGTCGCCGAGAACACGGGGCACGTCAAGGCGGTCGGCGAGATGACCGGCGACCCGCTGGACGACAAGCTCGGCACGGCGATCTCGGCGGACGGCGTCGCCTCCGTGCTGTCGACGGCCGTCGGCGGGCCGCCGAACACCACCTACTCGGAGAACATCGGTGTGATGGCCGCGACCCGCGTCTACTCCACCGCCGCCTACTGGGCCGCCGCCGGGTTCGCGCTGCTCTTCGGCGTGTGCCCGAAGTTCGGCGCGGTCGTCGCCGCGATCCCGGGTGGTGTCCTCGGCGGCATCACCGTGATCCTCTACGGCATGATCGGCCTGCTCGGCGCGCAGATCTGGCTGCACGCCGGGGTCGACCTGCGCAACCCGCTGAACCTGGTGCCGGCCGCCGCGGGCATCATCATCGGCGTCGGCAACGTCACCATGAAGTTCACCGACACCTTCTCGCTCAGCGGCATCGCCCTCGGCACCCTGGTCGTCATCACCGGCTACCACGCGCTGCGCGCCTTCGCCCCGGCCCATCTGAAGCAGCAGCAACCGCTCCTGGACGAGGGCACCTCCGCCTACGACGGGGATGCGGACGCGGAGGCGGGCACGCAGGCGCCGCGCGCCGAGCCGTAGCCCGGGGTTCCCCCGTTCCGGCGAAGCACCGGGCCGGTCGGCACGCCGGCCGGCCCCGGGCTGGGACCCTTCCCCCATGGTCCAGCCGGTACACCTCACCGCCCCCGTCGACGCCGTCGTCGCGCGGATGCGCGCGCTGGACGCGGCCCTGCCCGCACGGGACGGTGTCGCCGTGTTCAACCGCGTCTACCTCGCCGTCACCGAGGAGATCGACCGCCGCCTCGACGCCGGGGAGTTCCCGGACCCGCGCGCGGCCGCCGCGCTGGACGTACGGTTCGCCGAGCGGTACCTGGCCGCGGTCGACGCGGCGGCCGCCGACCGCCGCCCGCCCGCCTGCTGGCGGCCGCTGTTCCAGCTCCGCCGCCATCCCGGCGTCCGGCCGCTGCAGTTCGCGCTGGCCGGTATCAACGCCCACATCGGGCACGACCTGGCGCTGGCCGTGATCGACGCCTGCCGGACACTCGGCTGCGAACCGGCCGACCTGGAGGACGAGTTCGACCACGTGGGCGATCTGCTCGTGTCGCTGGAGGAACGCATCCGCGAGGATCTGATGCCGGGCCCCGACCTGCTCCAGATCGCCGACCCGCTCACCCATCTGCTGGGCTCGTGGAGCCTGGAGCGGGCGCGGGACGCGACCTGGGCGGCGGCCCGGGCGCTGTGGGCGCTGCGGACTTGCGCCGACGTGGCCGAGGAGTTCACCGAACGGCTGGACGCCGCGGTGGGATTCGCGGGCCGGATGCTGCTCACACCGCTCGCCGGCTGAACGGGGCACCGGATTGGAAAAGGCGCGGGCGGCCGGAGTCCGGTCCGGCCGCCCGCGCCTCGTTCTCTCCCGGGTCAGTCCTCGGGAAGCTCCACCGGCGCGATCTCGTCGTAGACGTCGCCCGGGCCCGGGTTCGCCGCGTCGGTCGTGCCGCCGAAGTGGTGCATGACGCCCCACACCGCGTTCAGCGCGGTCTGGACGGCACCCTCGGCCCAGCCGGCCGTCCAGGAGATGTCGTCGCCGGCGAGGAAGATGCCCCGCTTGTCCTCGGGCAGCCGGTCCTGCATGAAGTGCGTGAACAGGCGCCGCTGGTAGCGGTAGTGGCCGGGCAGGTTGGCCTTGAACGCGCCCATGAAGTAGGGCTCGTTCTCCCAGGAGACCGTCACCGGGTTGCCGATGATGTGCTTGCGGATGTCGACCTTCGGGTAGATCTCGCCGAGCGACTTCAGCATGACCTCCATCCGCTCGTTCGCGGACAGCGGCAGCCACTTCAGGCTGTCGTCGCACCAGGTGTAGGACAGACAGATCACGGCGGGCTTGTCCGGGCCGTCGTCCAGCAGGTAGGTGCCGCGGGTCATGCGGTCGGTGAGCGTCATCGACATGACGTCCCGGCCCGTCTCCTCGTCCTTGTCCAGCCAGAACGGCCGGTCCACGGGCACGAAGAGCTTGCTGGACTCCATGTAGTGGGTGCGCTCGATCGCGGTCCAGTGGTCGATCGGGAACAGCGAGTCGTCGCACTGGATCTTCGACAGCAGCATCCAGGACTGGGCGGTGAAGATCGCCGCCCGGTAGGTGCGGATGTCGCCGTTGGCGTCGGTCACGGTGATCCGGTTGCCGGCGGTGCGGTGCAGCCGGGTCACGGCCGGCAGCGGCTTGCCGCCCTCGTGCAGCGTGGCGAGCGAGGTGCCGTACGGCCAGTGGACGATCTTCTCCGGCTCGCGCTCCCACAGGCGCAGCGGCAGCTGCTGCGAGCCGCCCACGATGCCGCGGTGGTGGTCGTCGGCCTCGGTGTAGACGACGCGGAGGATCTCCAGGATGGAGTTCGGGAAGTCGGTGTCCCAGCCGCCGGTGCCGAAGCCGACCTGGCCGAAGATCTCGCGGTGCCGGAAGGACTTGAAGGCCTCGGAGTCGCAGAGGAAGCCGTAGAAGGTCTGGTTGTCGAGCTTCTCGACCAGCTGCGCCCAGATCTCGCGGATGCGCGGCACGTCCCGCTCGCGCATCGCGCGGTTCATGTCGGAGAAGTCGGCACCCTCCTCCAGGCACTTGTTCCAGGCCTCGGCGACGTCCCGGTACACCTGGGGCAGGTCGTCGATCGTCTCGGCGTAGTGCGACTCGCCCTTGAGGTCGACCACGGTCGACGGGGTCGCCTCGGCCAGCGGGTTCGGGAACGGCTTGGTCTCCAGGCCGACCAGGTCGATGTAGTGCTGGAGCGCGGTGGAGGACGGCGGGAAGCGCATCGCGCCCATCTCGGCGGTCAGCGAGTCGTCGCAGCCCTCGAAGCCGACGGTGCGGAGCCGGCCGCCGATCTGGTCGGCCTCGTAGACGACGGGCTTGAGGCCCATCTTCATCAGCTCGTAGGCGGCCACGATGCCGGACAGGCCGCCACCGATGATCGCGACCTCGGTGCCGTGCTCCGTCGCCGGGATCTGGCCGAGGCCGGCCGGATGGGCCAGGAAGTCGTCGTAGGCGTACGGGAAGTCCGGGCCGAACATGGTGATCGGCGGCTGCTGCTCGTCGGTGTGCTCGACGGCGTTGGGCACCGTGGACGTCATGGGGTACGGACTCCTTGCGCGGGGGTGGTTCGGGGGGAGGCTCGGGGCGTTCAGACGAGGGACCCGTACAGACCGGGGCGGCGGTCCTTCAGGTACGGGTTCGCCTCGCGCGAGGCGGCCAGGAAGGCGGGGTCCACGTCGGCGACGACCAGCTCCTCGCCGCGCCCGGCGCGGGTGCGGGCGATGCCGTCGGGGCCGGCGAGGGCGGACAGTCCGAAGAACTCGAACTCGCCCTCGTGGCCGACCCGGTTGACGTACGCGACGTACATCTGGTTCTCCCAGGCACGCACCGGCACCATCGCCTCGGCGACGAACTGGAACGGGTGCATGTTCGCCGTCGGCACGACGAGCAGGTCGGTGCCGGCCAGTGCGTGGGCGCGGGCGTTCTCCGGGAACTCGACGTCGTAGCAGATCATGAGGCCGACGGTCAGGCCGCCCAGCCGGGCCTGGACGAGCGACTTCTCGCCCGGGGTGAAGTGCTCGCGCTCGGCGCAGCCGAAGAGGTGGGTCTTGCGGTAGTTCGCGAGGCGGGCGCCGTCGGCGTCGATCAGCTGGGCGGAGTTGTAGACGGTCTCGCCGTCACGCTCCGGGTAGCCGTAGACGATCGCGATGCCGTGCCGGCCGGCGGTCTCGGCGATCACGTCGGCCGAGTCGCCGTCGGCGGGCTCGGCGAGCCGGGCGATGTCGTCGCCGATCGCGTACCCGGTGAGGAACATCTCCGGCGCCACGAGCAGCGCGGCACCCGCGGCGGCGGCCCGGCCCGCGGCCTCGTCGAGGACCTTGAGGTTCTCGACGACGGAACCGGGGCGGCCGGAGCTCTGGAGCAGGGCGGTGCGCATGGGGCATCCTCACCGGAACGCAGGGTTTTGGGGGTCAGGAAGAAGGTACGGTCGGCGCGCTCGGCCGGACAAGCAGGAGCCGTTGCGCGCCGGTGCGCGGTTCGTTGCGCGCAGCGGGGGTCGGACGGCGATTCGTTGCGTGCCCCCGTCCGGCGGCTGGGCCCGCACGGCGAGCGGGCCCGCGCCCACGCGCCGGCGATCGCGCCGAATCATGCCCGTGACCTGCGGGATCGGCCGGCTACAGCTCCCGCAGCCGCTGCACGATCTCGCGCAGCAGCCCGGGGTCGGCGCCCGGCCCGGCGACCGGCAGGCGGCGGGGCGCGTCGACGCGGATCAGGCCGGCCTCGGCCAGGTCGCCGAGGAGGACGCGGACGACGGTCAGGGGCAGGTCGGCGTCCGCGGCCAGCTCCGCCACGGGTCGGGGGCCGCGGCGGATCAGGGCCAGCAGGGCGGCCGGGGCGTGGTCGAGGGCGGCGGCCGGTTCAGCGGTGTCCAGCGCGGTGACCCGGGACATCAGGTCCAGGGTGTGCCCGCCCCCGGGCCGGGTACGGCCGCGGGTCACCGTGTAGGGGCGCACCATCGGCCCGGCCTCGTCCTCGTACCAGTGCTCGTCGCTCACCGTGGGATCACGGGGTGGTGCGGCCGGCGGCGTCCAGGTGGCGGCCGAGGCGACGGACCAGCAGGGCCATCTCGTGGGCGAGCTGGCCGACGTCGGTACCGGCCTCGCTCAGCACGGCGAGCCGGCTGCCGTGCCCGGCCGGGGTGATGAAGAGGTAGGCGTCGTCCAGCATCACCATGGTCTGCCGCACCTCCCCCGCGGCGAACCGCTCCCCCGCCGACCGGGCCAGTCCGTGGAAGCCGGAGCAGACGGCGGCCAGGTGCTCGATGTCCCGCCGGCGCATGCCCTCCGAGCTGCTGAGCGCGAGGCCGTCGGCGGTCAGCAGCACGGCCTGGCGGACGTGCCCGGTGCGGTCCACGAGGTCGTCCAGCAGCCAGCCGAGATCCGTACCGGGCCTTCCCGCGAGGCGGTCCTTGTCCTGCTCGTCACCGTGCATCGTCGGTGTCCGTCCCTTCGTCGGCGGGGTGGGTCGCGGTCTCCACGTCGTCCTGGAGGTCACGGGACACGGGCAGGCCCTTGCGCCCCCGGTCCAGGCCACGCTGGAAAGCCCCGAAGATCGCCCGCATCTGCTCGGCATCGACCTCGCGCCCCACCTCGCCGTCGTCCCGGACCGGCTCCTGCCGCAGCCCGGCCGCGAGCGAGGCCTGCCGGACGCGGGTGGGGAGGCCGGGGACGACTGCGGGAGGCGCCGAAGCGCCGGGCGCGCTCCGGGTCCGGGCGCCGGCATCCGGCTCGGATGCGGGGGGCACAGGCGCCGGCCGGGCTCGGTCAGGCGCGGTTCGTGGCCGGGTAGCCGCCTCGGCGTCGGGTTCGGAGGGCGCAGGCATCGGCCGGGCTCGGCCGGGCCCGGTCCCGGGCCGGGTGGCCGCCTCCGCGTCGGGTGCGGAGGGCGCAGGCACCGGACGGGACAGGCCGGGCGCCGTGGCCGCCTCCGGGGCATGGGCGGAGGGCGCCGGTGTCGGCCCGGTCCGTCGCCGTGCCGGCAGGTGCCGCACGACGCCCCCGGGGGCTTCGGCGGGTCCCGGCCGGTCCGGTGACCGGTGCCGTGGTACCCCGTCGGCCGGCTCGGCCAGGACCGTCGCGGGCAGGCGGACCACCGCCGTCGTGCCCCCGTAGGGCGAGTCCCGGAGGGTGACCTCGATGGCGTGGCGGGCGGCGAGGCGGGCGACGACGTACAGGCCGAGGCGGTCGTGCCGGGTGGGGTCGAAGGCCTCGGGGTCGGTGAGGGTCCGCTCGGCGGCTGCGCGCGCGTCGGCGTCGAGGCCGAGCCCGCGGTCGTCGATCTCCACCACGAACCCGCTGCCGACCCGCCCGGTGCGCAGGGTCACCTGGGTGTGCGGCGGCGAGAACACCGTGGCGTTCTCCAGCAGCTCGGCCATCAGATGGACGACGTCGGCGACCGCGTCCGCCACCACCCCCACCTCGGGCATCGGCGGCACGACCACGCGGGCGTAGGACTCGATCTCGCCGACGGCGGAGGCGACGACGTCCGCGACCGGCACGGGCCGGCGCCAGCGGCGTCCGGGCGTGGCCCCGGAGAGGATGATCAGGCTCTCGGCGTGCCGGCGCATGCGGGTGGTCAGGTGGTCGATGCGGAACAGCTCGCGCAGTACGTCCGGATCGTCGGTGCGCCGCTCCAGGGTGTCGACGAGCTTCAGCTGCCGGTGCACCAGCGCCTGGTTGCGGCGCGCGATGGTGAGCAGCACCGCGAACTGTCCCCGGCGCAGGGTGGCCTGCTGGACGGCGGCCTCCACGGCGGCCAGCCGCGCGGTGTTGAAGGACCGGCCGACCTGCCCGATCTCGTCGTCGCGGACCTCGTCGGCGGCGAGCGGCGGCGCCTCGGCGACCGCGTCCACCTCCTCGCCGGCGCTCAACCGCCGCATGACGTCCCGCAGTTGCCGCGTGGTCAGCACGTCGGCGGCGTCCCGCAGGGTCTCCAGCCGACGGGAGATCCGCCGCGCCCCGCGCACCGCGAACCACAGCGAAAGCGCCACGGCGGCCAGCCCGGCCGCGCCCACGACGGCCGCCTTGGTCAGCTCCCGGTAGGCGAAGGCCCGGCCGCGGGCCGCCGAGTTCTCCGCCGAGCGCGTGCACAGCCGCATGTACCGCCGCACGGCCTGGTCGGTGGTCGACCGCCAGGTGTCCGCCGCGACGGCCTTGCCGGCCCCGGCGGCACCGGCCCGCAGCAGCGCGTCCTCGCCGCGCACCAGGGAGCGGTGCAGTTCGCCGCGCCGGAACTCCTCGAACAGGGCGCGCGAGTCGGCGGGCAGGTCGGGCACGTAGGTCCGCTCGAAGACGCGCCGGTCCTCGATGGTCGCGGTGAGGGTGTCGTACTGCCGGTCGGTCAGCGTGCCCGCCGCCCGCGCCCCCGCGACCAGGGCGTCCTCCCGGGACACGAACTCGCGGACCCGGACCAGCTCGATGACGACCTGCGCCTCGCGGGCGAGCTGCCCGGCCTGGAGGGCGGTGAGCGTGGACTGCACGTCGAAGCCGGGCTCCACGAGCGCGCTGTACTCGTCCACGGCCCGGTCCCAGGAGATGCGCCGGGACAGCACGAGCGAGCGGAGCTTCTCGAGCCCGTCCGCCGCCGCGACCATGGTGTCCAGGGCCTGCCGCTGCCGCCGGGTGAGCCGGTCGCGGTCGCCGCCCTGGACCGCCTGCCGCATGGCGTCGACGGCCCGGTCGGTACGGCGCTGCTGCCCGAGCAGGTCGCCGGCGGCGGCCGGGCCGGGGCGGGCGCCCAGGTAGGCGGCGGACATCCGGCGCTCGATCTGGATCTGCCCGATCGCGGTGTCCACGGGGGTGCCGAAGTCCTCGTACACCCCCTGGAGCCGGACCAGCGCGCGAAGTTCGGCGGTGACGGACACCATGGCGAAGCTCCACAGCGCCATCAGGGCGACGGCCGGGGCGAGCGCGAGCGCCACGATCCGCGCACGGACGGTGGTGGGACGGCCGAGGGGCCAGCGCATGGAGTACCTGCCGGTGTTACCAGTCAGTAGAAAGTGCGCACAACCTACGGGACGCCCACCCCGCCCCGCAACGGTGACCTTCGGTAAACCCTGGTCACCACCGGTCGCCGGCACCGGGCACACCCCTGGGTGCGCGCCGGTGCCGGCGAAGGACCCTAGCCCGGGGCGCCCGACGAGAAGCGGCGCAGCAGCGGGGACAGGACCAGGACCGACTTGGTCCGCTCCACGAACGGCTCCCCGGCGATCCGCTCCAGCACCCGCTCGAAGTGGCGCATGTCGGAGGCGAAGACCTGGGCGATCGCGTCCGCGTCGCCGGTGACGGTCGACGCGGCCACGACCTCCTGGTAGCGCTCCAGACCCCGCTGGATGGTCTCCGGCGAGGTGTTGCGCCGGCAGTAGATCTCGATGTACCCCTCGGTCTCCCAGCCGAGCGCCGCCGGGTCCACCCGGACGGTGAAGCCGGTGATGGCTCCGGTGGCCCGCAGCCGGTCCACGCGCCGCTTCACCGCGGGCGCGGACAGGCCGACCATCTGCCCGATGTCCGCGTAGGAGCGGCGGGCGTCCTCGGCGAGGGCGTGCACGATGCGTTCGTCGAGATCGTTCAGCACAGGGGGTGGTTCACTTCTTCGGATCGGTCACTTCTCTGCCGTCACCGCGAGTTCCTCACCGGTCGCGAGACGGGAACGGCGATAGCCGTACAGGAAGTAGAACACGAGCCCGGCGGCCATCCAGCATCCGAAGACGACCCACGTGACGGTGTCGAGGCTGGACATGTTGTAGGCACAGAACAGGAAGCCCAGCACCGGCAGGACCGGCCCGAACGGCACCTTGAACGTGCGCTCCAGCCCCGGCCGCCTGTAGCGCAGCACGATCACCGCGATGTTCACCAGGGCGAAGGCGAACAGCGTGCCGATGCTGGTGGCGTCGACGAGCTTGCCGAGCGGGATGAGGGCGGCGAGCACACCGCAGAAGAGCGACACGATCACCGTGTTGAGGCGGGGAGCGCCGGTCTTCGGGTGGATCTTGCCGAGCGCCTTCGGCACCAGGCCGTCCCGGGCCATCGCGAAGAGGATGCGGGTCTGGCCGTAGAGCACGGTGAGCACCACGCTGGCGATGGAGATGACCGCGCCCAGCGCGAGCAGGGTGCCCCAGAAGGTCTGGCCGCTGACATCGTTCATGATCGCGGCGAGGGTCGCCTCCGAACCGTCGAACTTCTTCCAGTTCCAGGCGCCGACGGCGACGCCCGCGACGAGCACGTACAGCGCGGTCACGATGATCAGCGACAGCATGATCGCCCGCGGCAGGTCCCGCTTGGGGTCCTTCGCCTCCTCACCGGCGGTGGAGGCGGCGTCGAAGCCGATGTACGAGAAGAACAGCGTGGCACCTGCGGCACTGACCCCGGTCATGCCCAGCGGCATGAAGTCGGCGTAGTTGCCGGACTTGAAGCCCATGACACCGATCGCGCAGAACAGCACCAGGGCGGCGATCTTCACACAGACCATGATCGTGTTGGCGCGGGCGGACTCCCGCGCGCCGCCGAGCAGGAACACCATCGCCAGGAGGACGACGATCAGGGCGGGCAGGTCGATGATGCCGCCCTCGCCCGGTGCCGAGGACAGGGCGCTCGGGATGGTGACCCCGATGGTGCCGTCGAGCAGCTCGTTCACGTACTCGCCCCAGCCGACGGCGACCGCGGCCACCGACACGCCGTACTCCAGCACCAGGCACCAGCCGCAGACCCAGGCGACCAGCTCGCCGAGCGTTGCGTACGCATACGAGTAGGAGGACCCGGCGACCGGGATGCTGCCCGCCAGCTCGGCGTAGGACAGGGCCGAGAAGAGGGCCGTGAGGCCGGCGATCACGAAGGACAGGACGACCGCGGGGCCGGCCTCCGGGACGGCGTCGCCGAGGACGACGAAGATTCCGGTGCCGAGCGTGGCACCGATGCTGATCATGGTCAGCTGCCACAGCCCGAGGGAGCGCCGAAGCTGCCCTCCCTCACCCTGGCCGCCCTCCGCGACCAGGCGTTCCACGGGCTTGCGACGCATCAGGCGCGCGGCGACGCCCGGGGACGCGGGGGCTGCCGACATCGGGTTCTGCGGTGGTGCGCCTTGGTCGAGCACGCGCTGGCTCCTTGTTCGCTGCCGTCGGTTGGGGGTACGGGCCGGCATGGCCGCCGGCCGTCGTGGTGGGGACCGGAGGAGCCTGCGAGGGCAGGAACCGACCGAGCGGGGTCCCCGCCACGCACGTACTAGCGCAGCACCCTATGAGGCGGGCCTTCACGGGCGTAATGCAGCAACCTTGCGCATCCCCGCATGATCATTGCGTTCATCCGCCCCGAATGACAAATCGTTGCGCACACGCTGTCGACCGTTGCACAACGATCGCCCGGGCCCTTCCGGAGCGCTTCGGCGAGGACGTGGCAGCCGTTCGGCGCCGGAACGCCCACGGCCCCCGCCGTTCCCGGGCTCGGGAACGACAGGGGCCGTCAGGACGGCTGCCGGGGGCTAGCTCCAGCTGGCGTGCAGCGGCTTGCCCTCGGCGTAGCCGGCGGCGCTCTGGATGCCGACGATGGCCTTCTCGGCGAACTCCTCGAGGGAGCCGGCGCCGGCGTAGGTGCAGGAGGAGCGGACGCCCGCGATGATCGAGTCGATCAGGTCCTCGACGCCCGGGCGGGCCGGGTCGAGGAACATACGGGAGGTGGAGATGCCCTCCTCGAACAGCGCCTTGCGGGCGCGGTCGTACGCGGACTCGTCGGACGTGCGGTTGGCCACGGCACGCGCGGAGGCCATGCCGAACGACTCCTTGTACGCACGGCCGTTGGCGTCGTGCTGGAGGTCGCCGGGGGACTCGTAGGTGCCCGCGAACCACGAGCCGACCATCACGTTGGACGCACCGGCCGCGAGCGCCATGGCGACGTCGCGCGGGTGGCGGACACCGCCGTCGGCCCACACGTGCTTCCCGTACTTCTTCGCCTCGGCGGCGCACTCCAGCACGGCGGAGAACTGCGGCCGGCCCACGCCGGTCATCATGCGGGTGGTGCACATGGCGCCCGGGCCGACACCGACCTTGATGATGTCCGCGCCGGCGTCGATCAGGTCCTTGACGCCCTCGGCGGAGACGATGTTGCCCGCGACGATCGGCACCTGCGGGTCGAGGGCGCGCACCAGCTCGATGGCGCTGATCATCGACTCCTGGTGGCCGTGCGCGGTGTCGATGACGAGCGTGTCCACTCCCGCGTCGAGCAGCTGCTTGGCCTTGCCCGCCACATCGCCGTTGATGCCGACGGCGGCGGCGATCCGCAGCCTGCCGTTCGCGTCCACGGCGGGCGTGTACAGCGTGGCGCGCAGGGCGCCCTTGCGGGTGAGGATGCCGGCCAGCCTGCCGTCCTTGTCGACGGCCGGGGCGTAGCGGCGGTTGTGCTGGTCGAGGGTGTTGAAGGCCTCGCGCGGGTCGATGTCGGCGTCCAGCAGGAGCAGGTCCTTGGACATGACCACTTCGAGCTGGGTGAAGCGGTCGACGCCGGAGAGGTCGGCGTCGGTGACGACACCGACGGGCCGCTGCTCGGCGTCCACGACCACACCGGCGTTGTGCGCCCGCTTGGGCAGCAGCGCGAGCGCGTCGGCGACGGTCTGGTGCGGGGCCAGCACGATCGGGGTGTCCAGCACCAGGTGGCGGCTCTTCACCCAGGAGATCACATCGGTGACGACGTCGATCGGGATGTCCTGCGGGATGACCACCAGGCCGCCCCGGCGGGCCATCGTCTCGGCCATCCGGCGGCCGGCGATGGCGGTCATGTTGGCGACGACGAGCGGGATGGTGGTGCCCGTGCCGTCCGGCGAGCTGAGGTCCACGCCCTGACGCGAGCCGACCGCGGAGCGGCTCGGCACCATGAACACGTCGTCGTACGTCAGGTCGTACGCGGGCTGGATGTCATTGAGGAAACGCACGTGCTGCACATCCCAGTCGATCAGAGGTGACCCCCGGACAGGTGTGCCAGGGGGAAAGAGCACGTACTTCATTCTCCCATGTCGGGGGCTGTGTCATGCCCCGACAGAACCTCCAGGGTCCCTGCCGATCACCTAGGAGGTTCCTCCAAGCACCAGGACGACGGTGAGGGCCGGGGTGCGGTCCGCCGCCTCCGCGAACACCTGGGGGGACGAACCGCAGCAGCATGCCGACGATGCTGCCACGGCCGTCCCGGTACGACGGCGCCGCGGCCCGCGGCCGGCCCCCGTCAGGCGCCGTCCGGGTCCGCGCGGTTGAGCGCCGGCTTCGGCGTCGGACCCGCCGTCATCAGGTAGTCGGCGGCCGAGGTGTCGGTCACCAGGCTGGTGACCAGCCCGGAACGCAGCACCGCGTCGATCGCGGAGGCCTTGCGCTGCCCGCCCGCGATCGCCACGACCTCCGGGATACGGCGCAGCTGGTCGGCCTTGACGGTGATGCACCGCTCCCCCAGGTCCCGTCCGATGCGGCGCCCCTCGGCATCGAAGAGGTGCGCGGACATCTCGGCGGCGACACCGAGCGAGGCGTAGTGCGCGCGCTCCTCGTCGCTGAGCATGTCGTGCACGGTCGAGATGCCCGGCTCCCAGGAGCCGATGGAGACACAGGCGACCGTGACCTTGTCGAAGTACTCGAAGGCCCGGGCGATCCCGGTCTGGTGGCGCAGGGCCGCCGCGGTGGCCGCGTCCGGCAGCAGCATCGGCGCGTAGATGGGGTGGGCGTCACCGCCCGACACCTGGGCGGCCCGGCGGACCGCCTCCACCGAGCCGCGCTCGGCGGTCCCGGCGTCGTACACGCCCGTCAGCTGCACCACCGTGCACGGCGGCAGCCGGTCGAGCGCCGCCGCCATGTGGATGGTGGACCGGCCCCAGGCCAGCCCGAGGACGTCCCCCTCGTTGACGAGTTCGCCGAGCAGGTCGGCGGCGACCTCGCCGAGGTTCTCGGGGTCGGGGGTCTCCTCGGCCTCGGCCGGGGACTCGACCACGACGGCGTGCCTCAGGCCGTAGCGGGCGCGGAGCGCGTCGGAGCGCTCGGCGTCCAGCTCGGCCGGGACGCGGATCTCGATGCGCACGAGATCCCGTTCGAGGGCCGTCTCCAGGACCCGGGCCACCTTGAAGCGGCTGACGCCGAACTCCTCCGCGATCTGGATCTTGGACTTGCCCTCGAGGTAGAAGCGGCGGGCCATGGCCGCCGCCTGCACCAGCTCAGCGGGTCCCATCCGCATGGCTGACCGGCCCGCCGACATACCCGACACGGCGATCTCCTCACTGCTGTTCACACTCTGGATTCGCCGTTCATCCTTGCAGATTCGGCGCGGCTCATCCGCCCTGATGGGCGGCGTTCACTCAAGCGTTCACTTGGGCGTGGCTCAGTGGTCGCACGCCCAGGACGCCTTGGCGGTGGCCGCTTCCGCCTGCGTGCGCAGTGCGCGTACGGCTTCCGCCGGGTCGCTGGCCCCGTAGACGGCCGAGCCGGCGACGAACACGTCCGCTCCCGCGTCCGCGCACTGCTCGATCGTCGAGGCCGAGACACCTCCGTCCACCTGCAGCCACAGCTGCAGACCGTGCTTCTTGATCAGCTCACGGGTGCGGCGGATCTTCGGCAGCATGATGTCGAGGAACGCCTGGCCGCCGAAGCCCGGCTCCACCGTCATAACCAGCAGCATGTCGAGTTCCGGGAGCAGGTCCTCGTACGGCTCGATCGGCGTGGCGGGCTTGAGCGCCATGGAGGCGCGGGCGCCCTTGGCGCGGATCTCCCGGGCGAGTCGCACGGGGGCGGCGGCCGCCTCGACGTGGAAGGTGACGGACGAGGCCCCCGCCTCGACGTACTGAGGCGCCCACCGGTCGGGGTTCTCGATCATCAGGTGGCAGTCCAGCGGGGTGTCCGTCGCACGTGCCAAGGACTCCACCACCGGCACGCCGAGCGTGAGGTTCGGGACGAAGTGGTTGTCCATGACGTCGACGTGGAGCCAGTCGGCGCCCTGGACCGCCTTGGCCTCCTCCGCGAGGCGGGCGAAGTCGGCGGACAGGATGCTGGGGTTGATCTGCACGGCCATGACCCAAGCCTGCCATGCCGCTGCGCCGGGCTGTAGCGGCGGTCCACGGGTTGAGTTCCGGCCGCGGGCCGTCGTGGGTTGCCGGCGCAGTTCCCCACGCCCCTCCGGGGCACGCCGGCCCGCCCTGCGTTATGCGGTTCTCCGGATCAGCGCCAGGTACATGGCGTCCGTGCCGTGTACGTGGGGCCAGAGCTGTACGTCCGGGCCCTCGCCGAGGTCGGGTACGCCGGGCAGCAGGGGACGGGCGTCGATCAGTTCGGTGTCCGGGTGCTGCTTGAGGACGTCGGCCACGACCGCGCGGGTCTCGGCGAGGTGCGGGGAGCAGGTGGCGTAGCCGACGACGCCGCCGACGCGGACGGAGTCGAGGGCGGTGCGCAGCAGGCCGCGCTGGAGCGGGGCGAAGTTGTCCAGGTCCTCGGGGCGGCGGCGCCAGCGGGCCTCGGGGCGGCGGCGGAGGGCACCGAGACCGGTGCACGGGACGTCGACCAGCACCCGGTCGAAGGTGCCGGGCCGCCAGGGCGGACGGGTGCCGTCGGCGGCGATGACCTGGTACGGGCCGGGATTGCCGTCCAGCGCCTTGGCCACCAGCCCCGCCCGGTGCGGCTGCTTCTCCGAGGCGAGCAGTGTGGCCCCGCGCGCGGCGGCGAGCGCGCCCAGCAGCGCGGCCTTGCCGCCCGGGCCGGCGCACCCGTCGAGCCACTTCGCGTCGGGCCCGTCGAGCGGGGCGTTCGCCAGCGCGAGGGCGACCAGCTGGCTGCCCTCGTCCTGGACGCCGGCACGGCCCTCGCGGACGGCCTCGACCGCGCCGGGCTCACCGCCCTCGGCGAGCCGCACGGCGTACGGCGACCAGCGGCCGGGTACGGCGGCTTCCTCGCGCAGCAGCTCCTCGGTGGTGGCCCGCCCCGGCCGGGCGACCAGCGTCACCTCGGGCCGCTCGTTGTCGGCCGCCAGCAGTTCCTCGATGCCGGCCCGGCCGCCGCCGAGGGAGTCCCACAGCGCGGAGACGACCCAGCGGGGATGCGAGTGCACGACGGCGAGGTGGTCCTCGGGATCCTCGTCGTAGGGCGGTGCGACCTTCTCGATCCACCCCTGGAGGTCGTCCTGCGCGACCTTGCGGAGCACGGCGTTGACGAACTTCGCCCGTCCGTCCCCGAGCACCACCCGGGCCAGCTCGACGGCGGAGGAGACGGCGGCGTGGGTGGGGATCCGCGTGCCGAGCAGCTGGTGCGTGCCCAGGCTCAGCACGTCCAGCACCGGCGGGTCGACCTCGCGCAGCGGCCGGTCGACACAGGCGGCGACGACGGCGTCGTAGGTGCCCTGCCGGCGCAGCGTGCCGTACACCAGCTCGGTGGCGAGGGCGGCGTCCCGGGTGTCGAAGTCGCCCTTCTCACGGGCCTTCCTGAGCAGCGGCGGCAGCACGAGGTTGGCGTACGCGTCCCGCTCGTCCACCGCGCGCAGCGCCTCGAAGGCGAGGATGCGGACGGGGTCCTTCTGGGGACGGCGGTAGGGCTTGGCGGGCTTGCGCGGCCGCCGGGACTGCTCGCTCACGAAAAAGGTGCTCCGGGTGTGAATGAAGAGGATGCGCCTCCAGCCTACGTCGGAGCACCCCACCTCCGACCGCCCGGGCCCAGCCCGGCCGTCCCGGCTCGCCCGCACCGTCGGAGATCCTCCGCGCCGACCCGGCTCTCCTGTGCCGTCTGGGGCCTTCCCACCGCCCGGGCCCGGCCGCCGGCCCGGCTCGCCGCCGCCTGCGGGGCGTCAGCCGCCGAGGGTCTCGCCGTCCGTGATGCGCACCCCGCGCGCCCAGTCGGCCGCGCGCATCGGCTTCTTGCCCTGGGCCTGGACCCACAGCAGCTCGACGGCGTACGAACCGGTGCCCACGTGCACGCTGTTCTTGCCCACCGCGAGCCGGCCCGGCGCGAGGTCGGTCCGCTCGGGCACGGGCGTCACCTGGATGAGCTTGAGCCGCTCGCCGCGGAAGACGGTCCACGCACCGGGCGCCGGGGTGCACCCGCGTACCACCCGGTCCACGCGCAGCGCGGGCGCCGCCCAGTCCACCTGGGCGTCCTCCACGGTGATCTTCGGCGCGAGGGAGATGCCCTCGGCGGGCTGCGGTACGGCCTTCAGGGTGCCGTCCTCGATGCCGTCCATGGTCGCGGCGAGCAGCCCCGCGCCCGCGAAGGCGAGCCGGGTGAGCAGGTCACCGCTGGTGTCGGTGGGGCGGATCTCCTCGGTCACGGTGCCGTACACGGGCCCGGAGTCCAGGCCCTCCTCGATGAGGAAGGTGGACGCCCCGGTGATCTCGTCGCCCGCCATGATGGCGTGCTGCACCGGCGCCGCGCCGCGCCAGGCGGGCAGCAGCGAGAAGTGCAGGTTGACCCAGCCGTGCGCGGGGATGTCCAGGGCGGCCTTCGGCAGCAGGGCGCCGTAGGCGACGACCGGGCAGCAGTCCGGCGCGATCTCCCTCAGCCGCTCCAGGAACTCCGGGTCCCTGGGCTTCAGCGGCTTCAGCACCTCGATCCCGGCCTCCTCCGCCCGCTCGGCCACGGGCGACGCGACCAGTCTGCGCCCGCGTCCGGCCGGCGCGTCGGGCCGCGTGACGACGGCGGCCACCTCGTGCCGCCCGGAGGCGAGCAGAGCGTCCAGAGCGGGAACGGCGACCTCGGGGGTACCGGCGAAGACGAGCTTCATGGGCGGGATCGGGCCTCTCGGGCGGGGTCGGACGGGCAGCGCACCAGTCTATGACCATGAACGGCGCAGGAGCGGATGGGCGGGCGTACGCATATGCCCGTACGCCCCCACCCCGTGACCAGCGGAGCGCAGAAGCGTTGGTCAAGGAAGAGTTGACCACATCAGGCCGCTTTCGCGGCCCAATTCCTTTCAACGCCGGTTCGAGAGGCTTGTTCATGGCCGACCACGCAACCCACGACGCCCAGGCCCGGGCCAGCCTGCACTTGCTGGTGCGGGACATCGAGCGGGTCCGCCGGCAGGTGGACGCGCTGCGCACGCTCACCGCCCAGTTGGGCAACGTCTACCGTCCGCGCCGCACCGGCCCGTCCACGGGCTTCGTCGTCTACGGACGCGCCCCCGCACCGACGGTCCGCCTCGCCCAGGAACTCCGGGACAGTGTCGAAACCCTGGTCACGGCCGCCGTGGATTTCGACCGCTCGCTCGGCTTCTCGTGGGACGCGGTGGGCTCGGCGCTCGGGGTCACCAAGCAGGCGGTGCACCGCCGTTACGGCGCCCGCCGCGCCGCGGCTCAGGCGGCGGCCGAGGCGGAGCGGACGCCGGAGCCGTCCGGCACCCGCACGATCAACGTGAACGCGGGTCTGCCCACCGTCCCCGCGGCCCGCTCCATGCCCACCCAGCCGACCGCGGGCAGCCCGACGCTGCGCGACGACGCCCGCCCGACGGCCTTCCCCGCCCCCCGCAACGGCTGACGCCCCACCCCACCTCGCCCTCCCGGACCGCTCCCGGGAGGGCGGTCACGCGTGTGGGCCTCTCCGGCACCGCCCTGCCCGGGGCCTCCGGTCACGGGAGGCACCGCCCCGGCGGGACGTCACAGGCCTCAGCCGATGTCCGGCGGATCGATCCGGACCCGCACCGCCTCCCCGCTGCCCCGTGCCATGCGCGCGGCCTGGGCCGTCTTCAGGGCGGTGGCCAGCGCGGCTCCGCTGCCCGGCGGTACGCGGACCAGGGCCCGCTCCCAGTGTTCGCCGGGCGGCGGTGCGCCGGGCCGGCGTGACCGGCCGGGCGGCGGGGGCGGCAGCGGTACCGGCCCCAGCACCTCGGCGTCCGGCGGCAGGTCGACCGTCGCCAGGAACTCGGCAACGGCCGCGGGCGGACCGGACACGGCCGCCATCCGGGACACCGGCGGGAAGCCCAGCTCGGCCCGCTCGGCCAGCTCCCGCACGGCATGCCCGACCGGGTCCCAGCGCACCAGCGCCTGCACGGGCCGCAGGGTCGGCTCGGCCACCACGACCACGGTGCCGCCCTCGCTCTGGGGCCGCACCAGCGCGCCGGCCGCGATCCACCGGCGCAGCGCGTCCTCGCCGGCCCGCAGGTCGGGCCGTACCAGCATGGCCCAGCCGTCCAGCAGCAGGGCCGCCGCGTAGCCGCCCTCGGCGACCGGTTCGGCGCCCGGGGTGCTGACGACCAGCGCGGGCGTGTCCGGGACGGTGTCGAGCACATGCTCGCGCCCCGAGGTGCGCACCGGTACGGCGGGGAAGGCCCGCCCCAGTTCCTCGGCGGTGCGGCGGGCGCCCACGACCTGGGCGCGGAGCCGGAAGCCGCCGCACTCCGGGCAGTGCCAGGCGCCCTCCTCGCGCCCGCACCAGTCGCACCGCAGCACGCCCGCGTCCTGTCCCTGGAGCGGTCCGGAGCAGTGCCGGCACCGGGCGGGCGCCCGGCACCGGTCGCAGGCCATGCGGGGCGCGTAACCGCGCCGGGGCACCTGGACCAGCACCGGCCCGTGCCGCAGCCCCTCGCGTGCCGCCTGCCAGGCGAGGGTGGGCAGCCGGGCGGCCCGGGCGGCCTCGTCGCGCGCGAGGTCGCCGTCGCCGACGGTGCGGACCAGGGGCGCGGTCCGGCGCACCTGCTCCCGCCCGGCGGCCAGTGGCCGCGCCCAGCCGCTCTCGACGAGCTGGGCGGCCTCCACGGTGCAGCTCCAACCGCCGAGCAGAAAGGCGCACTTGTCCAGCGCGGCACGCAGCAGGAGCACATCGCGGGCGTGTGGCTGCGGGGCGTGCTGCTCACTGTGGCTGTCGTCCCCGTCGTCCCAGACGGCGACGAGCCCCAGGTCCCGCACCGGCGCGAACATCGCCGCCCGGGTCCCCACGACGGCCCGCACGGAACCCCGCCGCACCGCGAGCCACTGCGCGTACCTCTTCTCGGGGCCGGCGTCGGCGGTGAGCAGCGCGTGCCGGCCCGGGCCGAGCAGCGCGGTCAGCGCGGCGTCCACGCGGGCGGCGGCCCGCCCGTCCGGTACGACGACGAGGGCGCCGCGCCCGGAGGCGAGGGTGGCGGCGACGGCCCGGGCCAGCTCCTCGCTCCACCGCGGCCCCGGCAGCGCGTTCCACACGGCCCTGGGCGCCCCGCCGGAGGCCAGTGCGTCCAGGAAGGCACCCCCGTGCTCGTACCGCGTCCAGGAGCCGTGGTCCGGTTTCTTCGGCGGGGGCAGCGGGGCGGGGGACGCCCGCTGCTCGGCGCGGGCGTTGCGCGGCGGCACGGCCAGCTGGAGGACGTCGGCGAGGCTGCCCGCGTACCGGTCGGCGACGGCGCGGGCGAGGCCCAGCAGCTCCTCGCTCAGCACCGGCTCCGGCGACACGACCTGGGCGAGCGCGGCCAGCGGCCCGGAGTAGTCGGACTCGGCGCGCCGCTCGACGAGGAAGCCGTCGATGAGGCCGCCGCCCTCGCGGCGGCCCTCCCGCACCCGGTGCCGCCCGGCCCCGAACCGCACCCGCACGCGCACGCCGGGCTGTGCCTCCGCGTCCATCTCCTCGGGCACGGCGTAGTCGAAGTACCGGTCGAGATGGAGCACGCCCTTGTCGACCAGCACGCGTGCGACGGGCAGCTCCTTGGCGAGCGCCGCCCCCCGCCAGGTCCGCGGCTTGGCCCTGGGCGCCTTGGCCCGGCGGACACTCTCCCGGATGAGCGCGAGCTGCTCGGGCGGCGCTGCCTCGGCCCCGCCGTCCCCGTCCGCTCGGGACGCCCCGTTCTCGCTGCTCACGCTTGCATTCTTACCAAACCGCACCGACAACGGCGCCGGACGCACGTGCCCGACGTGCGAGAACGGCCGTCGCACAGGGACAGGAACGCACCGCCCGGGTCCTGCAGATCGACCGGCTCCTGGAGGCCGCCCGGCTCCTGGAGATCGGCCAGGCCCGACGGCGGGTCCGCCCGGCAGCGGCGGGCTGATCCGGCAACGCGTCCGCCCGGCGGCAGCCGACTGACCCCACGCCGGGTCCAGCCCGGCAGCGGCGGGCTCCGACAACGCATCCCGGCGGCAGCCGACTGACCCCACGGCGGGCCCAGCCCGGCAGCGGCGGGCGCCAGCAACGCGCCCGGCGGCAGCCGACTGACCCCACGGCGGGCCCAGCCCGGCAGCGGCGGGCGCCAGCAACGCGCCCGGCGGCAGCCGACTGACCCCACGGCAGGCCCAGCCCGGCAGCGGCGGGCTCCGACAACGCATCCCGGCGGCAGCCGACTGACCCCACGGCGGGCCCAGCCCGGCAGCGGCGGGCGCCAGCAACGCGCCCGGCGGCGGCAGCCGACTGACCCCACGGCGGGTCCAGCCCGGCAGCGGCGGGCTCCGGCACGGGTTCGCCCGGCGGCAGCCGGCTGGTCCTGCGGCGGTCCGCCCCGCGGCAGCCGGCTGATGCGGTGACACGCCGAGGCCCGGCCCCCGAAGGGAAGCCGGGCCTCGGCGAACGAGAGGGGTGCGGGTCAGATGCCCGCGGCGGCGCGCAGGGCGTCCACGCGGTCCGTGCGCTCCCAGGTGAAGTCGGGCAGCTCGCGGCCGAAGTGACCGTAGGCCGCCGTCTGGGCGTAGATCGGGCGGAGCAGGTCGAGATCGCGGATGATCGCGGCCGGACGGAGGTCGAAGACCTCGTCGATCGCCTTCTCGATCTTCTCGGTGTCGATCTTGTGGGTGCCGAAGGTCTCCACGAAGAGACCGACGGGCTCGGCCTTGCCGATCGCGTAGGCGACCTGGACCTCGCAGCGGGAGGCCAGACCGGCCGCCACGACGTTCTTGGCCACCCAGCGCATGGCGTAGGCCGCCGAGCGGTCGACCTTGGACGGGTCCTTGCCGGAGAAGGCACCGCCGCCGTGCCGGGCCATGCCGCCGTAGGTGTCGATGATGATCTTGCGGCCGGTGAGGCCGGCGTCGCCCATCGGGCCGCCGATCTCGAAACGGCCGGTCGGGTTCACCAGCAGGCGGTAGCCCTCGGTGTCCAGCTTGATGCCCTCGTCCAGGAGCGCCTTCAGTTCCGGCTCCACGACGAACTCGCGGATGTCGGGGGCGAGCAGCGACTCCAGGTCGATGTCGGAGGCGTGCTGGGAGGAGACGACCACGGTGTCGAGACGGACGGCCTTGTCGCCGTCGTACTCGATGGTGACCTGCGTCTTGCCGTCGGGGCGCAGGTAGGGGATGGTGCCGTTCTTGCGGACGTCGGAGAGGCGCTTGGACAGGCGGTGCGCCAGGAAGATCGGCAGCGGCATCAGGGTGGGCGTCTCGTCGGACGCGTAGCCGAACATCAGGCCCTGGTCGCCCGCGCCCTGCTTGTCCAGTTCGTCGTCGTCGCCCTCGACCCGGGCCTCGTACGCCGCGTCGACACCCTGCGCGATGTCCGGGGACTGCGCGCCGATGGACACCGAGACACCGCAGGAGGCGCCGTCGAAGCCCTTCTTGGACGAGTCGTAGCCGATCTCCAGGATCTTGCTGCGGACGAGGGTCGCGATGTCCGCATAGGCCTTGGTCGTCACCTCGCCGGCCACGTGCACCAGGCCGGTGGTGATCAGCGTCTCCACGGCGACCCGGGAGGTCGGGTCCTCGCGCAGAAGCGCGTCGAGAATGGTGTCGCTGATCTGGTCAGCGATCTTGTCGGGGTGACCCTCGGTCACGGACTCCGAGGTGAACAGGCGACGGGACACAACGCTCCCTGTGGTTGCAGCGGCTGCTGGCTGATCATTTGCGGTCGACGCGGGGCTGCGCCCGGCGCCGACCGTGAACAGTTTATCGGTCGCACTCGGTCGGCTGGCCACCGTCTCGCCTCTCGGGAGCGCTGTGACCTGCGGCACGGGCATTCTGCACAATGGCGAGCGGGCTTGGCCAGGCCGCCACACCCCATTCGGGCGTGGCGCGAGCCCGATGCAGGGTTCCCCCGTTCGCCCGGGGGGCGGGTTAGCCCAGTCGCCGTACGACCAGATCCCAGACGGTGTCGGCGAGGGCCTCCTTGGGGCCGTGCGGCACCGGGGTCTCGCTGCCGTCGGCGCCCAGGACGACGGCCTCGTTCTCCTCGGCGCCGAAGGTCCTGCGCTCCCCCACCTCGTTGACCACGAGGAGGTCGCAGCCCTTGCGGGCGAGCTTGGTGCGGCCGTTGGCGAGGACGTCGTCGGTCTCGGCGGCGAAGCCGACGATCACCTGTCCGGGACGGGCGCGGTCGGCGGAGATCTCCGCGAGGACGTCCGGATTGCGCACCAGGACGACCGGATCGGGGTCCTGGCCGTCCTTCTTCTTGATCTTCCCGGCGGCGTAGACGGCCGGGCGGAAGTCGGCGACGGCGGCGGCCATGACCACGGCGTCCGCGTCCGCGGCGGCCTTCAGGACGGCCTCGCGCAGCTGGACGGCGGTGCCCACCCGCACGACGTCCACCCCCGCCGGGTCGGGCAGGCCGGTGTTGGCCGAGATCAATGTCACCCGGGCGCCCCGGGCGGCGGCGGTGCGGGCGAGCGCGTAGCCCTGCTTGCCGGAGGAGCGGTTGCCGAGGAAGCGGACCGGGTCGAGGGGTTCGCGGGTGCCGCCGGCGGAGACGACGACGTGCCGGCCCGCGAGGTCGGGCTCGGTGACGCCCCGGGCCAGCACCCGGCGGCACACCTCGAAGATCTCCGCCGGGTCGGGCAGCCGGCCCTTGCCGGTGTCGACGCCGGTGAGCCGGCCCACGGCGGGCTCGACGACGACGGCGCCGCGGCGGCGCAGCGTGGCCACGTTCTCCTGGGTGGCCGGGTGCTCCCACATCTCGGTGTGCATCGCCGGGGCGAACACGACCGGGCAGCGGGCGGTGAGCAGGGTGTTGGTCAGCAGGTCGTCGGCGAGGCCGTGGGCGGCCTTGGCGAGCATGTCGGCGGTGGCCGGCGCCACGACCACCAGGTCGGCGTGCTGGCCGATGCGGACGTGCGGGACCTCGTGGACGTCGTCCCAGACCTCGGTCGAGACCGGGTTGCCGGAGAGGGCGGACCAGGTGGCGGCGCCGACGAAGTGCAGCGCGGAGGCGGTGGGCACCACGCGGACGTCATGGCCCGACTCCGTGAGCCTCCTCAGCAGCTCACAGGCCTTGTAGGCGGCGATGCCGCCACTGACCCCCAGCACGACCCTCGGCTTGTCCACCGTGTCTCCCCGGACTCGACAACGTACGACGCACAGGTACGGCTCCCGTACGACTCCATGACACACCACAGGCCCGGCAGAATGACTGCCGGGCCTGTGGATAAGTCGATCGCAATCTGAAAATACGACTGCGAGTACTACTGCGCCGGGCCCTCGACGGCCTCGGAGGTCAGCAGACCGGCGTTGATCTCGCGCAGGGCGATCGAGAGCGGCTTCTCGTGGACGTGGGTGTCGACGAGCGGACCGACGTACTCGAGGAGGCCCTCACCGAGCTGCGAGTAGTACGCGTTGATCTGGCGGGCACGCTTCGCCGCGTAGATCACGAGGCTGTACTTCGAGTCGGTCGCCTCGAGAAGCTCGTCGATCGGCGGGTTGATGATGCCCTCGGGCGCGGTGATGGAAGAGGACACGCTCTACCTTCCGATGGATGGGAAAGAATCAGACATCGTGATCACAGTCACGATCACACAACGTCCATCAAGGCTAGCAGCTCGCGGGCCACGTCCTCGACGGAGGTGTTGACCAAGGTCACATCGAACTCCGGCTCGGCCGCCAGCTCGGTCCGCGCCGCCGTCAGGCGGCGCTCGATGACCTCCGGCGGCTCGGTCCCCCGGCCGGTCAGCCTGCGCACCAGCTCCTCCCAGGAGGGCGGGGCCAGGAACACCAGCTGGGCGTCGGACAGGGACTCGCGGACCTGCCGGGCACCCTGGAGGTCGATCTCCAGCAGGACGGGTTCACCGTTCTCCAGCCGCTCCTGCACGGCCGCGCGGGGCGTGCCGTAGCGGTTGCCGGCGAACTCGGCCCACTCCAGCAGCTCGCCGTTGGCGATCAGCTTGTCCATCTCCTCGTCGGTGACGAAGAAGTAGTGGACGCCGTGCCGCTCACCGGGGCGCGGCTTGCGGGTGGTCGCCGACACCGAGAGCCAGACCTCGGGGTGTTCCTTGCGCATATGGGCGACGACCGTGCTCTTGCCGACCCCCGAGGGGCCGGAGAGCACGGTCAGCCGCGGACGTTCACTCATGCAGCGATTATTCCAGCAATCCCGGAGTGCCCGGGACTCCCTGCCCGCCGGGAGGCGGACTCAGGAGCCGGTGCTGCCGAATTCACGCTCCAGGGAAGCGATCTGGTTCGAACCGAGACCACGCACGCGGCGGCTCTCGGAGATACCCAGACGCTCCATGATCTGCTTGGCGCGGACCTTGCCCACGCCGGGCAGCGACTCAAGGAGGGCGGAGACCTTCATCTTGCCGATGACGTCGTTCTCCTGGCCCTGCTTGATGACCTCGTGCAGGGAGGCGCCGGAGTGCTTGAGTCGATTCTTGACCTCGGCCCGCTCCCGGCGAGCCGCGGCGGCCTTTTCGAGCGCGGCTGCGCGCTGTTCAGGGGTAAGGGGCGGAAGAGCCACGCCTACGTCACCTCGGATGTCGAACTGTCGGATACGGACCGGTGAGGAACCTAGTCGCCCCACACCTGGGGAGCTACGAGCAACACGCTGCCCGTTCTCCCCCACTGCCTGAAGGGCGTGGGAGGTGCCCCCACTGCTCGGAGACTAGCGGGCAAGTCCGCCAGAGTCAGCGAGAACAGCGGAAAAGTCCTGGTCAGCCTCCGTCAGGCCGGACATTTCAGACATAATGCCCTCGATTTGAGGATGTATTCACAGTCAAGTCGGCGTGATCCCGCTCAGCGGAGGCCCCCGCCGGCGCTCAGATCCCGGCGACGGCCGCCTGGATCTCGGCCGCGAACCGCTCGGCCGCCCCGCGCAGCGCGCTGACGTCGGGACCGTGACGCAGAACACCCCGGCTGACGTTCGGCACGACGTTGCGGACGGCCGGCCCGAAGACCCCGGGAAGGTCGGCCGGCGTCGCGCCCTGCGCCCCGATGCCGGGCGCGAGGAGCGGTCCGTTGATGCCCAGGTCGTAGGAGGACAGGTCGCCGAGGGTGGCGCCGACGACCGCGCCGAAGGAGCCCAGCGGCTCCTCCCCCGCGTTCTCGGCCGCCAGGTGGGCCAGTATGGTCGCCCCGACGCTCCGCCCGTCGGCACGCACCGCGTGCTGCACCTCGCCGCCCTCCGGGTTCGAGGTCAGCGCCAGCACGAACAGGCCGGCGCCGCTCTCCCGGGCCAGCGCGACGGCCGGGCTGAGCGAGCCGTAGCCGAGGTACGGCGAGACGGTCAGCGCGTCGGAGAACAGCGGGGCGTCCGGGTGCAGGAACGCCTCGGCGTAGGCGGCCATGGTCGAGCCGATGTCGCCGCGCTTGGCGTCCATCACGACCAGGGCGCCGGCCGCCCGGGCCTCCTGCACCGACTTCTCCAGGACGGCGACGCCGCGCGAACCGAACCGTTCGAAGAAGGCGCTCTGCGGCTTCAGGACCGCCACCCGGTCGGCCACGGCCTCGACGACCGTGCGGCTGAACCGCTCCAGACCGGCGACGTCGTCGTCCAGGCCCCACTCGGCGAGCAGGGAGGCGTGCGGGTCGATGCCGACGCACAACGGGCCGCGCTCGTCCATGGCGCGGCGCAGCCGGGCGCCGAAGGGCTCCAACGGGGTCATGCGGGCTTCCTCACGTCGGCGCCGACCGCGTCGGCGAGGGTGGCGTACGGGCTGGTGCGCAGGCGGGCGGCGAGGCCCTTGTGGATGGACCGGCACCAGAACGGGCCCTCGTAGACGAAGGCGCTGTACCCCTGGACCAGCGTGGCACCGGCCAGGATGCGCTGCCAGGCGTCCTCGGCGGTCTCGATGCCGCCGACGCCCACCAGGGTGATCCGGTCGCCCACGCGCGCGTACAGGCGGCGCAGGACCTCCAGGGAGCGCTCCTTGAGCGGGGCGCCGGACAGGCCGCCGGTCTCCTTGACCAGCGCGGCGGAGGACCGCAGGCCGAGGCCCTCGCGCGCGATGGTGGTGTTGGTGGCGATGATGCCGTCCAGGCCCAGCTCCACGGCGAGGTCGGCGACCGCGTCGATGTCCTCGTCGGCGAGGTCGGGGGCGATCTTCACCAGCAACGGGACGCGGCGGTTCGCGACCGTGCGGTCGGCGGCCTCGCGCACGGCGGTGAGCAGCGGGCGCAGGTGGTCCACCGCCTGGAGGTTGCGCAGCCCGGGCGTGTTCGGCGAGGAGACGTTGACGACCAGGTAGTCCGCGTACGGCGCGAGGCGCTCGGCGGACTTCACGTAGTCGGCGACGGCCTCCGTCTCGGGGACGACCTTGGTCTTGCCGATGTTGACGCCGACCACCGTCCTGAAGACCGGCTCACGGGTCGCCAGACGGGCCGCCACGGTCAGGGAGCCGTCGTTGTTGAAGCCCATGCGGTTGATCAGCGCACGGTCCGCGACCAGGCGGAACAGCCGCTTCCTGGGGTTGCCGGGCTGCGGCTCGCCCGTCACCGTGCCGATCTCGACGTGGTCGAAGCCCAGCATCGACATCCCGTCGATGGCGACGGCGTTCTTGTCGAAGCCGGCGGCGAGCCCGAAGGGGCCGTGCATGCGCAGCCCGAAGGCCTCCGTGCGCAGTTCCTTGTGGCGGGGCGCGAGGGCGGCCGCCAGGAAGGTGCGCAGCACGGGGATGCGGACGGCGAGGCGGATCCACCGGAAGGCCAGGTGGTGGGCCTTCTCGGGGTCCATGCGCTGGAAGACCAGCTTGAAGAAGATGGTGTACATGGTGTCCTCGTGAAGAGGGGGACACCGTTTCCGGTGTCCCCCTCGGGGCTGCTAGTCGCGGGCCGCGGTCAGGTGGGCCGCGTGTTCCTGGAGCGAACGGACGCCCACGTCCCCGTGGTTGAGGGCGTCGATGCCCTGGACCGCCGCCGCGAGGGCCTGGACGGTCGTCAGGCAGGGCACGGAGCGGGCCACCGCCGCCGTACGGATGTCGTAGCCGTCGAGGCGGCCGCCGGTGCCGTACGGGGTGTTGACGATGAGGTCGACCTCGCCGTCGTGGATCAGCTGGACGATGGTCCGCTCGCCGTTCGGGCCGGTGCCCTCGGACTGCTTGCGCACGACCGTGGCGTTGATGCCGTTGCGCTTGAGGACCTCGGCGGTGCCGGAGGTGGCGAGCAGCTCGAAGCCGTGGGCGACCAGCTCGCGCGCCGGGAAGATCATCGAGCGCTTGTCGCGGTTGGCGACCGAGATGAACGCGCGGCCCTTGGTGGGCAGCGGGCCGTAGGCACCGGCCTGCGACTTGGCGTACGCCGTGCCGAAGACGGAGTCGATGCCCATGACCTCGCCGGTCGAGCGCATCTCCGGGCCGAGGACGGTGTCCACGCCGCGGCCGTGGATGTCGCGGAAACGCGACCACGGCATGACGGCCTCCTTGACGGAGATCGGCGCGTCCAGCGGCAGCTCGCCGCCGTCGCCGTCCTTCGGCAGCAGGCCCTCGGCGCGCAGCTCGGCGATGGTCGCGCCCAGCGAGATGCGGGCGGCGGCCTTCGCGAGCGGCACCGCGGTCGCCTTGGAGGTGAAGGGGACCGTACGGGAGGCGCGCGGGTTGGCCTCCAGGACGTAGAGGATGTCGCCGGCCATCGCGAACTGGATGTTGATCAGGCCGCGCACGCCGACACCCTTGGCGATGGCCTCCGTGGAGGCCCGCAGCCGCTTGATGTCGAAGCCGCCGAGGGTGATCGGGGGCAGGGCGCACGCCGAGTCGCCGGAGTGGATGCCGGCCTCCTCGATGTGCTCCATGACGCCGCCGAGGTACAGCTCCTCGCCGTCGTAGAGGGCGTCGACGTCGATCTCGATCGCGTCGTCCAGGAAGCGGTCGACGAGGACCGGCCGGGAGGGGCTGATCTCGGTCGACTCGGCGATGTAGGAGGCGAGGCGGGTCTCGTCGTAGACGATCTCCATGCCGCGCCCGCCGAGGACGTACGACGGCCGGACCAGGACCGGGTAGCCGATCTCGTCGGCGATGGCCTTGGCCTCCTCGAAGGTGGTGGCCGTGCCGTGCTTGGGCGCCGGCAGGCCCGCCTCCGCGAGGACCCGGCCGAAGGCGCCCCGGTCCTCGGCCGCGTGGATGGCCTCGGGGGACGTGCCGACGATCGGCACGCCGTTGTCCTTCAGGGCCTGCGACAGACCCAGCGGGGTCTGGCCGCCCAGCTGCACGATCACGCCCGCGAGGGGGCCGGCCTGCTGCTCGGCGTGGACGATCTCCAGCACGTCTTCCAGCGTCAGCGGCTCGAAGTACAGGCGGTCGGAGGTGTCGTAGTCCGTGGAGACGGTCTCCGGGTTGCAGTTGACCATCACGGTCTCGTACCCGGCGTCGGACAGCGCGAAGGAGGCGTGGACGCAGGAGTAGTCGAACTCGATGCCCTGGCCGATGCGGTTCGGGCCGGAGCCCAGGATGAGCACCGCGGGCTTCTCACGCCGGGCGACCTCGGTCTCCTCGTCGTAGGAGGAGTAGAAGTACGGCGTCTTCGCGGCGAACTCGGCGGCGCAGGTGTCGACCGTCTTGTAGACCGGGCGGATGCCGAGCGCGTGCCGGACCTCGCGGACGACGTCCTCGCGCAGGCCACGGATCTCGGCGATCTGCTGGTCGGAGAAGCCGTGCCGCTTGGCCTCGGCGAGCAGCTCGCGGGTCAGCTCGGGCGCCCCGGCCAGCTCGTCCGCGATCTCCTTGATCAGGAAGAGCTGGTCGACGAACCACGGGTCGATCTTCGTGTACTCGAAGACCTCCTCCGGGGTGGCGCCCGCGCGGATGGCCTGCATGACCGTGTTGATCCGGCCGTCGGTGGGCCGTACGGCCTCGCGCAGCAGGGTGTCCTTGTCGCCCGGCTCGCCGACGAAGGTGAACTGGCTGCCCTTCTTCTCCAGCGAGCGCAGCGCCTTCTGGAAGGCCTCGGGGAAGTTGCGGCCGATGGCCATGGCCTCGCCGACCGACTTCATGGTGGTGGTCAGCGTGGAGTCGGCCTGCGGGAACTTCTCGAAGGCGAACCGCGGGGCCTTGACGACCACGTAGTCGAGCGTGGGCTCGAAGGAGGCCGGGGTCTCCCGCGTGATGTCGTTCGGGATCTCGTCCAGCGTGTAGCCGACGGCCAGCTTGGCGGCGATCTTGGCGATCGGGAAGCCAGTCGCCTTGGAGGCCAGCGCGGAGGACCGCGACACGCGCGGGTTCATCTCGATGACGATCACGCGACCGTCCTCGGGGTTCACCGCGAACTGGATGTTGCAGCCGCCGGTGTCGACGCCGACCTCGCGGATGATCGCGATGCCGACGTCGCGCAGCACCTGGTACTCGCGGTCGGTCAGCGTCATCGCCGGGGCGACGGTGATCGAGTCGCCGGTGTGCACGCCCATCGGGTCGAAGTTCTCGATGGAGCAGACGACCACGACGTTGTCGTGCTTGTCGCGCATCAGCTCCAGCTCGTACTCCTTCCAGCCGAGGATGGACTCCTCCAGGAGCACCTCGGTGGTCGGGGAGAGCGTGAGGCCCTGGCCGGCGATGCGGCGCAGCTCCTCCTCGTCGTGCGCGAAGCCGGAGCCGGCGCCTCCCATGGTGAAGGACGGGCGGACGACGACCGGGTAGCCGCCGAGGGTCTCGACGCCCTTGAGGACGTCGTCCATGGAGTGGCAGATGACCGAGCGGGCGGACTCGCCGTGCCCGATCTTCCTGCGGACCTCCTCCACGACGTCCTTGAACAGGTCGCGGTCCTCGCCCTTGTGGATCGCCTCGGGCTTGGCGCCGATCAGCTCCACGCCGTACTTGGCGAGGACACCGTTCTCGTGCAGCGAGATGGCGGTGTTCAGCGCCGTCTGGCCGCCCAGGGTGGGCAGCAGGGCGTCGGGGCGCTCCTTGGCGATGATCTTCTCGACGAACTCGGGCGTGATCGGCTCGACGTAGGTGGCGTCGGCGATCTCCGGGTCGGTCATGATCGTCGCCGGGTTGGAGTTGACGAGGATGACGCGCAGGCCTTCGGCCTTGAGCACGCGGCACGCCTGGGTGCCGGAGTAGTCGAACTCGGCGGCCTGGCCGATGACGATCGGGCCGGAGCCGATGACCAGGACGGACTGGATATCGGTGCGCTTAGGCACGCTGGCCCTCCATCAGGGAAACGAAGCGGTCGAAGAGGTAGGCGGCGTCGTGCGGGCCGGCTGCCGCTTCGGGGTGGTACTGGACGGAGAAGGCCGGCTGGTCGAGCAGCTGCAGGCCCTCCACGACGTCGTCGTTCAGGCAGACGTGCGAGACCTCGGCACGGCCGAACTTCGTCTCGCTGACCTTGTCGAGCGGCGCGTCCACGGCGAAGCCGTGGTTGTGCGCGGTGACCTCGACCTTGCCGGTCGTACGGTCCTGGACCGGCTGGTTGATGCCCCGGTGGCCGTACTTCAGCTTGTAGGTGCCGAAGCCGAGGGCGCGGCCGAGGATCTGGTTGCCGAAGCAGATGCCGAACAGGGGCGTCCTGCGCTCCAGGACGGCGGTCATGAGCGCGACCGGGCCGTCGGCGGTCGCCGGGTCGCCGGGACCGTTGGAGAAGAAGACACCGTCCGGGTTGACGGCGTAGATCTCGTCGGCCGTGGCGGTGGCGGGCAGGACGTGCACCTCGATGCCGCGCTCGGCCATGCGGTGCGGGGTCATGCCCTTGATGCCGAGGTCGATGGCGGCGACCGTGAACCGCTTCTCGCCGACCGCCGGGACGACGTACGCCTCCTTGGTCGCGACCTCCTCGTAGAGGCTCGCGCCCTTCATGTGCGGCTGGGCCTGCACGCGCTCCAGCAGCTCGGCCTCGGAGGCGCTGTCGAGCACAGTGCCGGAGAAGATGCCGGCGCGCATGGAGCCGCGCTCACGCAGATGGCGGGTCAGGGCCCGGGTGTCGATGCCGGAGATGCCGACGACGCCCTGCCGCTCCAGCTCGTCGTCCAGGGAGCGCTTGGCGCGCCAGTTGGACGGCACGCGCGCGGGGTCGCGCACGACGTAGCCGGAGACCCAGATGCGGCTCGACTCGTCGTCCTCGTCGTTCCAGCCGGTGTTGCCGATCTGCGGGGCGGTCGCGACGACGATCTGGCGGTCGTACGACGGGTCGGTGAGGGTCTCCTGGTAGCCGGTCATGCCGGTGGAGAACACGGCCTCGCCGAAGGTCTCCCCCACGGCCCCGTAGGCGCGGCCGCGGAAGATGCGGCCGTCCTCCAGGACGAGTACGGCGGGAAGCGCCTGGTTCCTCTGGGAGGAGCTTCCCCTGGTGGAGGTCGTCATCGTGCGCCTTCCGTGTCGTTGGTCATCTGGTTCAGGGTGTCGACCCACTCGGTGTGCTCGGCCGCGCGGTCGGAGCGGAAACCGGAGTCGATCAGTTTGTCGCCGTGTGCCCAGGTCACCACCAGCAGTCCGCCCTCGGTGAGGACCTTGCCGGCGATGCCCTTGTCGAGGCGGGCGCCGCGCAGGGCGGCCGTGGGGACGAAGAAGTCGGTCGCTCCGGGGCGCTCGACCTCCAGGCCCGCGTCGGTCAGGGTGAGCTCGGCCCGGCTGCGGGTGCCCAGGCCGTGGGCCACGATGCGGTCCAGCCACTGCCCGGCGGTGGTGGAGCCGTGGTAGCGGCCGCTCATCGTCAGTCTCGCCGCACCGGGCTGCTCCGGCGCGGTGGGGAGCGCCGGGAGGTCGCCCTGGAGGGTGCCGCGCCACTTCCAGCCCTCGCGCATCAGCCAGTAGACCAGCGCGATGAAGAGGGCCAGTCCGACGAGCCAGCCGATGCGGGCCCCCCAGTCGGTGACCTCGGCCGACTTCTTGGCCTCGGCCAGCAGGATTACAGGTGTCACGTGAGCTTCCCGTCGACGAGCGTGGCCTTGCCCCGCAGCCACGTGTGCGTCACACGGCCCGGCAGCTCGCGTCCCTCGTACGGGGTGTTGCGGCTGCGCGAGGCGAAGCCCGCGGGGTCCACCCGGCCACGGTATTCCGTGTCGACCAGGGTGAGGTTGGCGGGCTCACCAGCCGAGACGGGACGGCCGTGCCCGGTGGCCTGTCCGATCCGCGCGGGCTTGACGGACATGCGGTCGGCGACGCCGGCCCAGTCCAGCAGGCCCGTGTCGACCATGGTCTCCTGAACCACTGACAACGCGGTCTCCAGGCCGACCATGCCCATGGCGGCGGCGGCCCACTCGCAGTCCTTGTCCTCGTGCGGGTGCGGGGCGTGGTCGGTGGCGACGATGTCGATCGTGCCGTCGGCGAGCGCCTCGCGCAGGGCCAGCACGTCGCGCTCGGTGCGCAGCGGCGGGTTGACCTTGTAGACGGGGTTGTAGGTGCGCACCAGCTCGTCGGTGAGGAGCAGGTGGTGCGGGGTGACCTCGGCGGTGACGTCGATGCCGCGGGACTTGGCCCAGCGGACGATCTCGACGCTGCCGGCGGTCGAGAGGTGGCAGATGTGGACGCGGGAGCCGACGTGGTCGGCGAGCAGCACGTCCCGCGCGATGATCGACTCCTCGGCGACGGCCGGCCAGCCGCCCAGGCCCAGCTCGGCGGAGACGACGCCCTCGTTCATCTGGGCGCCCTCGGTGAGACGCGGCTCCTGCGCGTGCTGGGCGACGACACCGCCGAAGGCCTTCACGTACTCCAGCGCGCGGCGCATGATCACGGCGTCGTCCACGCACTTGCCGTCGTCGGAGAAGACGGTGACGCCGGCGGCGGACTCGTGCATGGCGCCCAGCTCGGCGAGCTTCCTGCCCTCCAGGCCGACGGTGACTGCGCCGATGGGGTGTACGTCGCAGTAGCCGTGCTCCCTGCCGAGCCGCCAGACCTGCTCGACCACACCGGCGGTGTCGGCGACCGGGAAGGTGTTGGCCATGGCGAACACGGCCGTGTAGCCGCCGCTCGCCGCGGCGCGGGTGCCGGTGAGGACGGTCTCGGAGTCCTCGCGGCCGGGTTCGCGCAGGTGGGTGTGCAGGTCGACCAGGCCGGGGAGGAGCACCTTGCCGTCGGCCTCCACCACCTCGGCGCCCTCGGCGGACAGGCCGCTGCCCACCTCGGCGATGGTCTCGCCGTCGATCAGGACGTCCTGCGGCGCGCCGCCGAGCACCTTCGCACCGCGGATCAGGATCTTGCTCATGTTCTTACTTCTCCTCGGTACGGGTGTGGGTGACGGCAGGCTCGTTTCCGCCCAGCAGCAGGTACAGGACGGCCATCCGGATGGAGACGCCGTTGGCGACCTGCTCGACGGCGGTGCAGCGGTCGGAGTCGGCGACCTCGGCGGTGATCTCCATGCCGCGGACCATCGGGCCGGGGTGCATGACGACGGCGTGCTCGGGCAGCTTGGCCATGCGGTCGCCGTCGAGGCCGTAGCGCCGCGCGTACTCGCGCTCGGTGGGGAAGAAGGCCGCGTTCATGCGCTCGCGCTGGACGCGGAGCATCATCACCGCGTCGCACTTGGGCAGCGTGCTGTCGAGGTCGTACGACACCGCGCACGGCCAGGACTCGACGCCGACCGGCACCAGGGTGGGCGGGGCGACCAGGGTGACCTCGGCGCCGAGCGTGTGCAGCAGGTCGACGTTGGAGCGGGCGACCCGGCTGTGCAGGACGTCACCGACGATGGTGATCCGCTTGCCGGACAGGTCCTGGCCGATCCCGGCGTCCCGGCCGATCAGCCGGCGGCGCATGGTGAAGGCGTCCAGCAGGGCCTGGGTGGGGTGCTGGTGGGTGCCGTCACCGGCGTTGATGACGGCGGCGTCGATCCAGCCCGAGTTGGCGAGGCGGTACGGGGCTCCGGAGGCTCCGTGCCGGATGACAACGGCGTCGACGCCCATGGCCTCCAGGGTCTGCGCGGTGTCCTTCAGGGACTCGCCCTTGGACACCGACGAGCCCTTGGCGGTGAAGTTGATGACGTCCGCGGACAGCCGCTTCTCGGCGGCCTCGAAGGAGATCCGCGTCCGCGTGGAGTCCTCGAAGAAGAGGTTGACGATCGTCCGGCCGCGCAGGGTCGGCAGCTTCTTGATCGGCCGGTCGGCCACCCGGGCCATCTCCTCGGCGGTGTCGAGGATCAGGACGGCGTCGTCGCGGGTGAGGTCGGCGGCCGAGATGAGATGACGCTGCATCTGTCAGGCTCCGTAAGGCAGTTCAATGAGGAGATGTACGGCAAACCGGCGCGTGTGCGGGCATGCCGAAGCAGCCCGGCGCCCGGGTTGCTACTGGCCGGTCTTCACACCGAGCAGCACGGTGTCGCGACCGTCCTCCTCGGCGAGCTGGACCTTGACCGTCTCCCGCAGCGACGTGGGGAGGTTCTTGCCGACGTAGTCGGCGCGGATGGGCAGTTCGCGGTGGCCGCGGTCGACCAGGACCGCGAGCTGCACCGCGCGCGGGCGCCCGATGTCGTTCAGGGCGTCGAGGGCGGCACGGATGGTACGGCCGGAGAAGAGCACGTCGTCGACGAGGACGACCAGCCGGCCGTCGATGCCGTCACCGGGGATCTCGGTGCGGGCCAGCGCGCGCGGGGGATGCATGCGCAGGTCGTCGCGGTACATGGTGATGTCGAGCGAGCCGACCGGGACCTTGCGGTCGGTGATCTGCTCCAGCTTGGCGGCGAGCCGCTGGGCGAGGAAGACACCCCGGGTCGGAATGCCGAGGAGCACCACGTCGTCGGCGCCCTTGGCGCGCTCGACGATCTCGTGGGCGATGCGGGTGAGCACCCGCGCGATGTCGGGGCCCTCGAGAACGGGCCGGGCATCGGACGCTTGCGGATGTGCAGGCGAGTCGTGCTTGTCCATACGAAACGGACCTCCTTCTCCGCCTCACGGGACGGACCTTAAAGGACGTCGGAATTGCGCCATCCACCGTAGCAGGTCGCCCGGCGGGCCTTTGCCACCCCCCGGGCACCACCCCGGCACCCGCGCGGCACCCGTCCGCCACCCCACATTCACCCACTTGGCTCAACGCGCCGCCACTACCACGGAAGAGTCGGTGTGGACCATCCGGCTTGACGCGCAAGAGTCACGCTGCGTAACCTCACAGTGAGTTACCAGCCGCGCGGCGGGAAGACAGTCCGGTCGCGTCGACACAGTGTCCGGGGAGCTATATGTCCAGCGAATACGCCAAACAGCTCGGGGCCAAGCTCCGGGCCATCCGCACCCAGCAGGGCCTTTCCCTCCACGGTGTCGAGGAGAAGTCCCAGGGGCGCTGGAAGGCCGTGGTGGTCGGTTCGTACGAGCGCGGCGACCGTGCCGTGACCGTGCAGCGACTGGCCGAGCTGGCCGATTTCTATGGCGTTCCGGTGCAGGAGCTCCTGCCGGGCACCACGCCGGGCGGCGCCGCCGAGCCGCCGCCGAAGCTGGTCCTGGACCTGGAGCGGCTGGCCACCGTGCCGGCCGAGAAGGCGGGCCCCCTGCAGCGCTACGCGGCGACGATCCAGTCCCAGCGCGGTGACTACAACGGCAAGGTGCTCTCCATCCGCCAGGACGACCTGCGCACACTCGCCGTCATCTACGACCAGTCCCCCTCGGTCCTCACCGAGCAGCTGATCAGCTGGGGCGTCCTGGACGCGGACGCGCGCCGCGCGGTCGCGACCCACGAAGAGGCGTAAGCACTCCACAGCCTCAGCAGAAACGTGCCGCCGGGGTGGCCGGAACCATGCGGTTCCGGCCACCCCGGCGGCGTTCCCGCGGTCGCTGCAGGAACGTCGGAGGGCCCGCAGCACCGACGTGCTGCGGGCCCTCCGACGATGGCGCGTACGGGGCGGTCAGGCCTCGTCCCGGCGCAGGGACGGCTTGAGCTCCTTCAGGCGGCCCAGCAGTCCGTTGACGAACGAGGGCGACTCGTCGGTCGAGAACTCCTTCGCCAGCTGCACCATCTCGTCCAGGACGACGGCGTCCGGGGTCTCGTCGACCCAGATCAGCTCGTACGCGCCCAGCCGCAGGATGTTGCGGTCCACGACCGGCATGCGGTCGAGCGTCCAGCCCACCGCGTACTGGGCGATCAGCTCGTCGATCCGCTTCGCGTGCTCGGCGTAGCCCTCGACCAGCTGCATCGTGTACTCGCTGACCGGCGGCTGCCGGGTGTCGGACCGGGAGAGCCGGATCCAGTCCGCGAGGACCGTCAGGACGTCGGCGCCGCGCTGGTCGCCCTCGAAGAGGATCTGGAAGGCGCGCTTGCGGGCCGTGTTGCGGGCAGCCACGGTTAGCTGTTCACCCGGCCGAGGTAGTCGCTGCTGCGGGTGTCGACCTTGATCTTCTCACCGGTGGTGATGAAGAGCGGGACCTGGATCTGGTGGCCGGTCTCCAGGGTGGCGGGCTTGGTCCCACCGGTGGAGCGGTCGCCCTGGACGCCCGGCTCGGTCTCGGCGATGGTCAGCTCGACGGCGGCGGGCAGCTCGACGAAGAGAACCTCGCCCTCGTGCTGCGCGACGGTGGCGGTGAAGCCCTCGACCAGGAAGTTCGCGGCGTCGCCGACGGCCTTCCGGTCGATGTGCAGCTGGTCGTAGGTCTCCATGTCCATGAAGACGAAGTACTCGCCGTCCATGTACGAGAACTGCATGTCGCGCTTGTCGACAGTGGCCGTCTCGACCTTGACACCGGCGTTGAAGGTCTTGTCGACGACCTTGCCGGAGAGCACGTTCTTGAGCTTGGTGCGCACGAAGGCCGGGCCCTTGCCGGGCTTGACGTGCTGGAACTCGACGACGGACCAGAGCTGGCCGCCTTCGAGCTTGAGCACCATGCCGTTCTTGAGGTCGTTCGTGGAAGCCACGGTTGCGGAATCTCCTGGACTGACGTACGACCCCGGCGCACGCACCTGCCTAGAGGGCGAGCAGCTCCTTGGTCGTGATGGTGAGTAGCTCGGGTCCGCCGTCCGCCTCGGGGCGCACGACGAGCGTGTCATCGATCCGGACGCCGCCCCGGCCCGGGAGGTGGACCCCCGGTTCGACGGTGACCGGCACGCAAGCGTCCAGTTTACCCATGGCTGAGGGAGCCAACTGCGGGTCCTCGTCGATTTCGAGTCCGACACCGTGGCCGGTCAGCGGTGGCAGGGCCTCCGCATAGCCCGCGGAGTCCAGCACCTGGCGGGCCGCACGGTCGACGTCACGGCAGGCGGCACCGGGCGCCAGGGCCTCGCGTCCGGCGCGCTGAGCGGCGAAGACGAGGTCGTAGAGCTGGATCTGCCAGTCGGCGGGAGAGGTGCCGATGACGAAGGTACGGCCGATCTCGCAACGGTAGCCGCGATAGGTGGCGCCCAGGCAGACGGAGAGGAAGTCGCCCTCCTCCACGCGCCGGTCGGTGGGGCGGTGGCCGCGGCGGCCGGCGTGCGGTCCGGTGGCCACCGAGGTGGAGAAGGCCGGTCCGTCGGCGCCGTGGTCGACCAGGCGCCGCTCCAGCTCCAGGGCGAGGTGCCGTTCGGTGCGGCCGACCAGGATGGACTCCAGCAGCTCGCCGAGGGCCTGGTCGGCGATCTCGGCGCCGATGCGCAGGCAGGAGATCTCCTCCTCGTCCTTGACCACCCTGAGCTGCTCGACGGCTCCGCCGAGGTCGGTGAGGCGGAGCTTCGGGGCGACGGAGGCGATGGCCCGGTGCCGGGTGACGGTGAGGTGGTGTTCCTCGACCGCCAGGGAGTCGGCGTCCTGGCCGGCGGCGAGGCCGGCTGCCGCGACGGCGGCGTCGCCGTCGTTCGACGCGAGGACGTGCAGGCGCAGGTTCTCGTCCGGCCTGCCTTCGTGGGGGCGGTCGTCCGGCGGGCCGGCGCAGACCAGGAGATCCTCGCGTCTGCCGAGCAGCAGGACGGCGCCCTGCGGGGCTGCGGCGGCGAGGTAGCGGACGTTGGCCGGGCGGGTGACGAGCGCTGCCGCGGTGCCGGCCGCGTTGACGTGGTCTCTCAGCCGGGATCGGCGGTTCGCGTACACCTCTGACATGAGATGAGCGTAGGAGTTTTGTGCCGATTGTGCCGATTCGTGGGGGCCGAGTGGGGTTGCGGGGCAGGTGGGGGTGGTGCCGACGGCGGCCGGCTGTGGGCGCGTGGTGGCGTCTCGCGCCCACGCGCCGGTGCCGCGCGCCGGTCCGGTCCCGCACCCCTCACGGCGCTGCCGCACGGCCCGTTCACCAGCTCGGCGGGCTCGCGATCGCTCTGGCCAGGACCTCGTCCAGCACACGCGCCGTGCCGGGGACGTCCAGCTGCGAGTTGTCGATGATCGGGAGGCCCGAGCCGTACCAGCCGGCCATGCGGCCGTGGATGCGGGCCACCTCCTCGTCGGTGAGACGGCGGTTCCCGGTGCGTTCGGCGTTGCGCTCCAGGACGACGTCCAGGCCCGGCAGGAGGACCACCGGAAGCAGTCCGGGGCCCACGTGCCGCTTCCAGCCGCCGAGGCCCACGACCGGGCGGTCCGGGAAGACGGCGTCGTCCAGGATGCAGGAGATGCCGTTGGCGAGGAAGTTGCGGGCGGCGAAGCCGCAGGTGCGGCGGGCCAGGCGGTACTGGGCCTCGGAGTTGTCGTTCCAGCCCGACTGGGGGTCGGCGAAGCCCGAGCGGACCCATTCGCGGACGTCGTCGAGGCTGATGTGGGCCGTGGGGACGCGGCGGTGGTCCGCCCAGTACTTGGCGACGCTGGTCTTGCCCGCGCCGGCCGGGCCGATGAGGAGGACGGCGAGGGTGGTGGCCGTCGCGTCCGGTGCCGTGCCCGCGGCGGGCGGCGCCGCGGGCGCGCCGACCGGGCCGCCGGGTGGCAGGGGGACGTGCCCGGTGGTATCGGGGGCCGGCGGGCCGGAGGTGTGCTGCTGCGGGGGCGCGGCCGGCGGCACCGGGCCGGAGGGAGCCGGGGGCTGCTGCGGTGCGGGCGGCACCGGGCCCGACGGGACCGGGAAGCCCGGCACCGGAGGCGGCGGGGGCACGGGGGCGGGCCCCTGGGAGGCGCCCGGGTACGCACCCGGGTGGTGTGCGGCCGGCGGCCAGCCGGTGTGCGGTCCCTGCCCCGGCTGGTGGGGCGGCGGCAGCGGAGACCCCACTGCGTGCTGCATCCGTTGCCACTCCGTCTCGTACAGGCGATGCGTGCCGGCGGCGGGGCGGGCCCCGCTCGCTACCGAACGGTACCGTCCCCGGCCGCCGTTTGGTGAAACGGCCGGGGGCGGCCCGAAGTGCCCGGTGGGCGAGGGAGTTCGGACGCGGGCAAGCGGCCCGGGCGGGTGCGGGGCGGTCCCGGGCCTACTGGCCGACCTCGCCGTAGGCGGCGAGGAGGACGGCCGGGTCCGGGCCCTCCAGGACGGTCGGCTTGGCCAGCCCGTCCAGGACGATGAAGCGCAGCATGTCGCCACGGGACTTCTTGTCGACCTTCATCGTCTCCAGCAGCTTGGGCCACTGGTCGTAGCGGTAGTGCAGCGGCAGGCCGACGGACTCCAGGACGGTGCGGTGGCGGTCGGCCGTCGCATCGTCCAGCCGGCCCGCCAGCCGGCCCAGTTCGGCGGCGAAGTGCATGCCGACCGCGACGGCCGCTCCGTGCCGCCACTTGTACCGCTCGTTCTTCTCGATGGCGTGGCCGAGCGTGTGGCCGTAGTTGAGGATCTCCCGCAGGCCCGACTCCTTCAGGTCCGAGGAGACGACCTCAGCCTTGACCCGGATCGAGCGCTCGATCAGCTCGGCCGTGTGCGGGCCCGCCGGGGTGCGGGCGGCCTCGGGGTCGGCCTCGATCAGGTCCAGGATCGCCGGGTCCGCGATGAACCCCGCCTTGATGATCTCGGCCAGACCGGAGACGTAGTCGTTCACGGAGAGGGAGTCCAGCGCCGCCAGATCGCACAGCACGCCGGCCGGCGGGTGGAAGGAGCCGACCAGGTTCTTGCCCTCGGCGGTGTTGATGCCGGTCTTGCCGCCGACCGCCGCGTCCACCATGGCCAGCACGGTGGTCGGGACGGCGATCCAGCGCACCCCGCGCAGCCAGGTCGCCGCGACGAACCCGGCCAGGTCCGTGGTCGAGCCGCCGCCGACCCCGACGATGGCGTCGGTGCGGGTGAAACCGCACTGGCCGAGCGCCTTCCAGCAGTAGGCGGCGACCTCGGCGGTCTTGGCCTCCTCGGCGTTGGGCACCTGGATGGCGACGGCCTCGTAGCCCTGCTCGGCCAGATCGGCGCGCAGCGCCTCACCGGTCTCGGCCAGCGCCTCCGGGTGGATCACGGCGACCCGCTTGGCCTGGTCCCCGATCAGCCCGGCCAGCTCGCCCAGCAGCTGCCGGCCCACCAGCACCTCGTACGGGTCGGTGCCCGCGGTGCCGGCGACCGGGATCCGGGTGAGTGCCTCGCTCATACCTGCTTCAACTCCAGTGCGTCCCATGCCGCCTGCGTGACCTCTTCGGGCGTGCGGCCGTCCGTCGCCACGACGACGGTGGCGACCTCCTCGTACAGGTGCCGGCGGGCCTCCATCAGCTCCCGCCACTGCTTGCGCGGGTTGACCGCGAGCAGCGGGCGGGCCACGTTCAGGCCGGTGCGCCTGACGGCCTCCTCGACCTCCATCGACAGGTAGATCACCCGGTGCCCGGCCAGCAGCGCCCGGGTGTCGGGGTCCAGGACCGCCCCGCCGCCGAGCGCGACGACACCCGGGTGCTCGGCGAGCGCGGTCCGCACGGCGGCCTTCTCCAGCGCGCGGAAGGCGGCCTCTCCCTCGTCCACGAAAATCTCGGCGATCGTGCGGCCCTCGGCCGCCACGATGTCCTCGTCGGTGTCCCGGTAGCCGACGCCGAGGCGCTCGGCGAGCAGCTGTCCGACGGTGGACTTGCCCACACCCATCGGACCGACCAGCACGACCGCAGGCATACCGCTCACCGGATGGCCAGGTTGTCGAGGTACGACCGGACGTTGCGGCGGGTCTCCGGGACGGAGTCACCGCCGAACTTCTCGGCGACCGCGTCCGCGAGGACGAGCGCCACCATGGCCTCGGCGACGATGCCGGCCGCCGGGACGGCGGAGACGTCGGAGCGCTGGTGGTGGGCCTGGGCGGGCTCGCCGGTGGTGACGTCCACCGTCTTCAGCGCGCGCGGCACGGTGGCGATCGGCTTCATGGCGGCCCGCACCCGCAGCAGCTCACCCGTGCTGAGGCCGCCCTCGGTGCCGCCCGAGCGGCCGGAGACGCGCCGGATGCCCTCCGGCGTGTTGACGATCTCGTCGTGCGCCTGGGAGCCGGGCACGCGGGCCAGCTCGAAGCCGTCGCCGATCTCGACGCCCTTGATCGCCTGGATGCCCATGAGCGCGCCGGCGAGGCGGGCGTCCAGCTTGCGGTCCCAGTGCACGTGCGAACCGAGGCCGACCGGGACGTCGTAGGCCAGCACCTCGACCACGCCGCCCAGGGTGTCGCCGTCCTTGTGGGCCTGGTCGATCTCGGCGACCATCGCCTTCGAGGCGTCGGCGTCGAGGCAGCGCACCGGGTCCGCGTCGAGCTTCTCGACGTCGGCCGGAGTGGGGTAGACGCCCTGCGGGGCCTTCACGGAGCACAGCTCGACCACGTGGGAGACGATCTCGATGCCGGCGGTCTCCTTCAGGTACGACCGGGCGACCGCGCCCAGCGCGACGCGGGCCGCCGTCTCCCGGGCCGAGGCGCGCTCCAGGATCGGCCGGGCCTCGTCGAAGCCGTACTTCTGCATGCCCGCCAGGTCGGCGTGGCCCGGGCGGGGGCGGGTCAGCGGCGCGTTGCGGCCCAGTCCCGCGAGCACCTCGGGGTCGACCGGATCGGCCGCCATGACCTGTTCCCACTTCGGCCACTCGGTGTTGCCCACCATGATCGCCACCGGCGAGCCCAGGGTCAGGCCGTGCCGGACACCGCCCAGGAAGGTGACCTCGTCCCGCTCGAACTTCATGCGGGCACCGCGGCCATAGCCGAGCCGCCGCCGCGCCAGGTGGTCCGCCACCATGTCCGTGGTGATCGGCACGCCGGCGGGAAGACCCTCCAGCGTCGCGACAAGTGCGGGACCGTGGGACTCCCCCGCGGTCAGCCAACGCAGCCTGCTCAACGGTGCTCCTCAGTGCTCGCGCCCGGTACTGCCCTGCGCACGCGCGTCCTCGCGTACGGCGACGGCGCGACCGGGTGCGCGACCCCGGTACGCCACCTCCGATCCTCCCACGTCCGGGGGCGGAAACCGGCCGCCGGTCCAGCAGGCGGACGCGTGCGCGGGGGTCAGCGGGCCGCGAGCGCCTTCTCTCCTGCGTGCCGCATGGCGTCCAGTGGGCCCGGGGTGCGCCCGGTCATCTGCTCGAACTGGAGCACGGCCTGGTGGACCAGCAGGTCGAGGCCGCTGACCACGGCGCCGCCGAACATGGACCAGCGGGCCGCCAGCTCGGTGGGCCAGGGGTCGTAGAGCACGTCGAAGAGGGTGGCGGGGCGCTCGGGTACGGCGGTGGCGAGGGCGTCGGTGGTGCCGGCGGGCGTGGTGGCGATCACCAGCGGGGCGCGCAGCGCCTCGGCCGCGTCCGACCAGTCCGCCGTACGAACGTCCACGTCGAGCCGCTCGCCCCACTGCCGCATCTCGGCGGCGCGGGCCTCGCTGCGGACGTAGGCGACGACCTCCCCGGTGCAGACCCGGGCCAGCGCGGCGAGCGCGGAGGAGGCCGTGGCGCCGGCGCCGAGGATCGCGGCGGAGTCGACCTGCTCGATGCCGTGCTCGCGCAGGGCGGCCACCATGCCCGGGATGTCGGTGTTGTCGCCGCGCCGGCGTCCGTCCTCGGTGAAGACGAGCGTGTTGACCGCGTCGACCGAGGCGGCGGTGTCGCTGATCTCGTCCAGCAGCGGGATGACCGCCCGCTTCAGCGGCATGGTCAGCGACAGCCCGGCCCACTCCGGCCCGAGCCGGTCCAGGAAGCCGGGCAGGGCGGCCTCGTCGACGTCGAAGCTGTCGTACGACCAGTCGGTGAGTCCGGCTGCCTCGTACGCGGCCCGGTGCAGCACCGGGGAGAGGGAGTGGGCGATCGGCGAACCGAGCACGGCGGCACGACGGCCGTCAGTTGCCCGCGTTGGCATTGAACTTGTCCTTGAGTTCCAGGAATTCTGCATAGGTCTTGGCGAACTCGGTGTTGTTCGTACCGTCTGTCGCCACGAAATAGATCCAGCCGTCGTGCGTCGGATTCAGCGTCGCCTTCAGCGCGTCCTCGCCGGGGTTGCCGATCGGGCCGGGCGGAAGTCCCGGGTGGCGGTACGTGTTGTACGGGCTCGGGTTGCTGTTGATCTCCTTCTCGGAGATGTGGATGTTGCTGGTGCCCTTGAGGTAGTTGTAGGTCGAGTCGAACTGCAGCAGCCGGTTGGTCTCGGTGTTGGTGGGCTTCAGGCGGTTGTAGACCACCTCCGCCATCTTGCGGAAGTCCTCGTGGGTCTTGCCCTCGGCCTGGACCAGGCTCCCGACCGTGACGAGCTGGAACGCGTTGTCCAGGCCGAGCGCCTTGGCCTTTTCGGTAAGGCCGTAGGCGGCGTACTTCTGCTTGGCCTGGGTGACCATCTGTTTCAGGATGGCCTCGGGCTTCATGCCCTTGGCGGCCGGATAGGTGCCCGGGAAGAGGAAGCCCTCCAGCGGATCCTTGACCTCGCTGCTGCTGCGCGCCCAGGCCGGCAGGCCGAGGCTCTTGTACTGCTTGTCGGCGACCTTCTTGGTGCTGCCCGCGGACAGTTCGAGTTTCTTGTCGATGGCCGCGTAGACACCCGAATTACGCTCGCCCGGGGTGACGACCACACTGTTCTGGCTGCGCGGGTCCATCATCAGCCGGACGGCACTGGCGGCGGACATCTCCTTCTTCAGAAGGTACGCGCCGGCCTGGATTCCGTCGGCACCCGGGGTGCTGGTCTGGGCGTGGACGAAGGCCTCGGCGCTCTTGACGACCCCGGCCTCCTTCAGCCGGCGGCCGATCTCCCAGCCCCCTGCGCCCTTGGGAATCTCGACGGTGACCTGCTCCCCGTTGCCGTCGCCCGCGAAGTCCGGAGCCGTGCCGAAACGATTTTGGTAGAACTTGTAGCCGAAGTAACCGACTCCGCCGAGGCCGCCGCCGAAGACCAGGACGACCACCATGCAGGCGCAGCCGGTGCGCCGCTTCTTGCTCTTGACGGGCTTCTTGCCCTTGCCGCGCCGCTCCCGCCGGCCCTGGAGCTCGTGCTCCTCGTCGTCCTCCTCGCCGTCCCCGGCGAGGACGGCGTGCTCCTCCTCGGCCGCCGCCTCCGGCTCGGGCTCCGGATCGGGGCGCCTGCGGGCGGGCGGCACCGGCGGCGGATAGGCGTCCTCGGTGCCGTAGAAGTCCGGCTGCTCCCCGCCGTAGGCCACGGGCTGCTGACCGTACGGGTCGCCGGGGTCGGCGGCGTACGGCACATGGCCGTGGGTGCCGGTCGCGTCCCAGCCGCCCTGGTGGAACTGCTGCTGGGTCTGGCCGTGGAACCGCTGGTCGTACTGCTGCTGACCGGATCCGTCCGGGTACGGCTGCTGCTGTCCCTCGTACCCGGGCTGCTGCTCGTGACTCCACTCGCCGTACTGCGGCGCCTGCGGATAGTGCTGGGGCTGGCCGTCGTAAGGGGACTGCCGGCCCGCGTGGGTCTGCTGTCCTCCCCATCCGCCGTCCCCGTACAACGGGTCCTCCGGATGCCACGGTTCGGAGCCTTGGCCCCGGCCATACTCAGTCATCGATCCCCTAGAGCCGCGAGGCCGACGGTCACGCGGCCGGTGGGCCGGCTTCCGCTCCGCCTCTTGCTGTGCCCCGGCTGTTCGAACACCGGCGCATCGCGCGGAACGTTACCGTATCGCGATCAGATGACCACTTCGACGCCTTCGCCGGGTGGATTGCCTGACACCCGTTCGGATTCCAGGGCCTGCTGCAAAATGATGACAGCGGCGGCCTGGTCGATGACCGCGCGGCCCTTCTTCGACTTCACACCCGAGGCGCGCAGTCCCTGACTGGCCGTCACCGTCGTCATCCGCTCGTCCACCAGCCGCACCGGCACCGGCTTGATGCCCCCGGCCAGTTCCTGGGCGAAGGCCCGGACCTTGACCGCGGCCGGGCCCTCGCCCCCCTTGAGGGAGCGAGGGAGGCCGACGACGACCTCGATCGGTTCGTACTCCTCCACCAGGTGACGCAACCGGCGGTGGGCGGCGGGGATGTCCCGGCCGGGGACGGTCTCCACCGGGGTGGCGAGGATCCCGTCGGGGTCGCACGAGGCGACCCCGATCCGGGCGTCCCCGACGTCGATCGCGAGCCGACGTCCTCTGCGCATCGTCCGCCGCTTCCTTACTTGGCGGTCTCGGCGACGAGCCGCTCGACGGCCTCGACGGCCTCGCCGACGGCGGCCGGGTTCTGGCCGCCGCCCTGAGCGACGTCCGGCTTGCCGCCACCGCCGCCGCCGAGCGTCTTGGCGGCGGTACGGACCAGGTCACCGGCCTTCAGACCGCGATCGCGGGCGGCGTCGTTCGTGGCGATCACCGTGAGCGGCTTGCCGTTGTTCACCGTGAAGAGGGCGACCACGGCGGCGCGTCCGCCCTGGATCCGGCCGCGCACGTCCAGGACCAGCTTGCGCAGGTCGTCCGGCGTGGTGCCGTCCGGGACCCGGCCGGTCACCAGGGCCACACCGCGCACGTCCTTGGCGGACTCGGCGAGGCCGGCGGCGGCCTGGAGCACCTTCTCGGCGCGGAACTTCTCGATCTCCTTCTCGGCGTCCTTCAGCTTGCCGAGCATCGCGGAGACCTTCTCCGGCAGCTCCTCCGGACGGCCCTTGAGCAGCTCGGTCAGCTGGTTGACGACCGTGTGCTCACGGGCGAGGAAGTTGTAGGCGTCCACACCGACGAGGGCCTCGATACGGCGGACACCCGAGCCGATGGAGGACTCGCCGAGCAGCTTCACCAGGCCCAGCTGGGCGGTGTTGTGCACGTGCGTGCCGCCGCACAGCTCCTTGGAGAAGTCGCCGATGGTCACGACGCGCACCCGCTCGCCGTACTTCTCGCCGAACTCGGCGATGGCCCCCTGCTTCTTGGCCTCGTCGATGCCCATGACCTCGGCGCGCACGTCGAGGTCGCGGGCGAGCACCTCGTTGATCTTCTGCTCGACGTCGGTCATCACGGCCGTCGGAACGGCGGACGGGGAGCCGAAGTCGAAGCGGAAGCGGCCCGGCTGGTTCTCGGAGCCGGCCTGGGCGGCCGTCGGGCCGAGGGCGTCACGCAGCGCCTGGTGGGTCAGGTGCGTGGCCGAGTGGGCGCGGGCGATGGCGTGGCGGCGGCGCGCGTCGATCGAGGCGTGGGCCTTGGCACCGACGGTCACCTCGCCGACCTGGACGACGCCCTTGTGGACGTACACGCCCGGGACCGGCTTCTGGCAGTCGCGGACCTCGATGACGGCACCGGAGTCGACCCGGATGCGGCCGGTGTCACCGATCTGGCCGCCGCCCTCGGCGTAGAACGGGGTGCGGTCGAGGACGATCTCGACCTCGTCGCCCTCGGTGGCGGCCGGGGAGGAGGCGCCGTCGACCAGGATGCCGACGATCGTGGACTCGCCCTCGGTGTCGGTGTAGCCGATGAAGTCGGTCTCGCCCGCGGTGTCGGCGATCTCGCGGTAGGCACCGAGGTCGGCGTGGCCGGTCTTCTTGGCCTGGGCGTCGGCCTTGGCGCGCTCCCGCTGCTCCTTCATCAGGCGGCGGAAGCCCTCCTCGTCCACGGACAGCCCCTGCTCGGCGGCCATCTCCAGGGTGAGGTCGATCGGGAAGCCCCAGGTGTCGTGGAGCAGGAACGCCTTGTCGCCGGGCAGCACGGTCGAACCGGCGGCCTTGGTCTCGGTGACGGCGGTGTCGAGGATGTTGGTGCCGGCCTTCAGCGTCTTGAGGAAGGCGTTCTCCTCGGCGAGGGCGACCTTCTCGATGCGCTCGCGGTCGGTGATCAGCTCCGGGTACTGCTGGCCCATCATCCGGATGACGGTGTCGACCAGGTCCTTGACGACCGGACCGGTGGCGCCGAGCAGACGCATGTTGCGGATGGCGCGGCGCATGATGCGGCGCAGCACGTAGCCGCGGCCCTCGTTGCCGGGGGTGACGCCGTCGCCGATGAGCATGGTGGCGGTGCGCATGTGGTCGGTGACCACGCGGAGGGAGACGTCCGAGGCGTGGGCGTCGCCGTAGCGCACGCCGGTCAGCTCGGTGGCCTTGTCGATGACCGCCATGGAGGTGTCGATCTCGTACATGTTCTGCACGCCCTGCAGAATCATGGCGAGCCGCTCCAGGCCGAGACCGGTGTCGATGTTCTTGCTCGGCAGGTCCCCGAGGATCTCGAAGTTGTCCTTGCCGATGCCCTCGCCCCGCTCGTACTGCATGAAGACGAGGTTCCAGATCTCCACGTACCGCTCGTCGTTGACGGCGGGGCCGCCCTCGACGCCGAACTCGGGGCCGCGGTCGTAGTTGATCTCGGAGCAGGGGCCGCACGGGCCGGGGACGCCCATGGACCAGAAGTTGTCCTTCATGCCCAGGCGCTGGATGCGCTCCTTGGGCACGCCGACGACCTCGTGCCAGATCTGCTCGGCCTCGTCGTCGTCCTTGTAGACCGTGATCCACAGGCGCTCGGGGTCGAGGCCGTAACCGCCCTTGTCCTGGGGCGCGGTGAGCAGCTCCCAGGCGAGCTTGATGGCGCCTTCCTTGAAGTAGTCGCCGAAGGAGAAGTTGCCGCACATCTGGAAGAACGTGCCGTGCCGCGTGGTCTTGCCGACCTCTTCGATGTCGGGCGTGCGGACGCACTTCTGCACGCTGGTGGCGCGCGGGAACGGCGGCTTGACCTCACCCAGGAAGTAGGGCTTGAAGGGCACCATGCCGGCGGGGACGAGGAGCAGAGTCGGGTCGTCCGCGATGAGCGACGCCGAAGGGACGACGGTGTGCCCGCGCTCCTCGAAGAAGCTCAGCCAGCGGCGGCGAATCTCTGCCGACTCCATCAGTGGTCCTCATTCCGGTTGTACGAGTACGTCGGGTTCTCGATGTACTTCGGGTTGCTGCGGTCGTTCTCGATGGCGGCGTACCGCCGGGGCGCCGGGAGTTCCGGGCTGTCCTGGATGCCGAGGGCCTCCTCCAGCTCGGCCTCCCGCTGGGCCATGTTGTCGCGGACGTCGAGCGCGAAGCCGACCGCGCGGTCCTTGAGCCGCTGACCGGTCTCCAGGGCCTTGTTCGCCGCGGTGGCGGCGAGGCTCTCCGGGGTCAGCTGCCTCAGCTTGCGGTTGACCTTGGTGGTGGCCCACACACCGGCGGCGACACCGGTGGTGAACCAGAACGTACGGCGGAACATCGCTCGGTCTCAGTCCTTACTTCCGCTTGCGTCGTGCGGCGGGGACCGTCCGGCCCACGATCACGGTACGCCGGGGCGACTTCCCAGGCACGTCCTCCTTGCGGCCGCCCAGCGCCCGGCGGACGCCATAGCCGAAGGCCGCGACCTTCACCAGCGGGCCCCCGAAGGTGGAGGCGACGGTGGTGGACAGCGCGGAGGCGTTCGACGTGACCTCCTGGACGTCGGAGGCGATCGCGTCGACCCGGTCGATCTGGGTCTGCGCCGAGCGCACGGCCTGGGAGGCGTCGGCGAGCAGCGGCACCGCCTGGTCGGTCACGTCCGCGACGAGCTTGGTGGTCGCCTTGAGCGTCTGGGCCAGCCTCGCCAGTGCGACGGCGAGGAAGGAGACCAGGATCGCCCAGAAGACGGCCACCAGGATCCCGGCCACCTCTCCACCGGACACTGTGCGCACCCGCTCCCTGAAACGTGTCTGAGCATCGGAAAAGTCGTGTGCCGAGCCTATCGCGCCGGGGCCGAGGCTCCGTACCGATTACCGGGCGGGGCGAGCGGAGTTGCGGGAAGGGATTGTACGCAGTGAACACGGTTCAGTACGCTCCGTGTCCCATGCGAGATCCTCACAGTCCCGGCTCCTGGACGGACGGCGATCCGCCCGTCGAACTCACCGCTTTCGTCGGGCGCTCGGCCGAGCTGGCCGGGCTGACGGCGGCGCTCGGTCAGGCACGGCTGGTGACCGTGACCGGGGTGGGAGGGGTCGGCAAGTCCCGGCTGGCCGCGCGGGCGGCGGCCCGGTGGGCGTCCGGCGCCGCGGCGGGCGGGCCGGGGTGGGGCCGGGCGGAGCTGTCGCCGGTCCGGGACCCGCAGTTCGTGGAGTACGCGGTCGTGGAGGCGCTCGGCCTGACCGACCACACCGCCCGCGCGCCCCGGGAGACGCTGCTGGAGCACCTGGCGGGCCGGCCGGCACTGCTGGTGCTGGACGGGTTCGAGCATGTGGTGGCGGCCTGCGCCGAGCTGACGGCGGAGCTGCTGCGCTCCCTGCCGGAGCTGCGCGTGCTGGCCGTGGGCCGGCGCCCGCTGGACCTCGCGGGCGAGCGGCTGTTCCCGCTGGCGCCGCTCGACGAGGACGAGGCGGTGGAGCTGTTCACGGACCGGGCCCGGACGCACGGGGTGCCGGTGGCCGACGGCTCCGAGGTGCGGGAGCTGTGCCGGCGGCTGGAGGGGATCCCGCTGGCGCTGGAGCTGGCGGCCGGGCGGCTGCGGGCCCTGTCCCCGGCGCAGTTGCTGCAACGGCTCGACGACCGGTTCCGGGTGCTGACCGGTGGCGGCCGGGACGCCCTCCCCCGGCACCAGACAATGCGCACGGCGATCGGCTGGAGCCACGAGCTGTGCACGCCGGCCCAACGGCTGCTGTGGGCACGGCTGTCGGTGTTCGCGCAGACCTTCGACCTGGAGGCGGCCGAGTACGTGTGCAGCGGTGACGGGCTGGCCGCCGAGGACGTCCTGGACGTGCTGTCGGAGCTGCTCGCCCAGTCCGTCGTCTCCCGCGAGGAGACCCCGGCGGGCCCCCGGTACCGGATGCTGGACACCGTCCGGGCCTACGGCGCCGACTGGCTGGAGGCGACCGGGGACGCGGGCCGGCTGCGCAGACGGCACCGGGACTGGTACCTGGGCCTGGCCACCTGGTGCGAGCTGGAGTGGTTCTCGCCCCGGCAGCGGGAGGTGGCCGCGCGGGTCGACGCCGAGCTGCCCAATCTGCGGACCGCGCTGGAGTTCTGTCTGACCGAGCCGGAGGAGGCGCATCTCGGTCAGCACCTGGCGGGTTCGCTGTGGTTCTGCTGGGTGGGCTGCGGCCGGCTCGCGGAGGGGCGGCGCTGGCTGGAGCGCAGCGTGGAGCTGGACTCGGAGTACGAGCAGTCCCGGCTGAAGGCGCTGTGGGTGCTCGGCTACGTGGCGATCCTGCAGGGCGACACCGTACCCGCGCTGCAGGCGCTCCAGGCCTGCCGGGAGCAGGCGGAGCGGTCGGCCGATCCGACGGCGGTGGCGTACGCCGAGCACCGCAGGGGCTGTCTGGCCCTGGTCTCGGACGACATGGCCCGCGCAGAAACGCTGCTGCGGTCGGCGCTGGACCGCTACCGGGAGATCGGCGAACTCAACAGCAACGTCCTGATGGGCCAGGTGGAGCTGGCGATGACGCGGGCGTTCCAGGGAGACCTGCCGGAGGCGGTGGTGCTGTGCGAGGACGTGCGCCGGGTGTGCGAGGACCACGGGGAGCGCTGGGCACGGTCGTACGCGCTGTACGTGCTGGCGTACGCGGCCTGGCAGGGCGGCGATCCGTCCCGCGCGCGTGAGTTGCTGGTGGAGTGCCTGGACAACGTGCACACCTTCCGCGACCTGCTCGGGACGGTGCTGTCGATCGAGCTGCTGGCCCTGGTGACGGTGACGCAGGGCGATGCGGCGGAGGCGGCGGTGCTGCAGGGCGCCGCCGGGCGGATGTGGCCCTCGGTCGGGCTGCCGCTGTTCGGCTCGGCGTACTACAACGCCCCGCACGAGCTGTGCGAGGCGACGGCCCGCAAGGCGCTGGGCGACGGGCGGTACGAGGAGTGGGTGCGCCGGGGGGCGCGGCTGGACCGGGAGACGGCGGTGGCCCGGGCGCTCAGGAACGACGTCCGGCCGCTGCCGGCGCTGCCGACGCCACGGGGGCCGGTCCACACCCCCTCCGGACAGCGCGAACCCGCCGCCTCGCCCACCCGGAAGGGCGGGGAGACGGCGGGCTGAGTGTCTGCGCCGGAGCTGGGGTCAGCGGGCGTAGTACTCGACGACGAGCTGCTCGTCGCAGATCACCGGGATCTCCTTGCGGTTCGGCTCGCGGTCCAGGCGGAACGCCAGGGCCTTGAGGTTCACCTGCAGGTAGCGCGGGGTCTCGCCGTCGGGGGCGAAACCACCCTCACGGGCGATCTGGAAGAGCGTCTTGTCCTTGGAGCGGTCGCGGACCTGCACGACGTCGTCCGGGCGGACGCGGAAGGACGGCTTGTCGACCTTCTGGCCGTTGACCTGGATGTGGCCGTGGACGACCATCTGGCGGGCCTGGTAGATCGTGCGGGCGATGCCCGAACGCAGGACCAGCGCGTCGAGGCGGCGCTCCAGCTCGACGATCAGGGCCTCACCGGTCTTGCCCTGGACCTTGGACGCACGCTCGTAGGCGCGGACCAGCTGGCGCTCGGAGATGTCGTACTGGGCGCGCAGGCGCTGCTTCTCCAGCAGACGGACCTTGTAGTCCGAGTTCTGCTTGCGGCCACGGCCGTGCTCACCCGGCGGGTAGGGGCGGGCCTCGAAGTACTTGACGGCCTTCGGGGTCAGCGCGATACCGAGGGCACGCGACTTCTTGACCTTGGGGCGGGACTGGTTCGCCACTCTTATCTCATTTCCTAGTTTCCGGCTTGTCAGGATTAGGGAGGTCGCATCCGCAGCCGGGAAAACCCGTCGGGTCCGCAGGGGACCTGCCGGGCAGCCGCTTCCCTGGTCTGGGCACATACGTGCAGCACGCGAGTGGCCCACCGACCGTCCCGGCACTGCGGGTGGTGGTGGGCTGCCCGCGACACCGTTCGACGGTGCGCGACGCTCCTTGAGGCAGTCCGCGAGGGACTGGGCCTCTGGCTGACCGTCCCGCTCTGACAGCACGGGACTCAGCACTTCGGAGCAGTCTACAGGGTGCTCAGGACCCCTTGCGACCCAGGTGGGTACGGGTCCACTCCACGGCGTCCGCGTACCTGGCCTCGGCGCCGTGCCGGCTCGGCGTGTAGTACTCGCGGTCCTTCAGGGCGTCCGGGGCGTACTGCTGTGCGGCGATGCCCTCGGGCAGGTCGTGCGGGTACACGTACCCCTGCGCGTGGCCGAGCTTGGCGGCGCCCTTGTAGTGCCCGTCGCGCAGATGCGGCGGCACCGGGCCGGCCAGGCCCTTGCGTACGTCGTCCAGGGCGGCGCCGATCGCGGTCGTCGCGGAGTTGGACTTGGGGGCGAGGGCCAGGGCGATCGTGGCGTGGCTGAGGGTGAGGGCGGCCTCCGGGAAGCCGATCATGGCGACGGCCTGGGCGGCGGCGACCGCGATCGGCAGGGCGCCCGGGTCCGCCAGGCCGATGTCCTCGCTGGCGGAGATCATCAGCCGGCGGGCGATGAACCGGGGGTCCTCGCCGGCCTCGATCATCCGGGCCAGGTAGTGCAGGGCCGCGTCGACGTCGGAGCCGCGGATGGACTTGATGAGGGCGCTGGCGACGTCGTAGTGCTGGTCGCCGTCGCGGTCGTACTTCACCGCGGCCCGGTCGACGGTCCGCTCCAGCGTCCGCAGGCTGATCTCGCTCTCGCCCTGGTCCAGGGCGGCCCCGGCGGCGGCCTCCAGGGCGGTCAGGGCGCGCCGGGCGTCGCCGCCGGCGATCCGCAGCAGGTGATCCTCGGTGTCCGCCGGGAGCCCGACGGCGTCCTTCAGGCCGCGTTCGTCGCTCAGCGCGCGCCGGAGCAGGCCGCGGATGTCGTCGTCGGTGAGCGGTTCGAGGGTGAGCAGCAGGGAGCGGGAGAGCAGCGGGGAGATCACCGAGAAGTACGGGTTCTCCGTGGTGGCCGCGATCAGGGTCACCCAGCGGTTCTCCACGGCCGGGAGCAGGGAGTCCTGCTGGGCCTTGCTGAAGCGGTGGATCTCGTCCAGGAAGAGGACGGTCTCCTTGCCGAAGCCGCCGGTGGCCCGGCGGGCGCCGTCGATGACCGCGCGGACCTCCTTGACGCCCGCGGTGATCGCGGACAGCTCCACGAAACGCTTGTTCGTCGCCTTGGACACGACGTACGCCAGAGTGGTCTTGCCGGTGCCGGGCGGGCCCCACAGGATCACCGAGGACGGTCCGGCGGGACCGCCGTTGCCCTCCCCGACCAGTCGGCGCAGCGGGGAGCCGGGGGCGAGCAGGTGCTGCTGGCCCACGACCTCGTCGAGCGTGCGCGGGCGCATGCGCACCGCCAGGGGACTGGCCGCCGGGTCCTTCTCCTGGCGTTCTTCTGCTGCTGCGGTGAAGAGGTCGGGTTCCACGCTGAAACCCTAGAACACCGCACCGACAATCGGGTCCGGGCCGTCAGCCGGCCCCTCCGGACCCGGTCAGCTGGTCCAGAAGTCCCACCAGCGGGTGAGGACCAGCATGCCGATGATGCCGACGTGCACGACCGGCAGCACCCAGGTGAACTCGCCGAAGAAGGACTTCAGCCAGCGCGGCGACGGCAGGAAGTCGTTGCGGATGTTGAACGAGGTGACGTACCAGAACATGATGATCGTGGCGACCCAGGCCAGCGAGCACCACAGGCACAGCGCGTTGATCCGGTACAGGGACTGGAACTGCAGCCAGGTGCAGAAGGCCACGCCGAAGAGGGTGCCGAAGTTGAAGGTCAGCCAGTACCAGCGCGGGAACCGGGCACGGGCCAGCAGGCTCATGCCGACGCAGACGACGATGCCGTAGGCGACCAGGCCGAGCATCGGGTTGGGGAAGCCGAAGGCGGCGGCCTGCTTGCTCTCCATGACGCTGCCGCAGGAGACCACCGGGTTCAGGCTGCACCCCGGGGTGAACGTCTTGCCGGCGACCTTGGCTTCCAGCAGCTTGAACTTGTCGATCGTGATGACCCAGGCGGCCAGCAGTCCGGCCGCGCCGGTGATCACCAGCAGGATGGCGAAGGCACGGCTGCCGCCCACCGCGCGGGGGGCGTCGGCGGCGCGCTCCGGACCGGGCTCCGCGGAGACGTTCTTGACTGTCGTCTTGCTCATCACGCCGATTCCGTCACTTGAGGCTGGGACCATCTTCGGGCAGGGGTCATTGTGCCGCACGTGCCTGTGTCGCACCGTTCGCTTCCCATAAGCATGTACGTACGACAAGTGTCGTCTGCTCGCTTCCGGACAGCCGCGGTGGACCGGAAACAAAAGGCGCCGGACGCCCCCTCGGGGAGCGTCCGGCGCCCACGCGCGCGTGCGGGTCAGCCGAGCCGGGCTTCCAGTTCCGCCACGATCTCGTTGACGCCGATCGCCGTCTGCTCGCCGGACTCCATGTCCTTGAGCTGGACGACGCCCTCGGCGAGGTCGCGCTCGCCGGCGACGATCGCGTACCGGGCGCCCGAGCGGTTGGCGTTCTTCATGGCGCCCTTCAGGCCCTTGCCGCCGTACGCGAAGTCCGCCGCGATGCCCACCTTGCGCAGGTCGGTGATCTTCCCGAACAGCACCCGGCGGGCCTCCTCGCCCAGCGGGACGGCGTAGACCGACGTGGCGGACGGGACGTCCGGTTCCACGCCCTCGGCCTCCAGCGCGAGGACCGTGCGGTCGACGCCCAGGGCCCAGCCGACGGAGGGCAGCGCCGGGCCGCCGATCATCTCGGACAGCCCGTCGTACCGGCCGCCGCCGCCCACCGCGGACTGCGAGCCGAGACCGTCGTGCACGAACTCGAAGGTGGTGCGGGTGTAGTAGTCCAGGCCGCGCACCAGCTTCGGGTCGTCCTCGAAGGAGACACCGGCCGCCGTGATCAGCTCGCGGACCTCCTCGTGGTAGGCCTTGCAGGCGTCGCACAGGTAGTCGCGCAGCAGCGGGGCGCCCGTGAGCTGCTTCTGGACCGACTCGCGCTTGTCGTCCAGGACCCGCAGCGGGTTGATGTCGACGCGCCGGCGCGTGTCCTCGTCCAGGTCCAGGCCGCGCAGGAACTCCTGGAGCGCGGACCGGTACACCGGACGGCACTCCTTGTCGCCCAGGCTGTTGAGCAGGATGCGGAAGTTGCGCAGGCCCAGCGAGCGGTAGGCCTGGTCGGCCAGGATGATCAGCTCGGCGTCCAGCGCCGGGTCCTCGGCGCCGATCGCCTCGGCGCCGACCTGGGAGAAGTGCCGGTAACGGCCCTTCTGGGGGCGCTCGTAGCGGTAGTAGGAGCCGGAGTACCAGAGCTTGACCGGGAGGTTGCCCGACTTGTGCAGGTTGGCCTCCAGCGCGGCGCGCAGCACGGACGCGGTGCCCTCGGGGCGCAGGGCGAGCCTGTCGCCGCCCTTGGTCTCGAAGGCGTACATCTCCTTGGTCACGATGTCGGTGGACTCTCCGACCCCGCGCGCGAAGAGCTCGACGTTCTCGAAGCCGGGCGTCTCGATGTAGCCGTAGCCGGAGTTGCGCAGCGGGGCGGCGATCGCCTCGCGGACCGCGAGGTACTTCGCGGAGTCCGGCGGGATCAGGTCGTAGGTGCCCTTGGGGGCCTTGAAGCTGCTCACGGAAGGTCTCTCGTCACATTCCTCGTCGGGGAGCCTCGGCTCCCTGGCCGGCGGCCACCTGCCGCAGATACGGGTTGGTGGCGCGCTCCCGGCCGATGGTCGTCTGGGGGCCGTGTCCGGACAGCACCACGGTGGAGTCCTCGAGCGGCAGGCACACGCGGGCCAGCGAGTCGAGCATGTCCGCCATGGATCCGCCGGGCAGATCGGTGCGTCCGATGGAGCCGGCGAACAGCAGATCCCCGGAGAAGAACACCGACGGGACGTCGGCGGTCTCGGGCATCCGGAAGGTCACCGACCCCTTGGTATGGCCCGGCGCGTGCGCGACGGAGAACTCCAGCCCGGCCAGCTCCAGGGACGTGCCGTCGGTCAACTCCCTGACGTCGTCCGGCTCCCCCACGGTCAGCTCGCCCATCAGCGGCATGCCGATGGAGCGGCCGAGCGCCTTCTCGGGGTCGCTCATCATGTACCGGTCCTCGGGGTGGATCCAGGCCGGTACGTCGTGCGCCCCGCAGACGGGGACGACCGAGGCCACGTGGTCGAGGTGGCCGTGGGTGAGGACGACGGCGACGGGCTTGAGCCGATGCTTCTCCAGTGCCTCCTCGACGCCTGGGGCGGCCTGGTGGCCCGGGTCGATGATCACGCACTCCTCACCGGCGGCGGGGGCGACGAGATAACAGTTCGTCCCCCAGGCCCCGGCGGGGAACCCGGCAATGAGCACGATCGTCCTTCGTTGTGTCGATTCACAGGTGGCTTCAGCTGCTGTCAGAGCCTACCGGCGCTGCCGTTTCCTCAGCGAACCCATATACGGTACGGGGCTACACGCAGCGGTCGGCTCACGAGGACGTACGCGTACCGCCCGACACACGACACGCATGAGGAGAGAACCCGGTGGTCAGCCAGGAGCAGCGGCGGCGTCAGCTCGCCCGGGAGAAGTTCTTGCGGCAGCAGCAGCGACGCACCGAGGCGCGGCGCAGGTCCCGCGTGCGCAACTCCGTGATCGCGTCGGTACTCGGCGTGGTCGTGATCGGCAGTGTCGCCCTGTACACGACCGGGGTGCTGAAGAACGACGACGACAAGAAGACCAACGCGAGCGCCGAGGTCACCCCGAGCGCGACCCCGACGAGCAAGGCTCCGGACCCGTGCGCCAAGCCGGCGGCCGGCTCGGTGAAGAAGCTGAGCTGGAAGAAGGAGCCGGCGATGACGATCGACACGTCGGCGAAGTACACGCTGAAGCTCGCGACGACGTGCGGCGACATCGGCGTGGCACTGAAGACGTCGGCGGCCCCGCACACGGTCAACTCGTTCGACTTCCTCGCCGGAAAGGGCTACTTCGACCACACCAAGTGCCACCGCCTGACCACCCAGGGCATCTACGTCCTGCAGTGCGGCGACCCCCAGGGCACCGGTATGGGCGGTCCGGGCTACACGCTCCCGGACGAGAACCTCAAGGACCCGAGCCTGAAGAACAACACCTACCCGGCGGGCACGGTGGCGATGGCCAACACCGGCCAGAAGCACACCGGCGGCAGCCAGTTCTTCCTCGTCTACAAGGACAGCCAGCTGCCGCCGAGCTACACGCCGTTCGGCACCATCGACGCGGCCGGCCTGAAGGTGCTGACCAAGATCGCCGCGGCCGGCGACAGCACCGGCGCCGGTGACGGGGCGCCGAACGCGACGGTCGTGATCAACAAGGCCACGGTCAGCAAGTCCTGAGGTCATCGGTCCTGCGGTGACCTGGGGGCGGGAACGGCCGACTGCGGAATTTCGGTCGCGCTGGATGCGGACAGGCAACCCGCTGGTCGCCTATGTTGGCCGTGACGAAACTGTGGACGATGCCCGGGGGTGCTGAGGCCCCCCGCAGGCATCATGTGGAGGAGGCGCTGTGAGCAGCGACCCGTGGGGCCGCGTCGACGAGACGGGGACCGTGTACGTGCGTACGGCCGACGGCGAGAAGGTCGTCGGTTCCTGGCAGGCCGGCTCCCCCGAGGAGGCGCTGGCCTACTTCGAGCGCAAGTACGAGGGCCTGGTTGTCGAGATCGGCCTCCTCGAGAAGCGCGTACGGACCACCGACCTGTCGGCGAAGGACGCCCAGGCCGCCATCGACCACCTGCGCGAGCAGGTCGACGCCCACCACGCGGTCGGTGACCTGGACGCGTTGCGGACGCGGCTGGACAAGCTCGTCGAGACCGTCGAGGCGCGCCGCGAGGAGCGCAAGGCACAGCGGGCCAAGCAGTCCGACGAGGCCCGCAAGGCCAAGGAGGACCTGGTCGCCGAGGCCGAGCAGCTGGCCCGTTCCGACCAGTGGCGGGCGGCCGGTGAGCGGCTGCGCGCGCTGGTGGACACCTGGAAGGGCCTGCCCCGTCTGGACCGCAAGTCCGACGACGAGCTGTGGCACCGCTTCTCGCACGCCCGCTCGGCGTTCTCCAAGCGCCGCAAGGCGCACTTCGCGCAGCTGGACGCGCAGCGCGAGGAGGCCCGCCGCATCAAGGAGCGGCTGGTCGCCGAGGCCGAGGCACTGTCCGGTTCGACGGACTGGGGCCCCACGGCCGCCCGGTACCGCGAGCTGATGGCGGAGTGGAAGGCCGCGGGCCGCGCCCAGCGCGAGCACGAGGACGACCTGTGGAACCGCTTCCGCGGCGCCCAGGACGTGTTCTTCGCCGCCCGCAGCTCGGTGTTCGCCGAACGCGACGCGGAGCAGTCGGAGAACCTGAAGCTGAAGGAGGAGCTGGCCGAGGAGGCCGAGAAGCTTCTGCCGGTCAACGACCTGAAGGCCGCGCGGGCCGCCTTCCGCTCGATCAACGAGCGCTGGGAGGCCATCGGGCACGTCCCGCGGGACGCCCGGCCGAAGGTCGAGGGCCGGATGCACGCCGTCGAGCGCGCGATCCAGGAGGCCGAGGAGGCCGAGTGGCGCCGGACGAACCCGGAGGCACGCGCGCGTGCCGAGGGTCTGACCGGTCAGCTCCAGGCGGCCGTGGACAAGCTCAAGGCGCAGATCGAGCAGGCGCGCGCCCAGGGCAACAACGCCAAGGCCGACAAGCTGGAGAAGGAGCTGGAAGGCCGTCAGGCGCTCCTGGAGCAGGCCCTGAAGGGCTTGCAGGAGTTCGGCGGCTAATCGCCTCGGCAAGCATGCGAAAGGGCCCCGTACGCGCGTACGGGGCCCTTTCGCATGCCGGCCGGCCCGGCGGGCGGTCTACGACCGGGCGCGTCCCGACGTCACGCGGTACACGTCGTACACGCCCTCCACGCCCCGCACGGCCTTCAGGACGTGGCCGAGGTGCTTGGGGTCGCCCATCTCGAAGGTGAACCGGGAGGTGGCCACCCGGTCGCGGGACGTCTGCACGGCCGCCGACAGGATGTTGACGTGCTGGTCGGACAGGACCCGGGTGACGTCCGAGAGCAGGCGGGAGCGGTCCAGCGCCTCGACCTGGATGGCGACCAGGAAGACCGAGGACTGGGTGGGCGCCCACTCGACGTCGAGGATGCGCTCCGGCTCGCGGGACAGCGATTCGACGTTGACGCAGTCGCTGCGGTGGACCGAGACGCCGCTGCCTCGGGTGACGAAGCCGATGATCGGGTCGCCGGGCACCGGCGTACAGCACCGGGCCAGCTTGACCCACACGTCCTCGACGCCCTTGACCACCACGCCCGGGTCGGCGCTGGAGCGGCGCTTGCGACCGCGGGTGCGGGACGGCGGGACCGTCTCGTCGATCTCCTCGGTGGCCGCCTCCTCGCCGCCGAGGGCCTGGACGAGCTTCTGCACGATGTTCTGCGCCGAGACATGGCCCTCGCCGATCGCCGCGTACAGCGCGGAGATGTCCGAGTAGCGCATCTCGTGGGCGAGCGTGACCAGCGAGTCGCCGGTCAGGATCCGCTGGATCGGCAGGTTCTGCTTGCGCATGGCCCGCACGATGGCGTCCTTGCCCTGCTCGATGGCCTCGTCCCGGCGCTCCTTGGAGAACCAGGCGCGGATCTTGTTGCGGGCCCGCGGCGACTTGACGAAACCGAGCCAGTCCCGGGACGGGCCGGCGCCGGCCGCCTTGGAGGTGAAGACCTCCACCAGGTCGCCGTTGTCCAGGGTGGATTCGAGCGGTACGAGACGGCCGTTGACCCGCGCTCCTATGGTGCGGTGGCCGACCTCGGTGTGGACGGCGTACGCGAAGTCGACCGGGGTGGCACCGGCCGGCAACGCGATGACGTCACCCTTGGGTGTGAAGACGAAGACCTCGTTGCGGGACAGGTCGAAGCGCAGGGACTCCAGGAACTCGCCCGGGTCCTCGGTCTCCTTCTGCCAGTCCAGCAGCTGGCGCAGCCACGCCATGTCGTTGAGGTGGTCGTCCTTCTTGCCGGCCTTGGGCACGTCGGTACGGACCTTGGAGGCGCCGGCGACGGCCTCCTGCTTGTACTTCCAGTGCGCGGCGATGCCGTACTCGGCGCGGCGGTGCATGTCGAACGTGCGGATCTGCAGCTCGACCGGCTTGCCGTTGGGCCCGATGACCGTCGTGTGCAGCGACTGGTACATGTTGAACTTGGGCATCGCGATGTAGTCCTTGAACCGGCCGGGGACCGGGTTCCATCGCGCGTGCACGGTGCCGAGGGCGGCGTAGCAGTCGCGCACGGTGTCGACGAGGACACGGATGCCCACCAGGTCGTAGATCTCCGCGAAGTCACGGCCGCGGACGATCATCTTCTGGTAGACGCTGTAGTAGTGCTTCGGGCGGCCGGTGACGGTCGCCTTGATGCGGGCGGCGCGCAGGTCGGCCTGGACCTCGTCGGTCACTATGGCGAGGTACTCGTCGCGCTTGGGCGCGCGCTCGGCCACCAGCCGTACGATCTCGTCGTACATCTTGGGGTAGAGGATCGCGAAGGCGAGGTCCTCCAGCTCCCACTTGATGGTGTTCATGCCGAGGCGGTGGGCGAGCGGAGCGTAGATCTCCAGCGTCTCGCGCGCCTTCTTCTCCTGCTTCTCGCGCTTGAGGTAGCGCATGGTGCGCATGTTGTGCAGGCGGTCGGCGAGCTTGATGACCAGGACGCGCGGGTCCTTGGCCATGGCCACGACCATCTTGCGCACGGTCTCGGCCTGCGCGGCCTCGCCGAACTTGACCTTGTCGAGCTTGGTGACGCCGTCGACGAGGAGGGCGACGGTGTCGCCGAAGTCGCGGCGGAGCTGGTCCAGGCCGTACTCGGTGTCCTCGACGGTGTCGTGCAGCAGCCCGGCCATCAGGGTGGCCGGGTCCATGCCCAGCTCGGCGAGGATGGTGGTGACGGCGAGGGGGTGCGTGATGTACGGGTCGCCGCTCTTGCGCTTCTGGCCGCGGTGCCAGCGCTCGGCGACCTGGTAGGCGCGCTCGATCTGGCGCAGCGTGGAGTTCTCGATCTTGGGGTCGTTGCTGCGCACTATGCGCAGCAGCGGCTCCAGGACCGGGTTGTACGGGTTGGCGCGCTGCACGCCGAGGCGGGCGAGGCGGGCCCGGACACGGTTGGAGGAGCCGGAGCGGGTGGGCTGCGCGGCCGGCTGGCGCACCACGGGGGGCTGTGCCGGGCGCTCGGGCGGGGCCGGCTTGGGGCGCGTGGACTCGGCGCTCTTCTCGACGGGCGCGGACTGGGCGTGCTCGACCGTTCCGCGAGTGTCGTTCTTCACCTGCGGAGTGTTCGGCGCGGGCTTCGCCGCCGGGGCCGAGGCGGGCTCGGGCTTGGCGGCGGTCAGGTGCTGGGCCTCGTCTGGCAAGAGGGCTCCTCGTGCGCGATCCGGGTCCCCCGGTCAGGCTCCGGAGACCCCATGGTATCGATCCTGCGCCCGGTCATCGCCTGCAGGCGACTGTGAGGACCGTCAATCCGTGCAACACGAGAGGCCGCCGTGGGATTCCGGGGAGGCGGGGGCGGGTGGTGCGGGGGCGGCCCGGGGCGGGGTGGATTCCAGGTCCGCCTGCCGAGGCCCCCACCCCGGTGGGCATTCCCCCAGTCGCTGCTCGTACGAATCGTCCGGCCCCGGCGCCCCCGAGCCGTGGCGGGTGCGAACCCGCTCCCCCCAGCCTCCCCGAGCCGGTGCCGGTGCGAACCCGTACCCCTCAGCGTCCCCGAGCCACGCCGGTGCGAACCCGCCCCCCAGCGCCCCCGAGCCGGTGCGGGCGAACCCGTACCCCCCAGCCTCCCCGAGCCGGTGCGGGCGAACCCGCTCCCCTCGGCGTCCCCGAGTGGGTGCCGGGGACGCGGACGGCCGCCCCGGTGGTGTCGGGGCGGCCGTCCGTGGATGTGCGGGGTCAGACCTGGAGGAGGGCCTTGAGCGGGGAGCCGGCCAGGGCCGGTTCCAGGCGGGCGCGACCGTCGAGGAAGCCCAGTTCCATGAGGACCGCGAGGCCGGAGACGTCGGCGCCCGCGCGCCGGATGAGCTGGATCGCGGCCTCGGCGGTGCCGCCGGTGGCCAGGACGTCGTCCACGATCAGGACGCGGTCGCCGGCGGCCAGGTCCTCCGCGTGCACCTCGATCTCCGCCGAGCCGTACTCCAGGTCGTACGCCTGGCGCAGGGTGGCTCCGGGCAGCTTGCCCGCCTTGCGGACCGGGATGAACCCGAGGCCCGCGCGGACGGCGACCGGGGCGCCGAGGATGAAGCCCCGGGCCTCCAGGCCGACGACCTTGGTCGCACCGGTGTCGGCGGCGATCTCGGCCAGCGCGTCGGTGAGCGCGGTGAAGGCCGCCGGGTCGGCCAGGAGCGGGGTGATGTCCTTGAACATCACGCCGGGCTCCGGATAGTCGGCGACGTCACGGATGCGGCTGAGCAGCAGCTCCCTGATGTCGGTCATCGGCGCTTCCCCGGGGTACGGCCACGGCCTCGGCCACGGGCCGCGGGCTGGCTGCGCGGGCCCACCACGGCGGGCGCGGCCTCGTCGGCGTCGTCACCGCCGCGGTCCGCGAGGTCCTCCTCCGCACCGGCCTGGGCACGCTTGGCCAGGACCCGCTTGGTGAGGGCCTTCATCGCCGGCTCGCGCTCCTTGAGGTCGGCGACCAGCGGAGTGGCGATGAAGATCGACGAGTAGGCACCGGCCGCGAGGCCGACGAACAGCGACAGGGAGATGTCGTTGAGCGTGCCCGCGCCGAGGAAGCCGCCGCCGATGAAGAGCAGACCCGCGACCGGCAGCAGGGCGACGACCGTGGTGTTGATGGAGCGGACCAGGGTGCCGTTGATCGACCGGTTGGCGATGTCGCTGTACGTCCAGCGGGTCTGCTTGGTGATGTCCTTCGTCTGCTCCTTCAGGCTGTCGAAGACGACGACCGTGTCGTAGAGCGAGTAACCGAGGATGGTCAGCAGACCGATGACCGTACCGGGCGTGACCTCGAAGCCGACCAGGGCGTAGATGCCGGTCGTGATGGTGATGTCGTGGATCAGCGCGACCAGCGCCGCGATGGCCATGCGCCACTCGAACGCGATCGCCAGGTAGATCACGACGAGGATCATGAAGATCGCCAGGCCCTCCCAGGCCTTGTTGGCGATCTGCTCGCCCCAGCTCGGGCCGACCAGGTCGGCGGCGAGCTTCTCCGGGTCGAGGTTCAGGTCCTTGGCCAGCTCCTGCTTGATCCGGTCCGACTGGTCGGTGTCGATGCCCGCGATCTGGATGCGCAGGCTGCCGTTGCCGAGCTTCTGTACGACCGACTGGTGGCCCGAGGCCTCGTTGGCGTACTCCTCGGCCTTGGCCACCGAGGTGCTCATCTTGGTCGGCGTGGTGAAGACCGCACCGCCCTGGAACTCGATGCCCATGTTCAGGCCGCGCACCGCCAGGCCGAGGATGGCCGTGATGGTGATCAGGATCGAGACGCCGTACCAGACCTTGCGCTTGCCGACGAAGTCGTAAGAGATCTCGCCGCGGTGCAGTCGAGCGCCGAGGTTGCCGAGTTTCGACATCGCTCACGCCTCCTTCGGGTCGGCAGGGCCGGCGACGGGACCGGCGGGACGGCGGGTGCGGCGCAGCGGCGGCTTGGCACCCAGGCTCTTCGGGTCGAGGCCGGACCACTTGTGGCCGTCGGCGAAGAACTTGCGGCGGGCCAGCAGCGTCATCAGCGGCTTGGTGAAGAAGAAGACGACGACCACGTCGAGGAGGGTGGTCAGGCCCAGCGTGAACGCGAAGCCCTGGACCTTGCCGACGGTGACGATGAACAGCACCGCGGCGGCCAGGAACGACACGAAGTCCGAGACCAGGATGGTGCGCCGGGCGCGCGGCCAGGCCCGCTCCACGGCGGGGCGCAGGGAGCGGCCCTCGCGGATCTCGTCCCGGATGCGTTCGAAGTACACGATGAACGAGTCCGCGGTGATACCGATCGCGACGATGGCACCGCAGACGGCCGGCAGGTTCAGCGCGAAGTTGATGGCCGGGCCGAGCAGCGACATGATCACGTAGGTGAGGATCGCGGAGACCAGCAGGGACGCCATGGCCACGATCGACAGGCCGCGGTAGTAGACCACCAGGTAGATCACGACCAGCGCGAGACCGATGGCGCCGGCGAGCAGACCGGCGTGCAGCTGCTCACCGCCGAGCGCGGCGGTGACGGTGGTGACGGACTGCTCCTGGAAGGACAGCGGCAGGGCGCCGTACGACAGCATGTTGGCGAGGCTCTGCGCCTCCTCCTGCTTGAAGCTGCCGGAGATCTCCGCCTGGCCGCCGGTGATGGCGGTGCGCACGTACGGGCTGGAGACGACCTCGCCGTCCAGGACGATGCCGAACTCGTTCTGCGGCGGCTGCTTCTTGGCCAGTTCGCCGGTGATGTCGGCGAACTTCTTGGCCCCGCCGTTGGTGAAGGTCATCTGGACCTGCCAGCCGGAGGCACCCTGGGTGTCGAAGACGGCCTGCGCCTTCTTCACCTCGGTGCCGTCCACGGCGGCCGGGCCGAGGACGTACTTGTACCAGGCGTCGTCGACCTTGCCGCAGGCCACGATGGAGTCGCCGGGCTTGGCGTTCTTGCCGGCGTTGGCGCGGTCGGTGGGCTTGGTGCAGTCCAGGGCCGCGTACTGCGCCTGGAGCTTGCCCGCCGCGTTCGAGCCGCCGCTCGCCGAGGCGGACGGGGTGGCGGACGGGGAGCCCGACGGCTTGCCGCTGCCGGAAGCGCTCGGCGAGGGGGTGGCGTCGGCCTTCAGCGCGTCGCTGACGGCACGGCCCTGAGAGGTCGCCGAGGCCGTGGGGGACGTCGAGCCGGTCGAGGACGCCTTCTCCTTGGAGGAGGCGGTCGACGAGGGGCTGGTGCTCGGCTTCGGCGAGGAGCTGCCGCTGGAGGACGCACTGGGCGAGGGGCTCTTCGCGGCGGCGCCGCTGGGCTCGCTGGCCAGGACCGGCCGGAAGTACAGCTTTGCGGTGGTGCCGACCTGCTCCTGCGCCTCCTTGGAGTTGGTGCCCTTGGGGATGTTGACGATGATGTTGTCGGTCCCCTGGGTCTGCACCTCCGCCTCGGAGACACCCAGGCCGTTGACACGGCGGTTCATGATGTCGACCGCGGTGTCCATGTTGGCCTTGTTGATCGCGGACCCCTGGTCGGCCTTCGCCTTGAGCGTGATGCTCGTACCACCGGCGAGGTCGATACCGAGACGCGGAGTGGTGTGCCCGGAGAGGAACATCCCTCCGGTGAGCGCCACGATGGCGATCAGGATGAGGGCCAGCGAGCGCCCTGGCTTGCTCTGGGCGCTCGCGCTTCGGCCCCTCTTAGGTGCTGCCACCTTCTCGTACTCCCTCTCGGGCCGCCCCGCGCCCGGTCGGCGCGGTCGGCCATGACATGGTGTCGGGCTCCCGTGCGGGAAACAGACGCGCCCGGGACACGCGGGGCGCCATCATGCCGCCGCCGCGCCTCCCGGGGCGTGACTACTTCGCGTCGGAGTCGCCGTCGGTCTTCTTCGGCTCGTCCTCCGCCTTCGCCTCGGCGGCACCGGCCGCGTCGGCGTCCTCGGCGGCGTCCTTCTTACCGAGGTCGATCTTGTCGTCGGAGGCGGCGGCAGCGGCGGCAGGCCCGTCGGTCTCGTCGGTCTCGGTGAGGGAGGAGGCGTCGTCCGGGACGACGTCGGCGTCGGACTTCAGGTCGTGCTCGATGCCGTGGACGATGCGGTTGTACTCGTCGTCGGTGAGGACGGCGCCGATGGCGTTCTTGGCGAAGAGCAGGTCGACGCCCGGTCCGGCGTCGAGGAGGACGGTGTCGTCGTTGACCTCCTTGACCGTCGCGTACATACCCCCGATCGTGCGGACACCGGAGCCGGGCTGCATCTCGTTCCGCATCTGGGCGGCCTGCTGCTGCTTCTTCTTGGCCGAACGCGTCATCAGGAACATCGCCGCGATGAGCACGATGAACGGGAGAAGGGTATAGGCATTCACGGGACGGAATTTCCTTCGCGCGACCGCGCGGGTGAGCGGCCAGTTGGATGGGGGTGTGGTCGGCGCCGCCCACAAGGGCGGCATCGGCGGAGTCTAAGCGAGTCCGCTTGCATGGAACAACGCTCAGCATGGCACCTGGGTTCCTGCCCGGGCCATTGCCCTCGCCGGGCGGCGGCCATCACGCCCCGAACAGGTCCTGTTGTCCGTTTCCCGCGGTCGATCGCGGCGGGGTGAGGCCGAGGTGCGCCCATGCCGCGGGCGTGGCGACCCGGCCGCGGGGGGTACGGGCGAGCAGTCCCTCCCGGACCAGGAACGGTTCGGCGACCTCCTCGACGGTCTCCCGCTCCTCTCCCACCGCGACGGCCAGCGTGGACAGGCCGACCGGTCCGCCGCCGAACAGCTTCAGCAGGGCCTCCAGGACCGCACGGTCGAGCCGGTCCAGACCGCGTGCGTCGACCTCGTACACGGCGAGGGCGGCGGCCGCGATGTCGCGGGTGATCAGCCCGTCGGCCTTCACCTGCGCGTAGTCGCGGACGCGGCGCAGCAGGCGGTTGGCGATGCGGGGCGTGCCCCGGGAGCGGCCGGCGATCTCGGCGGCGCCGTCCGGCTCGATCTCGACGTCCAGCAGGTGCGCCGAGCGGTGGACGACCCGCTCCAGCTCGTGCGGCTCGTAGAACTCCATGTGCGCGGTGAAGCCGAAGCGGTCGCGCAGCGGCGGGGGCAGCAGTCCCGCGCGCGTGGTGGCGCCGACCAGGGTGAAGGGCGGCAGTTCCAGCGGGATCGCGGTGGCGCCGGGGCCCTTGCCGACGATGACGTCGACGCGGAAGTCCTCCATCGCCATGTACAGCATCTCCTCGGCGGGCCGGGACATGCGGTGGATCTCGTCCAGGAAGAGGACCTCGCCCTCCTGGAGGGAGGAGAGGATCGCGGCGAGATCGCCGGCGTGCTGGATGGCGGGGCCGGAGGTGATGCGGATGGGGGCGCCCATCTCGGCCGCGATGATCATCGACAGGGTGGTCTTGCCGAGGCCGGGGGCGCCCGAGAGCAGCACGTGGTCGGCGGTGGCGCCCCGCGCGCGGGCGGCGCGCAGCACCAGGTCGAGCTGTTCGCGGACCTTCTCCTGACCGATGAACTCGCCGAGGTCCTTGGGGCGCAGGGCGGCCTCGACGGCCTGGTCCTCCCGGTCGGCGACCGAGCCCACCAGCCGCTCCGCGGCGGGTCCGGCGAGCCGCTCCTCGCCGGGGGTGCCGGTCGTGTCGTCCCAGTTCACGAAGTTCTCCTAGCGGGTGGCGCGGATCAGCGGGCGCGGTTGAGGGTCTGCAGGGCGGCCTTCAGCAGCTGTCCCACCTGGGGTGTGCCGCCTGCCTCCGCGGCTTGGGGCGCGACGGCGGCCACCGCCTCGTCGGCCTCCCGGGTGGCGTAGCCGAGACCGATGAGCGCCGCGTGCAGCTGGTCGCGCCAGCCCTGGCTGACGGGTGCGCCGACGATGGGGGCGCCGACGGGCTCGCCGAGCCGGTCCTTCAGCTCCAGCAGCAGCTTCTGGGCGCCCTTCTTGCCGATGCCGGGGACGGCGGTGAGGGCCTTCTCGTCGCCGGTGGCGACCGCGCGGCGCAGCGCGTCCGGGGTGTGCACGGCGAGCATCGCCTGTGCCAGGCGCGGTCCGACGCCGCTCGCGGTCTGCAACAGCTCGAAGACCTGGCGTTCGTCGTCGTTCGCGAAGCCGTACAGGGTGAGCGAGTCCTCGCGGACGACGAGGGAGGTGTGCAGCTTGGCCGGCTGGCCGATCCGGAGCGTCGACAGCGTGTTCGGCGTGCACTGGACGGCCATGCCGACGCCGCCGACCTCGACGACCGCTGCGTCCGGGGCGAGCGCGGCGACCGTGCCGCTGACGAAGGCGATCATGCCGTACGGCCTTTCGTTGCGTGGACTGCATGCCGGGCGACGGCCTGCTGGAGTCGGTTCTGGGCGGGGGTCCGCCAGATGTGGCAGATGGCGAGCGCGAGGGCGTCGGCGGCGTCGGCCGGCTTGGGCGGCGCGGCGAGCCGGAGCAGCCGGGTCACCATGGCCCCGACCTGCGCCTTGTCGGCGCGTCCGCTGCCGGTGACGGCGGCCTTGACCTCGCTGGGGGTGTGCAGGGCGACCGGGATGCCGCGCCGGGCGGCGCACAGCATGGCGACGGCGCTGGCCTGGGCGGTGCCCATCACCGTGCGCACGTTGTGCTGGCTGAAGACGCGTTCCACGGCGACGAACTCCGGCCGGTGCTCGTCCAGCCACTGCTCGATGCCCTGCTCGACGGCGAGCAGCCGGTGACCGAGGTCGGCGTCCGCCGGGGTGCGGACGACCCCGACGCCGAGCATGGTGAGCGGGCGGCCCGCGACTCCCTCGACCACGCCGACGCCGCACCGCGTCAGGCCGGGGTCCACCCCCAGAACACGCACGCGCCCCTCCCTCCGATCACCCGATCGCCTGTTCGTGCAGGCTATCGGGTGCCACTGACAACGCCGTACAACGCGACGGGCCGACGGGGGTGTGTCCCGTCGGCCCGGTCAGGCAGCCGTGTGCGTTACGCGTCGACCTTCTCCATGATCTCGTCGCTCACGTCGAAGTTGGCGAAGACGTTCTGCACGTCGTCGCTGTCCTCCAGGGCGTCGATCAGCTTGAAGATCTTCTTCGCGCCCTCCTCGTCCAGTTCGACCTGCATGGTCGGGACGAAGTTGGCCTCGGCGGAGTCGTAGTCGATGCCGGCCTCCTGGAGGGCGGTGCGGACCGCGACCAGGTCGGTGGCCTCGCTGATGACCTCGAAGGTCTCGCCGAGGTCGTTGACCTCCTCGGCACCGGCGTCCAGGACGGCGCCGAGCACGTCGTCCTCGGTCAGCTCACCCTTGGGGACGATGACGACGCCCTTGCGGTTGAACAGGTACGACACCGAGCCCGGGTCGGCCATGGAGCCGCCGTTGCGGGTCATGGCGACGCGGACCTCGGAGGCGGCGCGGTTGCGGTTGTCGGTGAGGCACTCGATGAGCACCGCGACGCCGTTCGGGCCGTAGCCCTCGTACATGATCGTCTCGTAGTCGGCGCCGCCGGCCTCCAGGCCCGCGCCGCGCTTGACCGCGGAGTCGATGTTCTTGTTCGGGACCGACGACTTCTTCGCCTTCTGGATGGCGTCGTACAGCGTCGGGTTACCCTCGGGGTCCGCGCCGCCCATCCGCGCCGCGACCTCGATGTTCTTGATGAGCTTCGCGAAGAGCTTGCCGCGCTTGGCGTCGATCACGGCCTTCTTGTGCTTCGTCGTGGCCCATTTAGAGTGGCCGGACATCTGCCTGTCTCCTTCGCGTAACCCATCCAGATACGAACGCCAGAGATCCTACAAGGACTCTCGTCCTACTCCGGTGCCCGGTGCGCGCGCACCATGTCGACGAACAGGGCGTGCACGCGGTGGTCGCCGGTCAGTTCGGGGTGGAACGACGTGGCGAGCGCGTTGCCCTGGCGGACGGCGACGATGTGGCCGTCGTGCTCGGCGAGCACCTCGGTCCCGGCGCCCACGGACTCCACCCACGGGGCGCGGATGAAGACGCCCTCCACAGGATCGCCCGGGACGCCCTTGACGTCGAGCGCGGCCTCGAACGACTCGTTCTGCCGCCCGAAGGCGTTGCGGCGCACGATCATGTCGATGCCGCCGACGGTCTCCTGGCCCGAGCGCGGGTCGAGGATCTTGTCCGCGAGCATGATCATGCCCGCGCAGGTGCCGTAGACGGGCATGCCGTCCCGTACGCGCGCGCGCAGGGGCTCCATCAGGCCGAACAGGTGGGCGAGCTTGGAGATGGTGGTGGACTCGCCGCCGGGCAGGACGAGACCGTCCACCTCGGCGAGTTCCTCGGGGCGCCGCACCGGCCTGGCCACGGCGTCGGCCGCGGCCAGGGCGATGAGGTGCTCCCGTACGTCGCCCTGGAGGGCCAGGACGCCTATGACGGGTGCGTCTGTCATGGGTTTCGTGCAGTCCTTGGTGGTGGGTGGTTACCAGCCGCGGTTCGCGTAGCGCTCGGTCTCGGGGAGGGTGTCGCAGTTGATGCCGACCATGGCCTCGCCGAGGTTGCGGGACGCGTCCGCGATGATCTTCGGGTCGTCGTAGAAGGTGGTGGCCTTCACGATGGCGGCGGCGCGCTTGGCCGGGTCGCCGGACTTGAAGATGCCGGAGCCGACGAAGACGCCCTCGGCGCCGAGCTGACGCATCAGGGCGGCGTCGGCCGGGGTGGCCACACCGCCGGCGGAGAAGAGGACCACCGGGAGCTTGCCCAGCTCGGCGACCTCCTTGACCAGCTCGTACGGGGCGCGCAGCTCCTTGGCGGCGGCGTACAGCTCGTGGTTGTCGAAGCCGCGCAGCTTGGCGATCTCGTTCTTGATCTGGCGCAGGTGGCGGACGGCCTCGACCACGTTGCCGGTGCCGGCCTCGCCCTTGGAGCGGATCATCGCGGCGCCCTCGGCGATACGGCGCAGGGCCTCGCCCAGGTTGGTCGCGCCGCACACGAACGGCGTGGTGAAGGCCCACTTGTCGGAGTGGTTGACCTCGTCGGCCGGGGTGAGCACCTCGGACTCGTCGATGTAGTCGACACCGAGGGACTGCAGCACCTGGGCCTCGACGAAGTGGCCGATGCGGGACTTGGCCATGACCGGGATCGAGACGGCGTCGATGATGCCCTCGATCATGTCCGGGTCGGACATGCGGGCCACGCCGCCGTCCTTGCGGATGTCGGCCGGGACCCGCTCCAGGGCCATGACGGCGACGGCGCCCGCGTCCTCGGCGATCTTCGCCTGCTCCGGCGTGACGACGTCCATGATCACGCCGCCCTTGAGCTGCTCGGCCATACCGCGCTTCACGCGGGCGGTGCCGGTCTCGGGAGCCTGGTTCTCGATGGTGGACACGGGTGACCTCACTGAAGTGAAAGGTGGTTGATGCTTCACCGAGGAAACGCGAGTGGACCAGGCCACAGCAAGGGCCAATGGAAAGCCAGTGGATCCTTTTCGCCCGCGGGCCCGGCGGCGTGCGGTCAGGAGACCCGTTCCACCAGGGCGGCCGGCGGCTCGTCGTCCATCTCGAACGCCAGCGGGAACGGGGCGTGGCCGGCCAGCCGGAACCAGCGGACCTTGCGGTGCTCACGGAGCCTGCGGGCGGCGCCCACGGCGTCGTTGTGGAAGCGGCGGGCCATGGGCACCCGGCGGACGGCCTCGGCCAGCTCACGGGCCGCCTCCTCGCCGCCCGGTGCCTCGCGGACGGCCTCCACCTGCGCCGGGTCCTCGAAGACCGCCCGCAGCGCCTGGCTCAACTCGCTCTCGGCGACCTCCCGCTGCTCCTCCTCGGCCTGCCGGGCCGCGTGCGCGGCCTCGTACAGGACGATCGAGGCGGCCGGGTCCAGTACGCCCGAGGTGGCCAGCTCCTGCGCCACGGAGGCCCGCCGCAGCAGCTGGGCGTCGAGCGCGGCCCGCGCGGCGTCCATCCGCACGTGCAGCCGGTCCAGCCGCCCGGCCGTCCAGCTGAGGTAGACACCGATGGCGAGGAGCGCGACGAGGATCCAGATGAGGGTTGCGGTCACAGCCGAAGGCTATCGGCTGCCCCACCGGCCCCTGCCCGCCAGCCCGGCACCGACAGCCCCGTCCGCCGGCCCGGCACCGACCGGAACCCGCACCGGCCCCGGTCCTCCGCCGCGAAGGCCCGCACGCCGGTCCCCGACCGGACCGGACGCCCGCCCCACGCCGGTACCAAGCCCGCCTGGAGCCCGCGCATGAGACCCCGCAGCGGACCGCAACGCCCGCCACACCGGACCGGACGGGCCCGCGCATGAGCCCGCGCAGGACCGGGCAGACGCGCGCCGCCCCACGCCGTGCCGGCCGGCCCCCGTCTCAGTCCCGTGCCAGCCCCAGCCGGGCCCGCAGGCCCGTCGTTCGTTCGTCCGCGGCGACCGCCGCCGCGCCGGCCGTCACCGTCTCGTAGACGGACAGGATGTCCGCGCCGACCGTCGACCAGTCGAACCGCCGTACATGGGCACTGCCGCGCTCGCGCAGCTCGGCCCGGCGCGCCGGGTCCTCCAGCAGGCGTACGGCCGCCTCGGCCAGCGCGTCGGCGTCCTCGTTGGCGAACACCTCGCCGGCCTCGCCCTGGTCGAGGACCTGCACGAACGCGTCCAGGTCGGCGGCGAGCACGGGCGCGCCGGCCGACATCGCCTCGACCAGGATGATGCCGAAGCTCTCGCCGCCGGTGTTGGGCGCGACGTACAGGTCGACGCTGCGCAGCAGACGGGCCTTGTCCTCGTCGCTGATCATGCCGAGGAACTCCACGCGCGAGCGCAGCTCCTTCGGCAGGTCCTCGACGGCCGCCTCCTCGTCACCGCGCCCCGCGACCAGCAGCCGGGTCTGCGGACGGGCGGCGAGGATCCTCGGCAGGGCCCTCATCAGGACGGGCAGGCCCTTGCGGGGCTCGTCGATGCGCCCGATGAAGCCGATGGTGTCGCCCTGCCACTCCGGCCTGGGCTCGGCCTTGGCGAAGAAGTCCACCTCGACGCCGTTGGGGATCACCACCGCGTCCCCGCCGAGGTGCTCGACCAGCGTGCGGCGGGCGTACTCGCTGACCGCGATCCGCGCGCTGATCTTCTCCAGCGCGGCCTGCAGGATCGCGTACGCGGCGATCATCGCCCGCGAGCGCGGGTTGGAGGTGTGGAAGGTGGCCACGATCGGACCGGACGCCGCCCAGCAGGTCAGCAGGCCCAGCGACGGTGACGTCGGTTCGTGGATGTGGACCACGTCGAACTTGCCCTCGTGCAGCCAGCGCCGCACCCGCGCGGCCGACAGGAACCCGAAGTTCAGCCGGGCCACCGAGCCGTTGTACGGCACCGGGACCGCGCGGCCGGCGGAGACGACGTACGGGGGCAGCGGGGTGTCGTCGTCGGCCGGGGCGAGGACGGACACCTCGTGGCCGAGGCGGAGGAAGTACTCGGCGAGGTCGCGGATGTGGAACTGGACGCCACCGGGCACGTCCCAGGAGTACGGGCAGACGATCCCGATTCTCACGCGGGTCCCTTCGCGGGGTCGAGGTCGGCGAGCCACAGCCGTTGGAGCATGTGCCAGTCCTCGGGATGCTCGGCGATCCCGGAGGCGAAGGCGTCGGCCAGGGCCTGTGTCATGACAGACGTCTTCTCGGCCCGCGTACCTGACTCGGGCACCTCGACCGGCGGGTGCACCCGGCCCTTCATGACGGGCGAGTCGTCGTACCAGAGGGTGACGGGCAGCAGCAGCGCGCCGGTCTGCTGGGCGAGCAGGGCCGGTCCGGCGGGCATGCGGGCCGTCTCGCCGAAGAAGCCGACCTCGACGCCGGAGGCGGACAGGTCGCGGTCGGCGACCAGGCAGACCAGGCCGCCGTCGCGCAGCCTGCGGGCGAGCGTGCCGAAGGCGGAGCCGCCACTGTGCGGCAGGACCTCCATGCCGAGGCCCTCGCGGTAGGCGACGAAGCGGTCGTAGAGCGTCTCGGGCTTCAGCCGCTCGGCGACCGTCGTGAACGGCGTCCCGAGCTTGGTGGTGACCCAGGCGCCGGCCAGGTCCCAGTTGGCCAGGTGGGGCAGGGCGAGGACGACGCCCCGGCCGGAGGCGAGCCCGTCGGTCAGGTAGTGGATGTCCTTGGGTTCGAAGCCGGTCCGCACGCGCTCGGCGCTCCAGGCCGGCAGCCGGAAGGACTCCATCCAGTAGCGCAGGTACGAGCGCATGCCCGCGCGGGACAGTTCGGCGAGCCGCTCGGGGCCGGCGCCGGGCACCACGCGCGCGTAGTTCGCCTCCAGGCGCTGCACGCCCTTGCCGCGCTGCTTCCAGGCGAGGTCGGCGATGGTCCGGCCGAGGCGTACCGCGGCAGGCTCGGGGAGCTTCTTGACGGTGCTCCAGCCGAGCCCGTACAGCGCGTCGGTGAGCCGGTCGGCGGCGCTCACGGCGCCACCTCGCCGGCGCCGGCCCGGGCCGCCGCCTCCGCCTCGGCGGACTCGCGGCGGACGGTGACGACCCGCTGGACCAGGGTGACCAGGCTGCCCACGGCGACGATCCACAGCGCGATCGGCAGCAGCCACTGGATGCCCGGCACACCGAACCGGTGCAGGCCCGCGAGACCGGCCGCGACCAGCGAGATCACCAGCCGCTCGGCGCGCTCGACGAGCCCGTTGACGGCGACCGGCAGCCCGATCGACTCGCCGCGCGCCTTGGTGTACGACACCACCTGACCGCTGGCCAGGCAGAAGATCGAGACGGCGCACAGCACGTTGTCGTCGCCCCGGCCCGCGTACCAGAGCGCGAAGCCGCCGAAGATGGCGCCGTCGGCGACCCGGTCCAGGGTGGAGTCGAGGAAGGCGCCCCAGCGGCTGGAACGGCCCAGCTGACGGGCCATGTTGCCGTCGACCAGGTCGGAGAAGACGAACAGGGTGATCACGACCGTGCCCCAGAAGAACTCGCCCCGGGGGTAGAAGACCAGCGCGCCCGCGACCACGCCGGCCGTGCCGACGAGCGTGACCGTGTCGGGGCTCACGCCCCGGCGGATGAGAAACGCGGCGAACGGCGTGAGGACACGCGTGAAGAATGCACGCGCGTACTTGTTCAGCATGGCCTTCCCGACGGTCGGTGTCGCCGCGGCCCGTGGTGGCCGCCGGCTGGCCCATCGTAGCCACGCACGCGTGCACGCGACGGGCGGGCACCCGCAGCCGCGCCGGGAACCGGTGCGCACCCCCGCGCGCGGGGCACACCTGACGCGAACGGTGCCGCGTGCGCACCCTTCGTAGTCCTTCGTATGGACGCCACGTGACGGGAGTGGAAAGCTCGAATAACCGCGGGCGTCGCCGGAGCCGCCAGGACGCGGGTCCCGCGTGTCCGCGCCCACAGTGACCTCACCGTGCACGGGAGGCAGGATCATGGGCGACAAGGCACAGTCACACCACCCCGGGGCCGCCGGCAGGGCTCTGGCGGCCGACCGACCCGCGTCCATACGGAACGTGGTGCTGGTCGGCCACTCCGGATCGGGAAAGACGACCCTCGTGGAGGCCCTCGCGCTGACCGCGGGGGCGGTGAACCGGGCGGGCCGCGTCGAGGACGGCGGCACCGTCTCCGACTACGACGACATCGAGCACCGGCAGCAGCGCTCCGTACAGCTCTCCCTGGTGCCGCTCGAATGGGACGGCATCAAGGTCAACCTCCTGGACACCCCCGGCTACGCCGACTTCGTCGGGGAGCTGCGGGCCGGGCTGCGGGCCGCGGACGCGGCCCTGTTCGTCGTCTCGGCCTCGGACGGGGTCGACGGCTCGACCCGGATGGTGTGGGAGGAGTGCGCGGCCGTCGGCATGCCCCGCGCGATCGTGATCACGCACCTGGAGGCCGCGCGCAGCGACTTCGAGGAGATGACCCGGACCTGTGCGGAAGCCTTCGGCGGCGACGACCCCGACGCCGTCCTGCCCCTGTACCTGCCACTGCGCGGGCCCGAGGGCCCCGACGGCCACGCGCCCGTGACCGGGCTGGTCGGACTGCTCTCCCAGAAGCTGTACGACTACTCGACCGGGGAGCGCAAGGAGTCCGAGCCCGGCGAGGACCAGCTGCCGGGCATCGAGGAGGCCCGCAACCGGCTCATCGAGGGAATCATCGCCGAGAGCGAGGACGAGACCCTCATGGACCGCTACCTGGGCGGCGAGCAGGTCGACATCAAGACACTGGTCGAGGACCTGGAGCGGGCCGTGGCCCGCGGGTCCTTCTTCCCCGTGCTGGCCGCGGCCCCCGCAGCCGAGGGCGCCAAACAGGGCCTGGGCACCGTCGAGCTGCTGGAGCTGATCACCGGCGGCTTCCCGACCCCGTTCGAGCACCCCCTCCCCGGGGTCACCACCATCGACGGCGAACCGCGCGAGCTGAAGCCGTGCGACACGGACGGGCCGCTGGTCGCCGAGGTCGTCAAGACCGCCTCCGACCCCTACGTCGGCCGGATCTCGCTGGTCCGCGTCTTCTCCGGCACTCTCCGCCCCGACCAGACGGTGCACGTCTCCGGGCACGGCCTCGCCGACCGCGGACACGAGGACCACGACGTCGACGAGAAGATCGGCGCCCTGTCCATGCCCTTCGGCAAACAGCAGCGCCCCGTCACCCACGCCGTCGCCGGCGACCTGGTCTGCGTGGCCAAGCTGAGCCGCGCCGAGACCGGCGACACCCTCTCCGCGAAGGACGACCCGCTCCTGATGGAGCCCTGGCAGATGCCGGACCCGCTGCTGCCGCTCGCCATCCGGGCGCACAGCAAGGCCGACGAGGACAAGCTCTCCCAGGGCCTGTCCCGGCTGGTCGCCGAGGACCCGACCATGCGCCTGGAGCAGAACCAGGACACCCACCAGGTCGTCCTGTGGTGCCTGGGCGAGGCGCACGCGGACGTGGCCCTGGAGCGGCTGCGCAACCGTTACGGCGTGCAGGTCGACGTCGTCCCGCACCGGGTCTCGCTCCGGGAGACGTTCGCGACGAAGGCCGCCGGGCGCGGCCGGCACGTCAAGCAGTCCGGCGGCCACGGCCAGTACGCCATCTGCGAGATCGAGGTGGAGCCGCTGCCGGGCGGCTCGGGCATCGAGTTCGTGGACAAGGTGGTCGGCGGCGCGGTGCCCCGCCAGTTCATCCCGTCCGTCGAGAAGGGCGTGCGGGCCCAGGCCGCCAAGGGCGTCGCCGCCGGCTATCCCCTGGTGGACGTGCGGGTCACGCTGCTGGACGGCAAGGCGCACTCGGTGGACTCCTCCGACGCCGCCTTCCAGACGGCGGGCGCGCTGGCGCTGCGCGAGGCCGCGGCGGACGCGAGGATCCACCTGCTGGAGCCGGTCGCCGAGGTGACCGTTCTGGTCGGTGACGAGTACGTGGGCGCCGTGATGAGCGACCTGTCCGGGCGCCGCGGCCGGCTGCTCGGCACCGAACAGGTGGGCACCGGACGGACGTTGATCCGAGCCGAGGTCCCCGAGTTCGAGATCGGCCGGTACGCCGTCGACCTGCGCTCGCTCTCGCACGGTACGGCCCGCTTCGACCGGCGCTACGCCCGGCACGAGGCGATGCCGCCGCAGATCGCCGAACGCATCCGCGAACAGGGCGGGGACGAGGGGTAGTGCGCCGGCGCACGGGCGGGCGGCTTCGGCCGTCCGCCCTCGCGTTGTCGGTGCCGGCGGATACGCTGATCACCTGATCGCGTCGTGCCGCGACCGTCCGGTCACCGGCCGGTACGGCACGGCGAGGCGGTCCAACAGGTGTGCGGGGCAGGGAAGTCGGGAAGGCCGCAGGCACGGCACCGGCGGCGATGGGGGCGGGAATGTCGTTTGGAACGGAGTGGGACGGACCCCAGGTACCCGTCTCGGGCGACGAGGGGCAGGCGGCGACCTCCGCGCTGGCCTCCGCCGCGTACCGGGACAGTCCGCTGGAGGACATCAAGAAGGCCGACAACGAGTGGCACCAGTCGACCGTCAAGCCCGGCCGGATGAAGCTGTTCCGGCCCAATCTCGGCGAGGCGTTCTCCCGGGCCCTGGTCGACCGGATGCTCGCCCCCGGCCGCAAGCCGCTCATCCAGTCCTTCGGCTCCGAACCGCAGTTCGTCGTCGAGCACGCCCTGGCCGCCAACAACATCCGCCGGGAGCGGGACAACCGGCTGACCGCCATCACCGTCGTGTGCGGCCTGCTCTTCCTGCCCGGGCTGCTCGGCTGGCTGCTCGTCTTCCAGCTGCGCACCCTCGTCGTCCGGCGCGACGACAAGCGGGCGGGCACACTGGCCACCGCGCTCCTCCTGGGCGTCGGCCTGCTCGCCGCGCTGTTCCTGATCAAGATGCCGTTCACCGGCTTCTGGGCGTGGTACGCGCGCGCGTCCGTCGTCGTCCCGGTGCTCGGCTGGTTCTGGGCCAAACAGGTCTGCGAGAGCACCGCCCGGGACCTGCGGGCCCGCTGGGGCGGCCTGCTCTCGGGCACCAGCGTCGGCGCCAAGGTGCCGGAGGCCGTGCCGCGCGGCCCCGGCCAGACCGCCGCCGAGGAGCTGCGCCAGTCCCTGGCCCGGCTGACCGCCGAGCAGCAGTCCAACTCCGTCTTCTACGCCGGCCCCAAGGGCATACTCGGCATGGGCACCCGCTGGGGCGCGTGGCAGCTCGCCGAGGATCTCGTGCCCGCCGACCCCGGCCGGGAGATCCATCCCTTCCGCAGCTGGGACGTCGTGCGCGCGATCCACGACCAGCTGTCCCTGCTGGAGCGCGGCCCGCTCAACACCGGCGGCTTCCCCAAGCCGTCGATACGGCACTGGATCGTCACCCCGATCGGCGAGAAGGCCACGGAGGTCTCCCGGCCGGAGGGCACCGACGTCGAGGCCTTCCAGGTCAAGCCGCACGCCATACAGGAGATCTGCAACAAGCAGCAGTTCGGCAGCGGCGACCGGCACTACCTGGGCGTGCAGTGGACCCTCTGGGACGGTCAGCTGGTCATCACCATGCTGATCACCGTGACCGTGCTGCACGAGACGCTGCGCATCGAGGTGACCGGGCACGCGCTGGGACCGGTGAACTCGCTGTTCACCAGCAAGCCGGAGGCACCGACCAAGGAGGTCGCGAAGTCTCTGAAGCCCTGGGAGAACCGCACGATCAAGCTGCCGCTGGTCAACGCCGACGAGGTGGTACGACTCGCCGCGCGCGCCCCGCTGACCTGGTACCCGCCGCTGCTGAACTGGCTGGGCGGCTCGCTCGGCCTGCCCGAGCCGTTCGGCCTGCGGCACGCCTGGGCCGACCAGCCCTGGCGGCACCGTTTCATGGCCGACGACGCGCTGCGGGCCGCCACGCCGGTGCTGCGGGTGGTGCACTCGGCGGCGATACGGGTCCTGGAGGAGAACGGCGTGGACACGGAGAAGTTCGGTGCCCGCTCGGCGTTCCTGAGCGGCAACGTCCAGGACCCGACACCCAGGAAGGCCGACCTGTACGACGCGTAGGCCGCCGGTGGCCCGGCCGGGACGGGTGTGTGCGGTGCGCGTGGGCGCGGCCACGGGGGTTTCGCCCCCGGGCACCCGTATCGGCCGTGGACGGCCTCGCCCTCACCCGCCGGGCGGCCTGTTCATGCCGCCGGCCAGGCCTCCGCCAGCATCTTCCGGGTGTCCGCCAAGAGCTGTGGCAACACCCTGGTGTGGCCCACGACCGGCATGAAGTTCGTGTCGCCGCCCCAGCGCGGGACGATGTGCTGGTGCAGATGCGCGGCGATGCCGGCACCCGCGACCCCGCCCTGGTTCATCCCGATGTTGAACCCCTGCGCGCCGGACGCGGTGCGCAGGGCCGTCATGGCCTGCTTGGTCAGCTCCGCCAGCTCGGCGGTCTCCGGCCCGGTCAGATCCGTGTAGTCGGCCACATGCCGGTACGGCACGGTCATCAGGTGGCCGCCGTTGTAGGGGTACAGGTTGAGCACGGCGTACACATGCTCACCCCGCCGGACGATCAGCCCGTCCTCGTCGGACTTGGCCGGGATCACGCAGAAGGGGCAGCCGTCGTCGGCCCCGGGGCCGGTCGGCTTGTTCTCGCCCTGGATGTAGGCCATCCGGTGGGGCGTCCACAGGCGCTGGAACGCGTCCTGCGTCCCCACTCCGATCTGCTGCTCCGGCTCACTCGTCATGCTAGGCAGCATATGGCTTCACCCGTTCCCGGCGTGTCGCCGGGGCGGCCGGTGGACATTCTCCGGCCAAGCTTGGCCGGTGGACGACGACAGCCGTGCGGTGCGCTGGGAACAGCGCACCGAGTTCCCCCTCTTCCTGGCGGCGCTGATCTACCTGGCCGCGTACGCCACACGCGTACTGGACACGGACCTGCCCCCCTTCTGGCAACACGTGTGCCTGTCCGTGATGATCGGCCTCTGGCTGGTGTTCGCCGCGGACTACGCGGTGCGCTGGCGGCTCAGCGGGCAGGGCCTGCGTTTCGTCCCGACGCACGTGCTGCACACGGTGGTGGTCCTTCTGCCGCTGCTGCGCCCGCTGCGGATCGTTCCGCTGTACGAGGCCGTCCAGCGCCGGTCCGGGCAGCCGCGGCTCTCGCTGTACGCCCGGGTGATCTCCTATGCGGGCCTGTCCACCCTGCTGCTCGGCTTCACCGGCGCCCTCGCGGTCTACGAGCAGGAGCGGGGGGCGCCCGGTGCGACGATGCGCACCTTCGGGGACGCCGTGTGGTGGGCCGCGTCGACGCTCACCACGGTCGGCTACGGCGACATCACGCCGGTCACCGCGGCGGGCCGGGTGATCGCGACCGGGATGATGGCCGGCGGCCTCGCCCTGCTGGGCGCGGTGACGGGTTCGTTCTCGTCCTGGCTGATGCAGACCTTCACCCGGGAGGGCGACGAAAGGCCCCCGGGGAGATGACTCCCCGGGGGCCTCGCGCTCAGGCGGCTCAGACCTGGGTCCGCTCCTCCACGACCTTCGCGATCTTCGCGATGGCCTCGTCGAACGGGATGCCGTTCTCCTGGGAGCCGTCGCGGTAGCGGAAGGACACCGAGCCGTTCGACATGTCCTCGTCGCCCGCGATGACCATGAAGGGGACCTTCTGCTTCTGAGCGTTGCGGATCTTCTTCTGCATGCGGTCCGAGGAGGAGTCCACCTCGACGCGCAGGCCCTGCTTCTTGGCCGCAGCGGCGAACTTCTCCAGGTACTCCACGTGCGCGTCGCCGATCGGGATGCCGATCGCCTGGACCGGGGCCAGCCACGCCGGGAAGGCGCCCGCGTAGTGCTCCAGGAGGACGGCGAAGAACCGCTCGATGGAGCCGAACAGCGCGCGGTGGATCATGACCGGGCGCTGCTTGGAGCCGTCCGGGCCGGTGTACTCCAGGTTGAACCGCTCGGGCAGGTTGAAGTCGAGCTGGATGGTCGACATCTGCCAGGTCCGGCCGATCGCGTCCTTGGCCTGGACGGAGATCTTCGGGCCGTAGAAGGCGGCGCCGCCCGGGTCGGGCACGAGGGGCAGGCCCTGCTTCTCGGCGACCTGGCGCAGGGTCTCGGTCGCCTCCTCCCAGACCTCGTCGGAGCCGACGAACTTCTCCGGGTCCTTGGTCGACAGCTCCAGGTAGAAGTCGGTCAGGCCGTAGTCCCGCAGCAGGTTCAGCACGAAGGTGAGCGTCTTGTCCAGCTCGTCGGACATCTGCTCACGGGTGCAGTAGATGTGCGCGTCGTCCTGGGTGAAGCCGCGGGCGCGGGTCAGGCCGTGCACGACGCCCGACTTCTCGTACCGGTACACGGTCCCGAACTCGAAGAGCCGCAGCGGCAGTTCGCGGTAGGAGCGGCCGCGCGCATCGAAGATCAGGTTGTGCATCGGGCAGTTCATGGGCTTGAGGTAGTAGTCCACGCCCTCGTCGAGCTGCATGGGCGGGTACATGCCCTCGGCGTACCAGTCCAGGTGCCCGGACGTCTCGAAGAGCTTCCCCTTCGTCGCGTGCGGGGTGTAGACGAACTCGTAGCCCTCTTCCTCGTGCCGGCGGCGCGAGTAGTCCTCCATCACCCGGCGGACGATGCCGCCCTTGGGGTGGAAGACGGCCAGGCCGGAACCGATCTGCTCGGGAATGGAGAACAGGTCCAGCTCGGAGCCCAGCTTGCGGTGGTCGCGCTTCTCGGCCTCGGCGAGGAAGTCCAGGTACGCCTTCAGCTCGTCCTTGGACGGCCAGGCGGTGCCGTAGATGCGCTGGAGCATCGGGTTCTTCTCGCTGCCGCGCCAGTAGGCGGCCGCGTTGCGCATCAGCTTGAACGCCGGGATGAGGCGGGTGGAGGGCAGGTGCGGACCGCGGCAGAGGTCCTTCCAGCACAGCTCGCCGGTCTTGGCGTCCAGGTTGTCGTAGATCGTCAGCTCGCCGGCGCCGACCTCGACGTCCGCGCCGTCGTCGCTGGAGGCGGAGCCCTTGAGGCCGATCAGCTCCAGCTTGTACGGCTCGCCCGCCAGCTCCTCGCGGGCGGCCTCGTCGGTGACGGCGCGGCGGGCGAACCTCTGCCCGCGCTTCTGGATCTCCTGCATCTTCTTCTCGATGGCCTTGAGATCCTCGGGCGTGAACGGCTTCTCGACGTCGAAGTCGTAGTAGAAGCCGTCCTTGACGGGCGGGCCGATGCCCAGCTTGGCCTCGGGGAACAGCTCCTGCACGGCCTGTGCCATGACGTGCGCGGTGGAGTGGCGCAGGATGTTCAGACCGTCCTCGGACGAGATCTCGACGCCCGCGACCTCGTCGCCCTCGGCCAGCTCGTACGCCAGGTCCTTCAACTCGCCGCCCACGCGCGCGGCGATGATCGAGCGCTCGCCCGCGAAGAGGTCGGCGGCCGTAGTGCCCGTCGTCACCACGCGTTCTTCCCGCTCGGAATCGCGTTGGATGATCACACGGACGTCTGACACCGGTCTCTCCTGACTGAAGGTGGGGTGCGGCGCCATACCAGGAGCGCGCGCACAGGCGATCGTACCGACCCGACGGCACCGACCGCGAAACGGTCACGCTCGGTCCTCGTCCCCGTACGCTTCCGGTTCCCCGTCCCCGCAGGCCTCCTCGAAGAAGTCGAGGTTCTCCTGGAGGAACTTCATCAGCCGCTCCCGCTCCCCCTCGTCGACCTGCACGGGTACGACGCCGGAGGCGCCGGTGAGCCTGCGGAAGCCGCCGCGGCTCTCCAGCCGGCCGTGCACACGGACGGGGAGTCCGACGAGGTGGGCGTGGCCGGCGATGCGGTAGTCCTCCTCGTCCAGGGTGACGCGCAGGTGCGGGACGTCGGCGCCGGCGAGGACGCGCAGGCGGACGGTGCCCTCGCCGCCGGGCCCGGAGCGGCGCATGCGGACGACGGCGCCGGTGACACGGACCGGGACGGAAGGTTCCGCGTGCAGGTAGCGGGCGGCGGCCTCGCGCAGCGCGGGCAGGTCGCCCGGGGAGAACTCGACGGGTTCGGCGGAGGGGGCGCAGCCTTCGGGGACGCCGGCGCCGGGTGCCCAGGCGACGGCGACACGGGCGCCCTCGGTGCCGCGTACGAGCGCGCCGAGTGCCTCGGTCAGCTCGCGGCTGACGCCGGCCTCGACGGCTCCGTCGAAGGCGTCCATGCCGCCGGTGGTCCGCCGGTAGTCGATGGCCTCGCGGGCGGCGTGCAGGGCGTGGTGGAGGCGGACGGCGAGGGGGCGGCCGGTGGGTACGGGGACGAAGGCGGTGAGGGTGCGGCCCTCGGTGGCGGGTCCGACGAGGACGTCCGCGAGGAGGGCGGTGGCGGGCCGGCGGTGGCGGGCGCCGTGGTAGCCGGCCCGCGCGCGGGTGGCGAGCGCGGCGGCGAGCAGCGTCTGCCGGGCGGCGGCGCGCAGCTGGTCGTCGGCGTTCCAGGGGGCGGCGCCGGCCGGTCCGCCCGGGGTGTCGCGCCACCAGCGGATCTCGTCGCTGGGGACGGCGAGGGAGATCAGCACCTCGCGCGCGGAGGGGGTGGGGTTGCGGGTGAGGGCGTCGAGGGCCTCCCCGAGCAGGTCGTCGCTGTCGGGGAAGGCGCGGCTCTCGGGGACGAGCAGGCTGGTCGCGGCGCCGCCGGGCCCCGGCGGGGTCCAGCGGCCGTAGCGCCCGGCGGCTCCGCCGCGCCGCTGCCAGCCGTGCCGGCGCAGCAGGGCGCCGAGCACGGCGGGGTCCACGTCGGCGGGCCGGGGCGGCCGGTTCCAGGGCAGCTCGTCGGGGTGCGGCCTCAGCTGCCGTACCGGCTCCTCGTAGGGACGGTTCCTCATGGTCTGCCTCCCGTCCCGACCCGCGTCATGATCTCGCAGAGGGCCTGGTCGTCGAAGATGCGCGAGGTCGGTATCCGCACGGTGGTCCGGTGCCGGCCGGTGACGGGGTGGCCGGCGAGGTTGGTCCAGTAGCAGCAGTGCCTCAGGTCGAGCCGGTCGTGGCCGGCGCGCAGCCAGTCGTCCTGGGAGCGCGGTACGAGCATGACGACCAGGATCTTGTGCACCGAGACGGGGGTGCGGGCGAGCTTGCGCAGGTGGTCGTTGTCGAGGGTGAAGGAGAAGGAGCGCCGTGACTTCTGGGGCGGGGGCGCGGCACCGTCCGTCGGGGGTGGTGGGAGACGGGTGGGCGGGTTGGGCGCGATCTGGTAGGTGGCCTTCAGCTGCACCTTGATGGTGACCTCGTCGTCGACGGTGTGTCCGGGCGCGCTGTGGCTGATGTGCCAGTCGATGCCGTTGTCCGGAAAGGGCTGGGACAGCGAGCAGCCGGCCGCGGCGGCGACCGCGTGGAGATAGCCGATCTGCAGTGTCTCCATGCAGGCGGTGGTGGCGAGCGTGCCGCGATGGGTGCCCGGACGTCCGGGCAGCAGCCCGCCCCGCTCGGGCTGCGCTATGGCCATGACCAACAGCCTTCCCCGACAGGTGTTTCCAGCTGCGGGCCGCTGAACTGCAAAGACCCGTATTCCTGTTGTCTCCTCCCGGCGTACGGCGCAAACGGCCCGGGTATCACCAAACGGGCAGAAGACGGAACGTCATCTGCCGTGGGTGAACGAGGAGTTGGGTTGGGATGACGACCTGGTACGAGGGGCCGCTGGCCGCCTTCGACACGGAGACGACGGGCGTGGACGTCGAGACCGACCGGATCGTGTCGGCCGCCGTCGTCGTCCAGGACGCGCCGGGGACCCGGCCCCGGGTCACCCGTTGGCTGGTGAACCCGGGTGTGCCGGTGCCGGAGGCGGCGACGGCGGTGCACGGGCTGACGGAGGAGCACCTGCAGCACAACGGGCGCTGGCCGGCCCCGGTGATGTACGAGATAGCCGAGCAGCTGGCCGAGCACGCGGCGCTGGGCCGGCCGCTGGTGGTGATGAACGCGCCGTTCGATCTGACGCTGCTGGACCGGGAGTTGCGCCGGCACCGGGCGTCGGCGCTGGACCGCTGGTTCGAGTCGGCGCCGCTCAGGGTGCTGGACCCGCGGGTGCTGGACAAGCATCTGGACCGGTACCGCAAGGGCCGGCGCACGCTGACCGATCTGTGCGAGCACTACGGGGTGACGCTGGCGGACGCGCATGACGCGGCGGCGGACGCGCTGGCGGCGCTGGATGTCGTACGGGCGGTGGGCCGCCGTTTCGCGGCCCGGCTGGAGCGGCTGTCCCCCGCCGAGCTGCACGCGCTGCAGGCGAACTGGCACGCGGCGCAGGCCCGGGGCCTGCAGGCGTGGTTCGCGCGCAGCGGGTCGGAGGAGATCGTGAGCACGGAGTGGCCCCTCAGGCCGGAGCTGCCGGCGGCCGCGTGAGGCCGGTGGCATGAAGAAGGCCGGTCCGCTGCGGCGGACCGGCCTTTCCCGGTGGGCGATACTGGGTTCGAACCAGTGACCTCTTCGGTGTGAACGAAGCGCTCTCCCACTGAGCTAATCGCCCGGGAACGCACTGAACAATACAGGTCCCTGCGGGGTTCCTTCAAACCGCTTCCAGCCGGCGCAGCAGTCCGCGCCGGCCCGCCCGCATCATCAGGCGGTGGTTGAGGCGGAAGAGCGGCCGCCCGGGTACGGCGAGCCGCCTGAGCAGGGGCTTGCACACGCGCACGTCCTGGTCGTACCGGGCGAGTGTGCCGGGGCCGCCGGCGGCGACCGTCCAGCGGGCCCAGCCGTCGAGGTCGCCGGACAGGGTGACCTCGAGAACGCCGGCGGCCGGGTCCCGGCGGGTCTCCCGCACGGTGGAGGTGAGGCTGTACGGCAGCGCGGACCGGATCGTGATCACGCCGGTGCCGTCGTCCCGGCGGGTCACCGCCCGTACCTGCGGCCACCAGCGGGGGTAGTCCTCGGCCCGCTCCAGCGCCGCGTAGACGTCGGCGGGCGGGGCGGGCAGGGGCCACAGGCTGCGGAAGCGGTAGTGGTTCCAGTCCATGGGACGAGTGTGGCGCGAACGGGTGCATAAATCTGAGTACGCGTACTCAGGCGCCGGGCCGTGGCCGGCGCCACGCTGGGAGCGCGAGCGCCGCCGCCCGTGCGACGGCGCTCCCCCAGCCCCGGTCAGGCCGGCATCCTGTCGCCGAGCAGGGCCAGGTTCTATCGCCTCGCTGCCGGCGACCAGCGTGGCTCGGTTCGGCGCACAGTTCGTTGAGGCCGCGGACCGCGGAGAGGTGGGAGACGGACACGGCCGGCTTGTCGGCGACGGCGAACGTGCCGGTGTCGAGGTCGTACGGCCCGTTGCCCTGGACGAAGCCGTTGGCACTCAGTCAGCCGGGCCGCTCCAGTCCGTGCCGAAGCCGATGGACAGGGTGGTCCTGGGCGACGGCCTTCGGGTCGGTGACGTGGCCGGCCCTGACGCGGCCCCAGGCCGTCGGTCCAGCACTCCGTCAGGTCGGCCTTGTCGGAAGTGGAGGTCGTACAGGTCCATGACGGCGAAGTAGCGCCGAGCTGTTTGCCGTCGACCTCGCCGACCTTCGTGCCGCCCTCACGGACGTGAATTCCTCGCTTGTCGTATTTCCGAAGGAAAGTGACGGCGTTTTGGAAAACGTCCGGGGATTTCCGCCGACGGCCTGCGTCTGCAACTTCTCCCCAGAAGGACTGCTACGTCTGGAAGTCCATCATGACGTTGGTCTTCGGATACTTCTCCTGGAAGAGCGCGATGGACTGGTTGATCTCCGAGTAACGGATCGTCACCGGCCCGTTCCGCGATTTTCTTGCCCGCCGCCCCGGCCGTTGCCCCTGGCGGTAGGGCGTGACCGACAGGCCGGACGGCGGGTCAACCCGGCAGCGACGCCAGCCAGTCGAGCAGGATCCGATTCGTCTCCTCCGGGCGTTCCTGCTGGACGAAGTGCCCGCAACCGTCCAGGACGTGCGAGCCGCGCAGGCCCGGCAGGGTGTCCGGAAAGGCCTTGACGGCGTCGGCCAGCCAGGCGAGGGAGGCGTCGCGCGCACCCCCGACGAACAGCGACGGCTGCGTGATCGGGGCACCCGCGTACCCGGCCAGATCCGCCCAGTCCCGGTCCATGTTCCGGTACCGGTTCAGGGCTCCCGTCATCCCGGTCCGCTCGAACTCCCCGGCGTAGGCGTCGAGGTCGCGCTCCCCCAGCCAGGACGGCAGGACACCGGCGGGGAAACGTTCACGCAGCGTGCCGCCGACGCCGACGAAGTGCGGGTCGGGGGCGCCCGGCGCGGGCATGGTGTCTGCGGACAGGGCCGCGTAGAAGCCGGCGAGCCAGCCGCGCACGTCCGGTTCGATCTCGGACTCCGCCCGGCCCGGCTGCTGGAAGTACGAGACGTAGAACTCCCCACCGGAGCCCTCCCCGGCCATCGCCGCGAAGACCTCGCTGGGCCGCGGGCCCCCGGGCGGGGTGTACGGCACGCTCAGCAGCGCCACCGCCCGGAACACGTCCGGCCTGCTCAGGGCGGAGACGGCGGCGATGCTCGCGCCCCAGTCGTGCCCGACGACCACCGCGGAACGCTCGCCCAGCGCCTCCACCACGGCGACGTTGTCCGCGACCAGGTCGAGCATCCGGTACCCCGCCACGGACGCCGGTTTCGACGACCTGCCGTAGCCCCGCACGTCGATCGCCACCACGCGGTGACCGGCGGCCGCCAGCACCGGCATCTGGTACCGCCAGGCGTACCAGGACTCCGGGAACCCGTGCAGAAGCAGCACGAGGGGGCCGTGGCCCTGCTGAACGACGTGGGTTCGGCCGGCTGGGGTGGGGAGGAGGTGGTGGGTGGGGTCAAGGTCGTCGGAGGTGGCGGGGGTGGCGCGGTCGGCGGTGAGGCCGTGGGCGGGGTTCGGGGTGGCGGGGGGTGGCATGGGTTTTCTCCCGGGGGCTCCTGGGGTGGGCGGGCAGGGGCTGGGCGCACAGGCCGGGGAACGATGGTCGGCGAGGGGGTCCGGCGGCACCAGGGTTCTTGCCGGTTCGGCAAAAGGGAGGGGTCCGGGTGAGAGGGGCGCGCGGCTTGATGGCGGCTTTGCCTCGTCCGTCACCGGAGGGGTGCGGAAGGCCTGGTGGCCGGCCTCGTCTCATCCGCCCCGGAAGGCGCGTGGCCTGGTGGCCGGCCTTGTTTCGTCCGTCACCGGAAGGGCGCGCAGACGACGACGGCCCACCTGCTCGTCGCAGGTGGGCCGTCGGTCCGGGTGGGCGATACTGGGTTCGAACCAGTGACCTCTTCGGTGTGAACGAAGCGCTCTCCCACTGAGCTAATCGCCCGGGCGCAGGAAGAACATTACCCCATGTCAGGGGGTGCCTCCGACCGAGGCCGGGCGGCAGCCGCCAGCGGCCCCGCCTGCCGCGTCACTGATCCTTGATCTTCCAGGGCATGACGAAGCCGAACTTCCACAGGTAGATCCCGGCGAGCACTCCCATGATCACCAGCCCGACGACGGTCAGGGTGATGTTGCGGCGGCGCACCTTGGGGTCGAGGGCCCGCTGGGCCGCCTCGGTGACCTTGCGTTTGGTCCAGCGGAGCACCAGCTGGGCCCAGACGAACTCGGTCGCCCAGATCGCCATGCCGCCGAAGATCACCACCCAGCCCGGTCCGGGCAGGGGCAGCATGACGATGCCCGCGCCGACCACCGCGAGGCCGACCACGAAGACCCCGACCTGCCAGCTGAGGTGCAGGATCCGGCGGGACTTGATGAATTCCGGCGCCCGTGAGCCCAGCCCGCGCTCGGTCTCCTGGCCGGCCCCGGGCCGGTCCGTCCTCGCCTTGTCAGCTGCCACGGCGACCTCGCCCGGTTCGTCACTCCCCGTATTCATACAGACAAACCCTACCGGAGCGAATCCAGTCACCGGAATGGCGGCAGGTCTGGTACGAGTTCTCGGCCGGAAGAGGTACCTAAAGACACGCAAAACCCTCAGAGGGGTTTACAACGGCACCGTAGGTGGCATGTCGATTTCGCCGACGTGCGAATCCCCGAGCGCACACTGAGCGAAAGGCCCTGGCGCTTATGAACACCACGGTCAGCTGCGAGCTGCACCTGCGCCTCGTTGTGTCGAGCGAGTCCTCCCTGCCTGTGCCCGCAGGCCTGCGGTACGACACGGCCGACCCCTACGCCGTGCACGCCACCTTCCACACCGGAGCCGAGGAGACCGTCGAGTGGGTGTTCGCCCGCGACCTCCTCGCCGAGGGGCTTCACCGGCCCACCGGCACCGGCGACGTCCGCGTCTGGCCATCCCGCAGTCATGGTCAGGGCGTCGTGTGCATCGCCCTCAGCTCCCCGGAGGGGGAGGCGCTGCTCGAGGCCCCGGCGCGGGCCCTGGAGTCCTTCCTGAAGCGAACCGACGCCGCCGTGCCGCCCGGCACGGAACACCGGCACTTCGACCTGGATCAGGAGCTCTCGCACATCCTGGCGGAGAGCTAGGTCGCGGCCCCACGAAGCAGCCCGGCGCCGTCCACTCGGGGAGACGGCTCGGGCCAAGACAACCGCCTGCGGCACAGGCCGACGCCGTCACCGTGAGTGCTCACGGTGACGGCGTCGGGCTGTTCGCGCCCGGCTGCGGTGAGTGACCGGGCGAGCGACGGCCGTGAACCCGGGGCGGGCGCGGCCCGCCGGGCGGTCGGGGGCGTGCACGCCCACCCGGGGTCGTTGCCTGGGTGGCTGGTGGGGCGTGGGGCCGTCCGCCCTGGCGCGTCGGCGGGCCGGCATGGTGGGCTGTGGTCGCAGGGACGGGAACCGTCGGCGGGTCGGTGGCGTTCTCCCGGCAAGCGAGGTCGGTAGCGGCGGGTGCGGTGGTCGCGGTTGTCGCTACCATCGGCCAGCATCGGCGGGCGCCCGCCCGACCCCTCAGGCCAGGGAGCGAACTGTGCTGATCACCCACGACACCCGGTGCGCCCTCGACACCGTGGTGGATCTGGTGAACACCGCGCCGGAGGACGACGCGGCGGCGGACGGACTGCCCGATGTCCCGGCTCTCACGGATTTCGTGCGAAGCCACAAGATGAGCGACGTGGGCGTGCTGTCGGAGTTCGACCTCTCGGCCGTGCGCAGGGTCCGGGGCCGGTTCGCGGCGATCTTCGCGGCCCCGGACGCCCGGTCCGCCGCCACGATGATCAACGAACTGGTCGCCGCGGCGGGGACCACCCCCCGCCTGACGGACCACGACGGCTACGACTGGCATGTGCACTACTTCGCACCGGGCGCCTCCGTGGCCGACCACCTCGCCGCCGACTGCGGGATGGCGCTCGCCTTCTTCGTGGTGGCCGGTGAGCAGGAACGGCTGCGGCGCTGCGAGGCCCCGGACTGCCGGCGGGCCTTCGTGGATCTGTCCCGCAACCGCTCGCGCCGCTACTGCGACAGCCGCACCTGCGGGAACCGGCTGCACGTCGCCGCGTACCGGGCCCGGCGCAAGGAGGCGGCGGGCTGAGGCGTACGGCGCTCGCCCCGTGCGGCAGTCCACGCTTCTCGTCTGGTGCGACGGCGCTCGACCGGTGCGACGTCGGTCCCGGCGGGTGGCGCCGGGACCGACGTGTACGGCTCACAGCCACAGCAGGTCGTGCAGCGCAGCCATGAGGAGCAGACACCCGATCACCGCTAGGAAGATCATCAGCGGTGGCTGGGAAAGGGCGAAGAGGCACCCGCGCGGCTCGTCCTTCGGCGGCGCGGCCTCGCTCTGTGACGTGTCCAGCATCTCGCCGCAGATCATGACGCACCCGACGCCCCGCCCGCGATCAAGGCACAGGGATCTTGCGGTAGTTCGCCGAATACCGTGAGGTCTCGTTCGGATGGTGAACGATTCCGGACGTCCACGGACCCACTGTGTCGTTTCAGCCAGTCATGTGACTGTCATATGCCGTGCTTCTTGAGGATGGCCTCGATGTCGCTGAAGTCCTCGGCCGGCTCGGATCCGGCCCGGGACGAGGTCGTCCGCGGGGCGGCGCGGTCCGTCGCGGGGCGGACCTTCCCGCCCAGGGACGGCGCCGGGGCAGCGGGCGCCACCGCGTCCCGCCCGGCCGCCTCGGCCCTGCCACCGGCGCCTGCGCGCCGGCGTTCCACGGCGCGCGTGCCGGCGAACAGGAGCCAGGCCGCGGCCAGCACCCCGAAACCCGCCCAGGCGGTGGGGCTCAGGGCGGTGTCGGCGAGCCATCCGACGACTCCGGTCATGACCAGTCCGACCGGCACCAGCGAGTAGGCCGCGAGGCGGGCCGCCGCCAGGAAACGCCTGCGATAGGCCGTCACCACCGCGATACCCAGGCCCGCCGCGGACACGGCGGAGCACACTGTCTCGGCAATCATCCGGTCCTCCTGGCGGCGGGCTCGTCTCGTCGCTTCCATCGTGCACCGCCGCAACCCCGCGATGCCATGCTCCAGCCCGACATCAGGGACATCTCCGGGTCGCCTCGGGGCCTTCTCCACCCGGCCCCGAGGCCTGCGACCCCCGAGATCCCGATTGGGTCCGCCCGCGTCCGGCCTGGAAGACTGGTGGGCATGAGCGACACCTCCTCCGCACGCACCGATGCCCTCGTCCTCGACGTCTGGTGCGAACTGCAGTGCCCCGACTGCCGCACCGCCCTGGACGACGTCCGCGCCCTGCGCGCCCGCTACGGCGACCGGCTCGACCTGCGGCTGCGGCACTTCCCGCTGGAGAAGCACAAGCACGCCTTCGCCGCCGCGCAGGCCGCCGAGGAGGCGCTGGAGCAGGGCAAGGGCTGGCCGTACGTGGAGGCCGTGCTGGAGCGGGTCGAGGAGCTGGACCGGGACGGCGAGTCCTTCCTGGTCAGCGTGGCCCGCGAACTGGGCCTCGACGCCGAGGAGTTCGACACCGCGCTGATCGACGGCCGGCACATCCTGATCGTGGACGCCGACCAGGCCGAGGGCAAGGCGATCGGGGTGACCGGCACCCCGACGTACGTCATCGGCGGCGAACGCCTCGACGGCGGCAAGAGCCAGGAGGGGCTGCGCGCACGCATCGAGGAGATCGCGGACCGGCTGCTGGCCGGCCGGGACGGCCAGGAGGCCTGAGGGCGCACCCGGCCGGTCTGCTCACAGCAGCGGCTTGGTCAGCGAGTGGGTCACCGTCTCGTAGCCGAGTGAGGCGTACAGCCGCTCGGCCGGGGTGTTGCCCGCGAACACGTTGAGGCCGAGGACCGGGAGGCCGGCCTCGACGGCCTGCCGCTCCGCCAGCAGCATGAGCGTGCGGCCGTGCCCCCGGCCGCGGTGCGCCGCGTCGGTCTCCACGTCGAAGACGAACGCCCTGGCCTCCTCCAGGGCCAGCCACAGGGTGCCCACCCGGCCGCCCGCGTGCTCCAGCACGCTGAAGAGCATGCCCTCGGTCGCGAGCCCGTGCGGCAGCAGCCGGGCGTGGTCGTTGCGGGCCTTGGCACGGGCCACGGGCTCGGGCAGGCCCCGCTCGACCCACGAGCGCGCGTACCGTTCGCTCTCCGTCTCGTGCCAGGCGTCGAACTCGGCTCCGGTCATCGGCCGCGCGCGGCTGCCCGGCGGCAGCGCGGGCGGAGTGCCGCCGAGGCGTTTCTCCATGCCGCGGTTGCGCAGGGTGTAGCCGAGGGCGCCGAACAGGCGCAGCGCGGCGTCCGCGGCGGCGGGCACCACGGTCTCCATCCGGACGCAGCCCCAGCCGCGGGCCACCTCCTCGGCGGCGAGCGCGGCCACGGTGCCCCGGCCGCGCCGCCGGTCCGGCTCGGCGATCGTGAGGTCGATGACGCGGGCCACCGAGTCGCCGAGGGACGGGGAGGTGCCGAGGTGCATCTCGCCGACGGGACGGCTGTTCACGCATACCGCGTAGCGGCGGGAGCGGGTTCCGTCGGGGTGCTGCTGGAGCGGCTCGGCCGGCCGCAGGGTCGTGGTCATCACAGGTGTTCTACCCACGGCGGCCGCCCGCGTCAGCCTGTTTTCCGGCTCAGGGGTCCAGGTCCTGCCCGGACCGCTCGTCGAAGGTCCGCATGACCCCGGCGGTCACCGGGCCCGGGGCGCCGGGCAGTTCACGGTCGTCGACCTGGCGCACGGCCTGGACGTCCCGCAGGGTGGAGGTCAGGAAGACCTCGTCGGCGCGCCGGAGGACGTCCAGCGGCAGGTCGGTCTCCTTGGCACCCGTCCACTCGATCACCAGCGCCCGGGTGACGCCGGGCAGGCAGCCGGAGGTGACCGGCGGGGTGTGGACCTCGCCGTCCAGGACGACGAAGACGTTCGACCCGGTGCCCTCGCAGAGCTGTCCGACGGTGTTGCCGAACAGGGCCTCGGAGGCGCCGTTCTGGTGGGCGCGGGCCAGGGCGACGATGTTCTCGGCGTACGAGGTGGTCTTGACGCCGGCGAGGGCGCCGCGTTCGTTGCGGGTCCACGGGACGGTGATCACCGCGGTGGAGTCCGGGCGGCGGGCGGTCTCGCCGACGGCGACCATGAGGGTGGGGCCGTGCTCGCCGCGGCCGACGCCGAGCGGGCCGTGGCCGCCGGTGTAGGTGATCCGCAGCCGGCCGAACGGCACCGGGTCGGCCGCCAGGACGGCCGTACAGGCGCGGCGCACCTCGTCGTGGTCGGGGTCCGGCAGGCCGAGGCCGCGGGCCGAGCGGGTCAGCCGGTCGAGGTGCCGGGTGAGCGCGAACGGCGTGCCGTCGACCGCCTTGACGGTCTCGAAGACGCCGTCGCCGACGGTCAGTCCGTGGTCGAGGGCGGAGACCCGGGCGGATTCCGCGTCCCGCAGCTCGCCGTCCAGCCAGATCCTCATGTGAGCGCTCCCTCGGTCACCGCGTACGTTCCCGACGCCACCGCGAGCAGCCGGGAGGCCTTCAGCTCCGTCTCGCGCCACTCCCCCTCGGGGTCGGACCCCCAGGTGATGCCGGCGCCGGTGCCGAAGCGCAGGGCGCCCGCGGCACGGTCGATCCAGAAGGTGCGGATGCCCACGGCCAGCTCGGCGGTGCCCCGGTCGGCGTCGACCCAGCCGATGCCGCCGCAGTACGGGCCGCGCGGTGCCGGCTCCAGCGCCTCGATGATCCTGAGGGCGCTGGACTTGGGGGCGCCGGTGACCGAGCCGGGCGGGAAGGCCGCGGCCAGCAGCTCCGGCCAGCCGGCGTCCGCCCGCAGCTCGCCGCGGACGGTGGAGACGAGGTGGACGAGGCCCGGGTGCTTCTCCACGGCGCACAGGTCGGGGACGGTCACGCTGCCGGTCGCGCAGACGCGGCCGATGTCGTTGCGGACCAGGTCCACGATCATCACGTTCTCGGCGTAGTCCTTCTCCAGGAGGTCCGCCTCGGTGCGCCCGGTGCCCTTGATCGGCCCCGACTCGACGGTGCGGCCGTCCCGGCGCAGGAACAGCTCGGGCGAGGCGGTGGCGATCTCCACGCCGTGCTCCGGCAGCCGGATCGTTCCTGCATACGGGGCCGGGTTGCCGCGTGCCAGCAGGGCGGTGAGGGCGTCCACGTCGGCGCCCGGGGCGACGGGCGCGCTCAGCACCCGGCAGAGGTTGGCCTGGTAGACCTCCCCGGCCGCGATGTGCTCGCGGATGCGGCGGACGGCCGCGGTGTAGGCGGCCCGGTCCAGGGAGGAGGTCCACTCCTCGGGCGCCGGGCCCCGCCACGCGCCGGGCACCGGCGCGGGCACCGGCGCCTCCCGTACGTCCGCGAAGCGGGCGCAGGTCAGCCGGCCCTCGAAGTCCGCGCAGACGGCCCAGAAGCCGGTCGAGTCCAGGGCCGCCGGATCACTGGTGACGTCGAGGAGGCCGGTGGCGACGCGGTCGCCGAAGCGGGCGAGAGGAGGGTGGTGGAGCACGTGGTCGAGTCTAGGGCGGCTGCCCGCGAGGCGGCTCCCGGATGTCCCGGAGCGGGCCCCGACCAGCGGGTCCGCCGGGTGCACCGCAGCACGCTGCGCAAACGCGTTTTTGTACTGGCCCGGGAATCCGCTAGAGTTCAACACGTCGCCGGGACGCGGAAGCGGACCGAAACGACAGGCGGACGTAGCTCAGTTGGTAGAGCGCAACCTTGCCAAGGTTGAGGTCGCGAGTTCGAGCCTCGTCGTCCGCTCGAAGGAAGAAGGGGTCGTCCCGATCCCCTACACTCCTGGTGGAGTGGCCGAGAGGCGAGGCAACGGCCTGCAAAGCCGTCTACACGGGTTCAAATCCCGTCTCCACCTCCAAGGACGATTAGCTCAGCGGGAGAGCGCTTCCCTGACACGGAAGAGGTCACTGGTTCAATCCCAGTATCGTCCACTGGATCTTCGGATCCTGGATCTTCTCGAAGATCCCCCGCGCGATTAGCTCAGCGGGAGAGCGCTTCCCTGACACGGAAGAGGTCACTGGTTCAATCCCAGTATCGCGCACTGTCCGTGACCCGCGGTTCACGGTCCGCGGACGATTAGCTCAGCGGGAGAGCGCTTCCCTGACACGGAAGAGGTCACTGGTTCAATCCCAGTATCGTCCACACAGCAAGAAGCCCCCGGCCGTCTCGTACGGCCGGGGGCTTCTTCGTGGGCTCAGCTGGAGAACAGCATGTGGCCGAAGCTCTTGTGCCGTTGGTGGCCGTAGTGACCGCCGTGGCCGCCGTGGCCGCCGTGCGGTGCGCCCCAGGCGGGCGCGGACGGGGCCGGGTACGCCTGCGGGGCCGCGGGCGGGGGCGGCGGGGCCGGCTGCGACCACTGGGCCTCCAGGCGGGTCAGCGCCTCCAGCTCGCCGTAGTCGAGGAAGATGCCGCGGCAGCCGCTGCACTGCTCGATCTGGACGCCGTTGCGGTTGTAGGTGTGCATCGGCGCATGACATTTCGGACACTGCATGGTCGGCTCAACTCCTCGCCGGTCGGTCCTGCTTGGTGTTTCCCCAGGACAGACTCCGTCCGGCCCCGGGCGGTTGCAGCCTAGTCCGGGAATCCGGGACCGGGGCGAGCGGGGCCAGGGGACCGGGTCGGGACGGACGGCATCCGTGCGCAGGCGTCGACCACGGCCCCCTCCACCTCGTCCAGCGGGCGGTCCGCGGCGAGCGCCTTGGTGACCGCCAGCGCGGCGGTCTGCACGGTGAGCGCGCGGGCCGGGACGTCCAGGGCGGGCCAGGGGTCTGCGTCGGCGGGTACGGCCGGGCCGCCGGCCTGCCGGTAGGCGGTCAGGAACCGCGTCCACTCGTCGGGCGGGAGGAGTCCGCAGGCGTACCAGGCGGCGGGGCGGGCGAGGTCCCAGGCCGGGACGCCGGCCCCGAGGTCGTCGACGTCGATCAGCTTCCAGGGGCCGTCCGGGGCCGGGTGCCGGACGAGCTGGCCGAGGTGCAGGTCGCCGTGACAGAGGGCCGGCGGGCCGGGCATCGGCGCCGCGGCCCGGGCCCAGGCGGGCAGCGTGGCCCAGGCGTCCAGGACCGGGCGGGCGGCCGCGTGGGGCGTGCCGCGGAGGGCGGTGCGGAGCCTGCCGAGGGCGCGGGCGGCCTTGGCGGGGCCGCGCATCGGGGGGAGGCCGCTGGGGACGGGCGTGCGGTGCAGCCGGGCCAGGAGGGTGGCGGCGGCTTCCCAGGGGGCGGCGTCCGGGTCGTCGGGGTCCACGGGGAGGCCGTACGGCCAGCAGGTCACCAGGCGGCCGTGGAGGGCGGCCGGGGTGGGGATCAGCGGGGGCAGGAGTACGCCGGGGAGGCGGGCGGCCGTGGCGACCCGGAGGGTCAGTGCGGCGGGGTCGGTGTCCGGGGCGTGGGCCTTGGCGACGGTGCCGGCGTGCCGGACCACGGTGGCGTCCTCGCGGTCGGCGAGGGGGGTACTGCCGCAGGTGCAGGGGGTGGTGGAGGGGCGGGGGTGGGCGACGGCCCTGGCCTTGGCGGTCAGTGCGGGTATGAGGGCGGGGGCCTCTGCTGTGCGGCGGGTACCGGTGCCGGTACGGGTGCCGGTACCGGTGCCTGCTTCTGCACCTGTGTCTGCGGTCAAGGCTGCCTCGGGCGGGGTCGGCTGTTCGGCTGAGGGTACCGGGGCGGGCCGGGGGCCGGGTCGCTTGCCCGCGCCTGGCGGCACGGGTGGACGCAGCCACGGAGGTTCTGCGCGGCCGGCCCACCACACGGCCGCAGCCGGAAGGCGGCCCCTGCCCGTCCCTCAGGAAACGGCCAATGCCGGCGCAGCTCCCCAGCTGCGCCGGCATCTTGTGCCGTCCGCCGCACCCCCGTCCCCACGGGGTTTCATGGATGGATGTCCCCGCCCGGACCGCTCTTCCGGGCCTGGGGTCGCCGCTCAGCGCCCCAGCATCACACCCACGGACGACGCCTGTGTGGCCACCGTCTCCCAGCCGTCGAAGACGAGCAGGAGCAGGGCCGCCAGGGGAAGGGCCATGAGCGTCGCCACCAAGGGGTGGCGACGGCCTGTCCGGCGTGGGACGAACGCGGGGCGTCGCGGTGCCGTGTGGGCCATGGTCCCTCTCCTGACCGTTTGATTGTTGTCGGCAGCGGCGGGTGCCTGACCTCGGGGGACGAGTGCCGCACCCGCCGCTTGACCACAAATCTAGGCGCGCGGCGCACACCGGGCGTCATGCCCTCGTACCGATTGCCGGGCCTCCCGGAGGATGAGCCATGACCAGGGAAGTACTCCCCTGGTTGGAGACACGGGCCCGGGTCTAGGGGTCTTCCCTGAGGGGCCGCCCACTCTGTCCGGGCATTTCCGAAGCGTCCTGCGGGCCGGAGCGAGTGACTTCGATCACTGAGGAAGGGTGCGGGAGGGGTGCCGCAGGTGGCTCGCGAGCCGGGGAGCGGCCGGGGCCGCGGGCCGCCGCCGCCCGTCGGGCTAGGGGCGTACGGCCCCGCGCGGCCGGCCTCCCGGTGAGCCCAACCTCCGGGCCCCGCTGGCCGGTTGACACCCCCGGTGACCGGAAGTCGCCGTCGGCCGGGGCTTCCTGAGCGTGTTTCACCTCTTTCGGACGGCCGCCACAATCCGACGGTCCGAGAGGGCGCGGCCTCTGCGCGCAGGCGGCCGTGGAAACGTAAGCTGTGCCACGTCACAGGGACCGGGCAGCGGGGATGAACATGGCGATGATGCGCCTGAGGCGCGAGGACCCGCGCGTCGTCGGCTCGTTCAGGCTTCACCGACGGCTCGGCGCGGGCGGTATGGGCGTGGTCTATCTCGGCTCCGACAAGAAGGGGCAGCGGGTCGCGCTGAAGGTGATCCGGCCCGATCTGGCGGAGGACCAGGAGTTCCGGTCGCGGTTCGCTCGCGAGGTGTCGGCGGCCCGGCGTATCCGCGGTGGCTGCACGGCCCGGCTGGTCGCCGCGGACCTGGAGGCCGAGCGCCCCTGGTTCGCCACCCAGTACGTGCCCGGCCCGTCCCTGCACGACAAGGTCGCCGACGAGGGGGCTCTGGGCGCGGCGGACACCGCGGCGATCGGGGCGGCCCTGTCCGAGGGGCTGGTCGCCGTGCACGAGGCGGGTGTCGTCCACCGGGACCTGAAGCCCTCCAACATCCTGCTGTCCCCCAAGGGGCCGCGGATCATCGACTTCGGCATCGCCTGGGCCACCGGTGCCTCCACGCTCACCCACGTGGGCACCGCGGTCGGCTCCCCCGGCTTCCTCGCCCCGGAGCAGGTGCGCGGCGCCGCGGTCACCCCGGCCACCGACGTCTTCTCTCTGGGCGCGACCCTGGCGTACGCCTCGACCGGCGACTCCCCCTTCGGGCACGGCAGTTCGGAGGTGATGCTGTACCGGGTGGTGCACGAGGAGCCGCAACTGCACGGCGTACCGGACGCGCTGGCCCCGCTGATCCGGGCCTGCCTGGCGAAGGACCCCGACGAGCGGCCCAGCACCCTGCAACTGTCGCTGCGGCTCAAGGAGATCGCCGCCCGGGAGGCACAGGGCCTGGACGGCGTACGGCCGCCCGCTCCGCGTGCCGCCGAGGCGGACCTGCCCACCGGGCGGCTCGTCGACACCTACCCCGAGCAGCAGCGCACCCAGCGGCGCGCCTCTCCCGGTACGCCGCTGCCGCGCGGCGGGACCCCGGCCCGGGGCGGTGTGCCGTCACGCGGCGGATCGGCCGCGCGCGGTGAGGTACCGGGCAGGATGTCCCCGCGGGGCGAGGTGCCGTCCCGTGGCGGGTCCGCCTCGCGCGGCGGCAGCGGTCCGCGCGGTGGCGGTGCCGCCGCCTCCCGGCCGGGTGGGGGGCGTCCCACCCCGGCGCCGCGCGGTGGCCCGCGCTCCGGCAGCGGCCGTCCCGTGCCGCGCGGCGGTTCCGGGCGGCCGGGCCGGCGGCCGGTGCGGATCAGCCTGCGGCCGGCCAACCCACGGCTGCTGCGGCAGCGGCTGTTCGTGTTCGTGGTGGTGACGCTGCTGGTCGCCCTCGGTATCGCGGTGGCGCAGGGCTGTCAGGGGCCGGCGCGCGGGCTCGGGGACGACGGCGGGGTGCGGCGGCAGCGGCACGCGCAGCCGAGCCACCCGCCGTCGGACGACGGCAAGGTGGTGTCCGACCGGCAGGCGTCGGCAGTGAGCCACGACGCCGGGAACTGAGCGCTGCGGGCCCGCCGGTCCACGGCGTATCGCGGGTGTCCTGGTCAGGACTCCGGTCGGCCCGTGGCCACCGCGTAGAAGGCGACCGCGGCGGCCGCGCCGACGTTGAGCGAGTCGACGCCGTGGGACATCGGGATGCGGACCCACTCGTCGGCCGCGACCAGAGCCTGCGTGGACAGTCCGTCGCCCTCGGCACCGAGCATCAGGGCCACCCGGTCCATCCTGTGCGGGGCGGCCTCGTCCAGGGTGCGGGCCTTCTCGTCCGGGGTGAGGGCGAGCAGGGTGAAGCCGGCCTCGCGGACCGAGTCCAGACCCTTGGGCCAGGTCTCCAGACGGGCGTACGGCACCGAGAACACCGCGCCCATGGACACCTTGACGCTCCGTCGGTACAGCGGGTCGGCGCAGTCGGGCGACAGCAGCACCGCGTCCATGCCGAGGGCGGCCGCCGACCGGAATATCGCCCCGATGTTCGTGTGATCGTTGACGGATTCCATGATCACGACCCGGCGGGCGGTCTGCAGGAGGTCACCGGCCGTCGGCAGCGGCTTGCGCTGCATGGAGGCGAGGGCGCCACGGTGCACGTGGTAGCCGGTGACGCGTTCGGCGAGTTCCGGGCTGACGGCGTACACCGGGGCCGGGAGTTCGTCGATGACGTCACGCATGACGTCGATCCACTTGGCCGAGAGCAGCATCGACCGCATCTCGTAGCCGGCCTCCTTCGCCCTGCGGATGACCTTCTCGCCCTCGGCGATGAACAGGCCCTCGGCGGGCTCGCGCCTGCGGCGCAGCTCGACGTCGGTCAGGCCCGTGTAGTCGGCCAGGCGCGGGTCGTCGGGATCCTCGACGGTGATGAGATCGGCCACAGGGTGATACTGCCTTGTCCTGGGTGTGGTGCCAACGGCTGGGAAGGGGTGGGTTACCCCGGGTTACGCGTGATCAAGCCAAGGTCGTCGGTGGTCACGCGGTGCTCGGGCGCGGTCTCACGCCGGGGTCTGGGAGCCGACCCGGACGACCTCGCCGATGACGATGACCGCCGGGGGCTTCACCTCCTCCGTCCGTACCGTCTCGGCGACCGTGGCCAGGGTCGCGTCCACGCGCCGCTGGGCGGCCGTCGTGCCCTCCTGCACCAGGGCGACCGGCGTCTCGGGGGACTTGCCGTGCGCGACGAGCGTCTCGGCGATCTTGCCGATCTTGTCGACGCCCATCAGGATCACGAGGGTGCCGGTGAGCTTCGCCAGGGACGGCCAGTCGACCAGCGAGCGCTCGTCGTCCGGGGCGACGTGGCCGCTCACGACCGTGAACTCGTGGGCCACGCCCCGGTGCGTGACCGGGATGCCGGCCGCACCCGGCACCGAGATCGAGCTGGAGATGCCCGGCACCACCGTGCACGGGATGCCGGCCTCGGCGAGCGCCTGGACCTCCTCCATGCCGCGGCCGAAGACGTACGGGTCGCCGCCCTTGAGCCGGACGACCGCCTTGCCCTGCTTGGCGTGCGCGATGAGCGCGTTGTTGATGGCCTCCTGGGCCATGAAGCGGCCGTACGGGATCTTCGCCGCGTCGATCACCTCGACGTGCGGCGGGAGTTCGGCGAGCAGGTCGCGCGGGCCGAGCCGGTCGGCGATGACGACGTCCGCCTCGGCGAGCAGGCGCCGGCCGCGGACCGTGATCAGGTCGGGGTCGCCGGGGCCGCCGCCGACCAGGGCCACGCCGGGGGTGCGGGTGCGGTGGTGCGGGGCGACGAGGGTGCCGTCGCGCAGGCCCTCGACGACCGCGTCACGGATGGCGGCGGTGTGCCGGGGGTCGCGGCCCCGCGCGTGCGTGGTGAGTACGGCGACGGTGACGCCCTCGCTGTGGCCGGTCGCCGGGGTCCAGGCGGTCGCCTGGTCGGCGTCGTCGGAGCGGACGCACCACACTCGGTGGCGCTCCGCCTCCGCGGAGGCGGCGGCGTTGGCCTCGGGGTCGCTGGTGGCGATGAGGGCGTACCAGGCCTCGGCGAGGTCGCCGTCCTGGTACGCGCGCCGCACCCAGGTGATCTCCCCCGCGTCCGCCATGGCCTCGACCGAGGGGGTCGCGTGCGGGGAGACGAGGACGATGTCCGCGCCGGCCGCGATGAGCGCCGGGAGGCGGCGCTGGGCGACCTGGCCGCCGCCGAGGACGACCACGCGGCGGCCGGAGAGGCGAAGGCCTACGGGGTAGGCGGGGTGTTCGGCCATGAGGGGCGGCTCCTCGTGCAGCTGTGCGATGGGCGCGCTGCACCTTCGGAGCGGCCCTGACGTGCAGATTTTAAGTGGTGGACAGGGCACGGGACACGGGTGGTCCGACAGCTGAACACCGGACCACCCGTCCCGCGGGCCTACTTCTCCGTGACCCCCGCCGAATCGAACGTGGCCACCTCGTGCATGGCCCGCGCGGTGCTCTGGACCAGCGGCAGGGCGAGCAGGGCGCCCGTGCCCTCACCGAGGCGCAGGTCGAGGTCGACCAGCGGGCGCAGGCCCAGCTTGTTGAGGGCGGCGACGTGGCCGGGCTCGGCGCTGCGGTGGCCGGCGATGCAGGCCGCGAGCACCTCGGGCGCGATGGCGCGGGCCACCAGGGCCGCGGCACCGGCGCTGACGCCGTCCAGGATCACCGGCGTACGCAGCGAGGCACCGCCGAGCAGCAGGCCGACGATGGCCGCGTGCTCGAAGCCGCCGATCGCCGCGAGGACCCCGATCGGGTCGGCCGGGTCCGGCTGGTGGAGCTCCAGGGCGCGGCGGACCACCTCGGTCTTGCGGGCCAGGGTCTCGTCGTTGATGCCCGTGCCGCGCCCGGTCACCTCGGCCGGGTCGGCGCCGGTGAAGACCGAGATCAGCGCGGCGGACGCGGTGGTGTTGGCGATGCCCATCTCACCGGTGAGCAGCGCCTTGTTGCCGGCCGCCACCAGGTCGCGGGCGGTCTCGATGCCGACCTCGATGGCCGCCCTGGCCTCCTCGCGGGTCATCGCGGGGCCGGTGGTCATGTCGGACGTACCACCGCGGATCTTGCGCGGCAGCAGGCCCGGGGTGGCCGGCAGGTCGGCGGCCACGCCCACGTCCACGACGCACACCTCGGCGCCGACCTGGGCGGCGAAGGCGTTGCAGACGGCTCCCCCGCCGAGGAAGTTGGCCACCATCTGGGCCGTGACCTCCTGCGGCCAGGGGGTGACACCCTGGGCGTGCACGCCGTGGTCGCCGGCGAAGATCGCGACGGCTGCGGGCTCCGGGATCGGCGGCGGGCACTGCCGGGAGAGCCCGGACAGCTGCGCGGAGATGATCTCCAGCATGCCGAGCGCGCCGGCCGGCTTGGTCATGCGCTTCTGGCGCTCCCACGCCTCGCCGAGCGCCTTGGCGTCGAGCGGGCGGATCTGTGCGACGGTCTCGGCGAGCAGGTCGTGGGGTTCCTCTCCGGGCAGGGCGCGGCGGCCGTACGTCTCCTCGTGCACCACCCAGGACAGGGGGCGTCGCTTGGACCAGCCGGCCTGCATCAGCTCGGGCTCGTCCGGGAACTCGTCGACGTACCCGACACACAGGTAGGCGACGACCTCCAGGTGCTCGGGCAGGCCGAGCGCGCGGACCATCTCCCGCTCGTCGAAGAAGCTGACCCAGCCGACGCCGAGGCCTTCGGCGCGGGCGGCGAGCCAGAGGTTCTCCACCGCGAGCGCCGAGGAGTAGGGCGCCATCTGCGGCTGGGTGTGACGGCCGAGCGTGTGCCGGCCGCCGCGGGTCGGGTCGGCGGTGACGACGATGTTGACCGGGGTGTCGAGGATCGCCTCGATCTTCAGTTCCTTGAACTGCTTGGCCCGGCCCTTCGGCAGCGACTTGGCGTAGGCCTCGCGCTGACGCATCGCCAGTTCGTGCATCGTCTGCCGGGTCTCGGCGGAGCGGATGACGACGAAGTCCCAGGGCTGCGAGTGGCCCACGGACGGCGCGGTGTGCGCGGCCTCCAGGACTCTGAGCAGCACCTCGTGCGGGATGGGGTCGCTGCGGAAGCCGTTGCGGATGTCGCGGCGCTCGCGCATGACCTTCAGGACGGCCTCGCGCTCGGCGTCGGCGTAGCCGGGCGCGGCCGGGCCGGTGGACTGTCGTGCTTCCGCCACTGCGGCCGTGCTCTCTTCCTGTTCGGCGGCCCTGGTCTGCAGGTCCTCCGCGTGCTGTACGACATCGGGGGCGGGCTCGGCGTCGGGCGCGGCCGGTACGACGTCCGGCTCGCCCTCGCGCGGCGCGGGCACCGTGGCCACGGCCTCCGGCTGCTCCTGCGGGCCCTGCGGGTCCTGCGCGGGCAGGACCAGGGGCTGCGGCGGGGTGGGCGCCAGGTGCGGGGTGGTGGGCACCTGGCCCTCCACCGGCACGAACTGCCCGAGCGGCTGCTCCGGGTCCGGCTCCACCGGCAGTCCGGAGGGCAGCCGCTGCTCCGTGTCCTGCGCGGGCGCGGCGGCTACGGCGGCATCCGGTGCCTGCGGCTGCTGCTGCGCCGCGGCCTGGGCGTCGGCTGTGTGCCGGGCGGCCTCGGCGAGCTGCGGGCCCTGGGCGGCGTGGGGCACGGCCGGCTCGGCCGCCTCCGCGGCACCGGGGGTGTCGGCGGCTGCGGGTGCGGCGGGCTGCTCCGTGCCGGCGTGCGGGGCCGCTGCGGCGGACTCCGCTACGGCGCCGGGGGCGTCGGGGACCGGCTGAGCCGTGACCTGGGGGGCGACCGGCTCGGCGGCCTGGACGGCCGCCGGGGCGGGAGCCGCGGCGATGTGCTGGGGGGCGTCCGGTGCGGCAACAGCCGCGCCGGTCTGCTGGTCCGTGGCCGGAGCGGCAGCCACCGCCTCGGCGGCCAGGGCCGCGTCCTGGGCGCCGGCTACGTCGGCCGCCTCGGCCCCACTCTGGTCCTCGACGGCTGCTTGGGCCTCGACGGGAGCTTGGGCCTGGGCGGCCGCCTGGGCCTCCACAGGAGCTTGGGCCTGGGCGGGCGCCTGGGCCTCGACGGGAGCTTGGGGCTGGGCGGGCGCCTGGGCCTCCACAGGAGCTTGGACCTGGGCGGGCGCCTGGGCCTCGACGGGAGCCTGGGGCGGGGTGACGCCAGCGACCTGTGGGGCGTCGGCGACCTGCGGCGCGGCAGCAACCGGCTCGGAACCATTGGCCTGCGGCACGGCAGCAGCCGGCACAGCATCCGCGGCCTGCGCCGGGGCGGCAGCCTCCGGTGCTTCGGCGGGCTGGGCAACACCGGTCGGCTGCACGGCATCCGCGGCCTGCACAGCGGTAACAGCCTCCGGCGCGCCGACAGACTGAGCAGCACCCGCCGGCGGCACGCCGTCCGCGGCCTGCGCGACGGCAACAACCTCCGAGGCGTCGACAGACTGAGCAACACCGGACGGCTGCACGGCATCCGCGGCCTGCACAGCGGCGACAGTCTCCGGGGCCTCGGCGGGCCGCGCGGCAGCCGAGGGCTGCACGACGTCGACACGCTCCGCGGCCTCGACGGCGGGCCCCGCTGCGGCAGCCTGTGCGGCGTCGGTCCGTACTGCTTCGGCCGCCCGGGCGACCTCGGCCGGCTGCGTGCCCTGCTCCGGCCCGGCGGGCGCGGCGTGCTGGGCCGCGTCGGCCGTCTCGACGGGTGCGGGACCGGCCTCCGAAGTGACTTCGGCGCCGGCGGTCTCCGCGGGCTGCGCGTTGTCCGGTGTCTCGGCCGGTACGGCCTGTCCCGGCGCCGACTCGACCGGAACGAACTGTTCCGGCGCGTCCGCCACGGGGGCCTCCGGCATCGGCTGGGCCTGGGCGGCGCCCGGCTCGACTCCCTGTGCGCCGCCCGGCACCTCGGCGGCCTGCGCCGGACCGGGTTCGCCACCCTCCGGGGCGGCAACGGCACCGTCGACAGCCTCTGCACCCGGCCCCGCCGCAGCCGCCTCGACCGCGGCAGCCGTACCGGCAACGGTCCCGCCGTCACCGGACACCACACCCGCTTCCGCACCCACGGCACCCGGGGCAGCCTCGGCACCCGGCCCCGCCGCAGCCGCCTCGGCCGCCGCAGCCGTACCGGCAACGGCCCCGCCGTCACCGGACACCACACCCGCTTCCGCACCCTCCGCAACCGGGACACCCTCGGCGGCCGATGCGGTGTACACCCCGTCATGGGCGTGCACCGGCTGGGCCCCGTCGTGGCCGTGCACGACCGGCACCTGGCCGGTGTCGCCGACCGGGGTCTGGGCCGCCGCCTGGCTCGCGAGGCGGGCCATCGCGGCCTGTGCCGCGTCGGTCTGCCCGGCGGGCGTGGCCGGACCAACCGTTTCGGCAGCCGGTGCCTGGGTGCCGGCCTGGGCCGGTGCCGAGCCCCAGGGGGCCGCGCTCTGCGGAGCCATCTCGCGCAGCGGCTGGCCGTCGAGGTACTCGGGGCCGGCGGTCTGCGGCCCGGGCTGCCGTACCGGCGCTCCGGCGGGGCCGCGGTCGGCGAGGGAGCGGACCGGGCTCGCGGAGGAGTCGGGGATCGGCGGGCCCAGGTGCAGCGGCCGGCGCGGCGGCTGCGGCGCGGCCGCCGGGTCGTGCGGCGCCGTGAGGATGGGCGACGGGGTGGCGGAGACGGGGCCCGAGTCGGGCAGCCGGACACCGCTCAGGTCGACCGAGCCGCTGTCGCGGCCTGCCGTCTCGTGCGGACCCGGCTCGTGGACGGCCTCAACCACCGGCTCCGGAGCGGGTGGCGGCACTTCGTTGCCCCACGCGCCCTGGGCACCCGGCAGCAGCAGGTCTTCGTCCTCGGCGGGCGCCTCGGAGAGGTAGGTGTACGCACCGTGCGCGGGGACGCCCGGCTGCTCCACCATGCCTGCGCTCTCCGGCTGCCCCTCGCCCGGGACCTGGCCGGTGTCGGTCATGCGTACCCCTCGCCCATCGGTTTGTGCTCCTACGACCAGCTCACCCGGAACGGCGCACCGACCGCCCCGCAGTGAAGAACGAGCGTCCGTGCCCAGCGGCACGAACGACCCGCCGGAAAAGGCGACAAAGCCATTCAGTGGCATTGTCCCGGTCGTTCCGCCGTCGCGACAGCATGATCCGCGACAGCCCGCTGTGGACTGCGCCACGTTGCGCGTCCTCCGGTTCCGCAGTACCGCACCCACCCCAAAACGGGCGTGCGATCCGGACATTGGCGAACGAAGTTCGGGCCACCGGTGCGGTACAACGATCGGCCAGCCTACCGCGCGCGGTACGACAACAGGATCACGGGGCGCGGTCCGGCAGGACCCCGCTGAGCAGGAACGCTACGTTCCGCTCGGTCTCCGTCCAGGCCCGGGTGTCGAGTTCGACGGACTGGAGGAGGGCGCACTCGACCCGGTACCCGTGCTCGGTCAGATCGCGGCCGACGCGCTCGGCGGCGTCGCGGGTCGCGGCGTGCGTGACGATGCGCTGCGGACGCCGGTCGGCGACCGCGGAGACGACGGCCGGTCCCCCGCCGCCGACCCGCACGACGTCCGGCTCGGGCAGGCTTTCGAGGACGTGCGGGGCGCTGCCGTGGACGATCTGGAGCCGGACCCCGAAACGGCGCGCGGCGCCGTCGGTGCGGGCGCAGGCGCCCGGGTCGTGGTCGACGGCGATGACGGCCGCGCCGGCGCGCGCGGCCTCGGCGGCGAACGCGCCGCTGCCGCAGCCGATGTCCCACACGAGGTCGCCGATGCGGGGCCCGAGGCGGGCGAGTTGGGCGGCGCGCAGCAACTGCGTCTCGCCCTCGCCGAGACCGCCGCCCGGTCCGGCACCGTAGCTCTCGTCGGGCTGCACCCAGCCGCGCGGGCCGGTGCCCGGGTCGCGGCCGGCGATCCAGCCGCCGCTCTCCCCGGCGCCGACGGGCCCGCCGATGATGATGACGACGTTGGGGTCGCGCCAGGTGTGGTCGGCGGCCTTGTCCGAGGTGACGATGCTGACCTGTTCGCGCTCGGTGCCCAGTTCCTCGCAGACGACGAAGGTGCGGTGCACGCCCTCCAGCAGCAGGCCCAGTTCGGCGGGGCCGGCGCCCGGTGAGGTGAGGACGGCGACCTTGGTGTGGGCGCGGCAGACGTTCACGGCCCGGCGCAGGGTGCGCGGGTGGGCGACGACGACCTGGGCGTCGTCCCAGGGCATGCCGGCGCGGGCGAAGGCGGCGGCGACCGAGGAGACGCCGGGGACGACCTCCACTTCAAGGCCGAACTCCGGGGCGCGCAGGGTGCGTACGACGCCGAAGAAGCCGGGGTCGCCGTCGGCGAGCACGACCGCGGTGCCGCGGTGGGCCGCGATGCGGCGGGCGGCCAGGGCGAGGCTGCCGAGGCGGACGCGTTCGGCGGTGGGCGGCACCTCGGGCAGCGCCAGGTGGTGGGCGGCACCGGCCACGAGAGTGGCGGCGCCGAGGGCGGCGCGTGCCGCGGCGGTCAGCGGCGAGCCGTCCCAGCCGATCACCGTGACCCGGTCGGCCATCGTCGTCAGTCTCCTGGGGTTCTGCGCAGGTCTTCGGGAACAGGAAGCCCGGGGCGGGCTCCGTGAGGGTACCTGGTGGAGCCCGGGGGCTCAGTTCCAGTCCGAGTACGAGGTGAAACCACCCGTGTCGGCGAGCTGCTCGCCGACACCGGCGAGGTCCTCCGGCAGCAGGCTCCAGACGATGACGTCGGTGCGCACCTCGGTCCAGGTGCCGTCCCCGGTTCTGGCGCGGGCTATCCAGGCGTTGCGCAGGACGCCCTCGCTGATGCAGCCGATCTTCTGGGCCACCTGCTGGGAGGCGGTGTTGTCGGCGGCGGTGCGCAGTTCGAGCCGCTCGAACTTCCGGTCGTGGAAGAGCCACTGGGCGGTGGCGAGGGCCGCTTCGGAGGCGTAGCCCTCGCCGCGGGCCCAGGGAGCGACGACGTAGGCGATCTCGCTGGACCGTACGCGCCAGTCGGTGTTCCTCAGGTGGACGATGCCGACGAGCCGCTGGGTGAGGAACTCGGTGACGGCGAGGACGATGCCGCGGCCGGCGGTGCGCTCCTCGGGGGCCAGCCGGGTGATCCACTCGCGGGCGTCGGCCTCGGTGTAGGGGTGCGCGACGGTGGTCCAGGCGACGACCTGCTCGTCGTTCATCATCTCGGCCAGGGCGGGCACGTCGTCCTCGTCGAGGGGGCGCAGCACCAACCGCTCCGTGCTGATGGAGATGTTGGGGAAGGTGCTCGTCATGCGCCGCTCCGTAACCTTCGGAAAATCCTCGAAAGACCGTACGGGCCGTCAGGCCTGCTGAACTGCCCAGCATGCAGCATGAAACCACTGAACAGCACAACGGGGTCCACACCCGGTGAGGGAGCGGACCCCGTGCGTGGCGAAACGCCGTGTGCGTGCCGTCAGCCGCCGGTCGGCGGCAGGACGGGCCCGTGGTACCTGTCGGCTCAGAACGACGGGATGACGGAGCCCTGGTACTTGTCCTCGATGAACTTCTTGACCTCGGGCGAGGTGAGGAGCTTCGCGAGCTTCTTGACCCGCGGGTCCGACTCGTCGCCCTTCTTCACGGCGAGGAAGTTGCCGTACGGGCTGTTCTTGGCGGACTCCAGGACCAGCGCCTCCTTGGCCGGCTTGAGGCCGGCGGAGATGGCGTAGTTGCCGTTGATCACGGCCGCGTCCACGTCGTCCAGGGAGCGTGCGGTCTGGGCCGCCTCGACCTCCTTGAACTTGAGGTTCTTGGGGTTCTTGGTGATGTCCTGCGGGGTGGCCTCGGAGCCGACGCCGTCCTTGAGGGTGATGAGCCCGTTGGCGGCGAGCAGCTTCAGTGCACGGGCCTCGTTGACGGCGTCGTTCGGCACGGCGATGGTCGCACCGCTCTTCAGGGCGTCGGCCTTCTTGATCTTGTGGGAGTAGAGGCCGAGCGGCTCCAGGTGCACCGTGACGACGGGCACGATGTGGGTGCCGCGCTTCTTGTTGAAGTCGTCCAGGTACGGCTGGTTCTGGAAGTAGTTGGCGTCCACCGAGCCGTCCTCGGTCGCCGTGTTCGGCGTGATGTAGTCGGTGAACTCCTTGACCTCCAGGTCGAGGCCCGCCTTCTTCGCCAGCTTGTCCTTGACGAAGTCGAGGATCTCGGCGTGCGGGGTCGGGCTCGCGGCGACGACCAGCGGGCCGTTGCGGTCGGAGGAGCCGGAGTCCTTGCCGGAGCCGCAGGCGGTCAGCCCGAGGGTGAGGGCTCCGGTGGCGAGGACGGCGGTGGTGAGCTTGGCGGTGTTACGCACGAAAAGTGCCTTTCCTTAAGGGTGGTGCGACCCCGTGTATGGGTGGTACGGGGAGTCTGAGGGGGTTACGCGACCTTGCCGACGTCGGCCGCCGCGGGCTCCTTGGCCTTCAGCAGGCGGAGCTTGGGCGCGGGGCCGGACCGGCCGCCCCGGCGGTGCAGGGCGCGGGCCGCGTAGTCGCCGGCGAACTGGATGACGGAGATGACGACGGCGAGGATCGCGACGGTGATCCACATCATCTGGGTCTCGAAGCGCTGGTAGCCGTAGCGGATGGCGATGTCTCCGAGGCCGCCGGCGCCGACCGTGCCGGCCATGGCCGAGTAGCCGATGAGGGCGACGATCGTGGTGGTGGTGCTGGCGATCAGGGAGGGCAGCGACTCCGGTACGAGCACCTTGCGGACGATGGTCCAGGTGTTGCCGCCCATCGACTGGACGGCCTCGACGAGCCCGCCGTCCACTTCGCGGACGGCCGTCTCGACCAGGCGCGCGAAGAAGGGGATCGCGCCGATGGCGAGCGGCACGATGGCGGCCTCGCGGCCGATGGTCGTCCCGGTGATCGAACGGGTGAGACCCATCAGCGCGACCATCAGGATGATGAACGGCATGGAGCGGGCGACGTTCACGACCTGCCCGATGACCTTGTTGGCGACGACGTTCTGCAGCAGGCCGCCCCGGTCCGTCAGGACCAGGAGGATGCCCAGCGGAAGGCCGCCGACGACGGCGATCAGGGTGGACCAGCCGACCATGTACAGCGTGTCCCAACACGCCTGCGACAGCAGCGGCTGCATCTCCGGCCAGGTCACTTGGCACCTTCCTTCACCAGCAGGCTCTCCTGGCCCACCACGTCGATCTGCAGGCCCTGTTCGCGCAGGAATCCGACCGGCACCACGTTGTCCTCGTAACGACCGGGCAGTTCGATGCGCATGCGGCCGATCTGGAGGCCGCCGACGGTGTCGATGGCGGCGCCGAGGATCGAGATGTCGATGTTGTACGTACGCGAGAGCTGGGAGATGACCGGCTGGGTGGCGGCCTCGCCGTGGAAGGTGACGTCGAGGACGGTCCGGTCGGCGCCGGTCGCCTCGCCGCCCACCGGGAAGAGCGCGGCGGCGAGCTCGGAGCCCGGGGTGGCGAGCAGCTCGCTGACCGTGCCGGACTCCACGATCCGGCCCTTCTCCATCAGGGCGGCCGAGTCGCAGATCGACTTCACGACGTCCATCTCGTGGGTGATGAGCAGGACGGTCAGGCCCAGCTGGCGGTTCAGGTCGCGCAGCAGCTGGAGGATGGACCGGGTGGTCTCGGGGTCGAGGGCGCTGGTGGCCTCGTCGGAGAGGAGCACCTTGGGGTCGCCGGCGAGGGCACGCGCGATGCCGACGCGCTGCTTCTGACCGCCGGAGAGCTGGGCGGGGTAGGCCTTCGCCTTGTCGGCGAGGCCGACCAGGTCGAGCAGTTCCAGCGCCTTGCGGGAGCGGGCCCGGCCCGCTTGGCCGAGGATCTCCAGCGGCAGCTCGACGTTGTCCTGCACGGTCCGCGAGGACAGCAGGTTGAAGTGCTGGAAGACCATGCCGATCCGGCTGCGCGCCCGGCGCAGTTCCCTGCCGGCGCGCGGGCCGCGGCCGGCCAGGGCGGTGAGGTCCTGCCCGGCGACGGTCACGGTGCCGGAGGTGGGGCGCTCCAGCAGGTTGACGCAGCGGATGAGGGAGGACTTGCCGGCGCCGGACTGGCCGATGACGCCGTAGACCTCGCCTTCGCGGACGTGGAGATCGACGCCGTCGAGGGCGGTGACCTCACGGCCGCGGGAGCGGTAGACCTTGGTCAGGCCCGAGGTGGTGATCACGTGGGTTTCCGTCACTGTCGAGTGCACGGGCGTGGGTGTGCCCGGGCACGGGTGCATGCGGTTCCGGCATGGAGGGTGGTGCTTCGTCTCGTGCGGTCTGCGGCGCACGGACATGCCACGGCTCTCGCTTCGGGGCTCCCCCACCCTCGGCTTCGCTCGAGCGGGGGCCCCATGGCTCAGCTGATGCGGGGGCCCTCTAGAAGGCGCACATTCGACACATCAGGCGACACATACAACGAGCACCGGGCGTCATGGTCGCCTCGGTCGCAAGGGTGCGGCTGCTCGTCGTGGTCATGCGATCAGTAAACCAGACGAACGGTCCTGACCGGCCGCGGCCGTCCGCATGGTGGACAGCGGCGGACAGGGCCGGCCGGCCGCTCGGCCCCGGACGGCGATGTGCACTCCCCCGCCGGTGGCCAGTCCCGACAAGGCCGACGGCTCCCGCACCACCGGGTCGGCGTCCGGTTCGTCGGCCCGGCGGGTTGTGGCCAATGCCACGGTGCCACGGCGGGCGGCCCGGCCGCGGTCCGGCCGTCCGCCCGTGCAACTCCACGCGTGCGCACTCCTCCGCGGTGCTCCCGCACGCCCGTGCCGTGGGGGTCCCCCGTACGGCAGGGGCGGCGGCTGCGGCCCGTTTGCGCCGTAATAGGGTCGCGGCATGCTCAATGTCCTGACGCTGGTGACCGGGGTCGCCGCGCTGTTGCTCGCCGCGTGGTGCGGCTGGGCCGCGTACCGCGACCAGCCGACGAAGGACTGGCACTTCATCGGCATGGCCGTGGTGTCGCTGCTGGCCTTCGTCCAGCTGGCGATCGGCATCGTGCAGCTGGCGCGGGGCGAGAAGCCGGAGCAGGGCACGACGATCTTCGTGGCGTATCTGCTGGGCGCGTTCGCGTGCGTGCCGGCGGCGGGCCTGATGTCGCTGGCCGAGCGGACCCGCTGGGGCTCGGTGACGGTCGCCGCCGGCGGTGTGGTGCTGGCCGTCCTGGAAGTGCGGCTCTACGACATCTGGGGAGGCTGAGGTGACCGCGGTGGAGGAGAAGCCGGTCCGGCTGATCGGCGGGCCGGGCATGCTGCTCGTCTGGTTCTACGGCGTGATGGTGGTCGGCGCGGTGTCGCGCTCGGCGTACCAGATCGCCACGGAGTTCGACCGGGCGCCGCTCGCCTACTCCCTGTCGGCGGTGGCGGGCCTGGTGTACGCCTTCATCACCTACACCCTGATCCGGGGCGGGGAGAGGGCCCGGCGGGCGGCGTTGGTGTGCTGCGCCGCCGAGCTCGCGGGTGTCCTTCTCGTCGGTACGTGGACCCTGGTCGACCGGTCGGCGTTCCCGGACGCGACCGTGTGGTCGTACTACGGGGCCGGGTACGTCTTCATCCCGGTGCTGCTGCCGGTCTCCGCGGTGTACTGGTTGCGGAAGGCGCGGGAACGCGGCGGTTCCTGAGGAGGGTCCGTGGCCGCGGGCCGTCCGTGGTCGCCCCCGCGGTTCACCCGCCCCTCGCGGGGCGCTCTCCCTCACGCCGTCTGGACGAAAGCCCCCGCCTGCTTCTCCAGGATGATCATCTCCACCCCGTCGTCGCCCTTGGCCCGGCCCACCGTCTGGTAGCCGACCCGGCGGTACAGGCGCAGGTTGCCCTCGCTGCGGTGGCCGGTGAAGAGGCGGAACCTCTTGGCGCCGCGCTCCGACTCCAGCGCCGTCTCCGCCGCGCGCAGCAGCCGCGCGCCGATGCCGTGGCCCTGGAGGCGGGGGTGGACGCAGAGCTTGCCGATGGCCGCCGCGCCGTCCTCGGTGAGCTTGCCGCGCACCGAGCCGACCACCTCCTCGCCGAGCCGGGCGACGAAGACGCAGTCGGAGGCGACCTCCTGACGGACGGAGTCCAGGGTCTGCACGAGCGGGTCGATGCGGTAGTTGCCGTACAGCGCCGCCTCGCCCTGGAAGCACAGGTACTGGAGCCGGAAGATCTGCTCCGCGTCCTGCTCGGTCGCCACCGAGATGGTCACGCTCATGCCCATGTGCGCACGCCTCCCGCTCACCTGATCACCTGCCGTCGCCTACTCCTATCCCCGCGCTTCGCAGGCCGCAACCTCCGGCGCGAGCAATCGACGCAGACATCCCAGACATCGGGAACGTTCCGGGCCCAGACTGCCCTGTGAGATACCCAACTCCCCCGCGATCTCCTGGTATGTCAGGTCCTTCGGCGAGAGCAGCGCCTCCAGGAGGCGGGGGCAGCGGCCGGGCAGCCGGCGGACCGCCTCCCGCAGCGCGCGGTACCGGGCGGCGGTCAGGACGTGCTGTTCGGGTCCGGGGCGCAGGTCGTCGGCCGGTTCACCCTCGTACGGCCGTTCCAGGCGGCGGGTGCGGCGGGTGCGGCGGGCCTCGGCGCGGACGGCCCTGCGCAGCCAGCCCTGGGGGTCCGGCGGAGGCCCGTCGGTCTCCAGCCGCTCCAGGAGCCGCAGCCAGACGGCCTGCTCCAGGTCACCCGGCTCGCTTCCGGCGGCCTGAGCCTCGGCGGAGGCCTCGGCGGTGAGCAGAGGGTGCAGGGCGGCCAGCAGGTCGTGCGTCATATGCGGAAGACGAGCCGCCCCGGCGGGGAGTTGCCGGGGCGGCACACAGTCACCCCGAACGGGGTGCGGGGCGGTGCGGTGGTTGACGCCGTCAGCCCTTCAGGAAGTCGGCGCGGGCGAGCAGCCCGGTGTCGGCGTTGTCGGTGAAGACGCCGTCGATACCGGTGGCGAAGTACCGCTTGAAGGCGCCGAAGACGTCACCGTAGGCGTCGGCCGCCCCGCCCTTGCGGTACTCGGCGGGCAGGAAGGGGTTCTCGTTGCGCATCGTGTACGGGTGCAGCACGAGGCCGACCTTGTGCGCGTCGGCGACCAGGGTGGTCGGCTCGGCGAGGGTGCCGTCCGCCTTCTTCGGGATGATCAGGTCCAGGGTGGGGCCGATGCCCTGGGCGTAGCCGGCGATCTCGCGCAGCCCCTTGGGCGTGACGAGGTCGGCGACCGTCCGCGGGTCCTTCGCCTCGACGAAGTCGTACGGGCGGCTGTCGGCCGAGGAGAGCAGGACGACGAGCGGGTTGTCGACCAGCCGGTTCAGCCGCTGGATGCTGGTGGGTTCGAAGGACTGCAGGATGACCGGGGAGTTGCGGCCGTCCTTGCCGTACTTGCGCAGCAGCTTCGCCACCCGCTCCTCCAGACCGAGGCCCAGCTTGCGGAAGTAGGTGGGGTGCTTGGTCTCCGGGTAGATCCAGACCTGCCGGCCGCGCTTGCGGGTCTGCTCGTCCTGCCACCTGAGGACCTCTTCGAAGGTGGGGATCTCCCAGCGGCCGTTGTAGAGGGTGTTGTGCGGCCGGTTGGCCGGGATGCGCTCCACGGCGCGCAGCGTCTTCAGCTCGGCGAGCGTGAAGTCCTCGGTGAACCAGCCGGTGGTGGAGACGCCGTCCACGACCTTGGTGGTCTTCCGGCCGGCGAACTCCGGACGGGAGGCGACGTCCGTCGTGCCGCCGATCTCCGGCTCGTGCCGGCAGACCAGGTGGCCGTCCTTGGTGGGTACCAGGTCGCCCGCCTCGACCACGTCGGCGCCGAGGTCCAGGGCCAGGTCGTACGAGCCGAACGTGTGCTCGGGGCGGTAGCCGCTGGCACCCCGGTGGCCGATGATCGTCGGCACCGGCAGGCTCTTCAGCCCGCGCCCGCCGGGTCCGGCCGTCCGGGTCTCGGCGGCCCCGGCCGCCCCGGGCAGTCCGAGGACCGCTCCGCCCGCGCCGAGCACCGCGGCGCCGAGCAGCGCCCGCCGTCCCGTTCCCTGTGTCCGCCCGTTCGCCTGGTCGCTGTCCATGAGCGCCCTCCTGCCGCGTTCGTTCATCGGTGCGGCCCGATCGTAGGGTCGTACACATGGCCGAAGGGAGACTCCCGTTCGAACACCCGGGTGCGGTCGGGTGTCCTGCCAACGGCGGAAGGTGACGGTTCGTCGGGCTCGGGCTCACCGTCCGCGCGATGTCCGTCACACCGCCGCAAGGCTGTTACGGGCCGTCCTGCGGACGCCACCGCAGGTAAACCCGCGTCAACACTTCGTAAGACCTCGGTGAACCGGGCCTCCCCGATGTGCGCGCGGCCCGGCGCCGCGAGTAATGTCCTCACCTGCACAGACTCATATCGCCCCCCTTGACATCGGAGGACCCGTTGTCCCGCTTCGCGCTCATCAAGGCAGTGCTCGGACCGATCATGCGCCTGATGTTCCGCCCACAGGTGGAGGGCGTGGACAACATCCCGGGGGACGGGCCGGTGATTCTGGCCGGTAATCACCTGACGTTCATCGACTCCATCGTGCTGCCGGTGGTCACCAAGCGGCAGGTGTTCTTCATCGGCAAGGACGAGTACGTCACCGGCAAGGGGCTCAAGGGCCGGCTGATGGCGTGGTTCTTCACCGGCGTCGGCATGATCCCGGTGGACCGCGACGGGGCCAGCGGCGGCGTGGCCGCGCTCATGACGGGCCGGCGGATCCTGGAGGAGGGCAAGATCTTCGGGATCTACCCCGAGGGCACCCGGTCGCCCGACGGGCGCCTGTACCGGGGCCGTACCGGTATCGCCCGCCTGACCCTGATGACCGGCGCGCCGGTGGTGCCGTTCGCCATGATCGGCACGGACAAGCTGCAGCCGGGGGGCCGGGGCATCCCGCGGCCCGGCCGGGTCACCGTGCGGTTCGGCGAGCCGATGGAGTTCTCGCGGTACGAGGGCATGGACCGCGACCGCTACGTGCTGCGCGCGGTGACGGACTCCGTCATGGCCGAGGTCATGCGCCTGTCGGGCCAGGAGTACGTCGACATGTACGCCACCAAGGCGAAGGCCGCCTAGGGCCGTCCGACGGACCGGCGCCGTAGGCGCGTCCGTCCGCCTGCAGGTGGAATCTGCCGCCGACACATCGGGCATTCGGCCGTATGAAAGCGGCCGTATCACCACACAACATGTCTGATTCAGGCATGTACAAACCTTCTCGGCGTACTCTGCTCCGTACCCCGATCGCCGCCGCCGGCGCGGGATTCCTGGCAGCCTGCACCAGTTCCGGGTCCGAGCCCGGTTCCGGCCCCCAACACGGGAACGGCGGGGCACAGTTCGTCCCACCCGGGCCCCGGGGGTACGTCAACCCGTCGGATCCGGAGGTCCTGGCCGCCGAGCGGAAACGGGGGTCCGGCCACGTCCGCACCTTCCGGTTCACCGCCGCCGCAGCGGAGCTGGACCTGGGCGGACGGTCGGTCCGCACCTGGGCGTACAACGAGGAGGTACCGGGCCCGCTGGTGCGGGTCACGGCCGGTGACGTACTCGACCTCACGCTCGCCAACCGGCTGCCCGCCACCACCACGCTGCACTCCCACGGGGTGCGGCTGCGCTGCGACATGGACGGCGTGCCGGACCTGACCCAGCGGGCCATCGCCTCGGGAGACGACTTCCGCTACCACTTCGTCGCCAAGCACCCGGGAACGTACCTGCTGCACTCCCATGTGGGGATGCAGCCCGACCGGGCCCTGTACGCGCCGCTCGTCGTGGACGACCCCAAGGAGCCTCTCTCCTACGACAAGGAGTGGGTCGTGGTCATCGACGACTGGCTGGACGGGGTGGAGGGCTCCACCCCCGAAGGCGTCATGGAGCAGCTCAAGCCCGGCGGAGCCATGGACATGGGGAAGATGGCCATGGGTCCCGGCCACGGCAGCGCGCACCCCGGCAAGAAGGCGACCGGGCACCCGACACCGCACCGTAAGTCCACGGGCCCCGACCGGGTGCTGCACCACTCCTACAGCCGCATGCTCCACGGGGAGGGCGGCAGCGTCGCCTACCCGCACTACCTGGTCAACGGGCGGCTGCCCGGCAATCCGTCGGTGTTCCGCTGCCGTCCCGGCGACCGGGTGCGCCTGCGCATCATCAACGCCGGTTCCGAGACCGCCTTCCGGGTCGCGCTGGGCGACCACGCGATGACCGTCACCCACACCGACGGCTACCCGGTGAAGCACAAGCAGACCGACGCCCTGCTCGTCGGCATGGCGGAACGCTACGACGTGCTCGTCACCGCCAAGGACGGGGTCTTCCCCCTGGTCGCCCTGGCCGAGGGCAAGAAGGGCGGGGCCCTCGCCGTGCTGAGCACCGCCAAGGCGGGCAGGAAGCTGCCCCCGGCCGACGTACACCCGCACGAACTCGACGGCAGGACCGTCCCCGCGCACCGTCTCCTGCCCGACGACTCCGTGGCCCTGGCGGACCGTCACCCCGACCGCGAGATGCGCATCCGGATCACCGGCACCATGGAGAAGTTCGACTGGGGGTTCGACCACAAGCCCTACTCCGCGCAGCAGCGGCACGCGGTCCGCGCGGGTGAGCGGGTGCGGCTGACGCTCATCAACGCCACGGGCATGTGGCATCCGATGCATCTGCACGGGCACACGTTCTCGCTGGCCGGTATCGACTCCGTGGGCGCGCGCAAGGACACCGCGCTGGTGCTGCCGCACCGGAAACTGGTGATCGACTTCGACGCCGACAATCCCGGGCTGTGGATGCTGCACTGCCACAACCAGTACCACTCGGAGAGCGGGATGATGACGGTGCTGGGTTACAAGCGCTGAGGTTCGGGGCGCGGGCGCCGGGTGGTGTCCGGCGCCCGCGCGGCGGTGGCCGCATGTCGGCACCGCCCCGCGCCCCGGACGGAACCGGCTCAGCCCGCGCTTTCCAGTCTCTGTTCCTTCAGGAGGAGCCAGGCCACCGCCGCTGCCGCCAGGAGGACCGCCGAGCCCGCCCCCGAGGCCAGGTGGAGGCCGTGGACGAAGGAGTCGCGGGCCGCGGCGAGGAGCGCCTCCGCCTGGTGCGCGGGCAGGTCCGCCGCGGTCTCCACCGCCGCGCCCAGGGACTCGTGGGCGCCGGCCGGGGTGCCGGCCGGGCCCGTGAAGCCGCGGTAGACGCCGGTCACGATGGAGCCGAGCAGGGCGATGCCCAGGGCGGCGCCCAGTTCGTACGCCGTCTCGGAAACCGCCGAGGCCGCGCCCGCCTGGTCCTTGGGCACGCTGGAGAGGATGACGTCGGCGGTGACCGTGAAGGAGAAGCCCGCGCCGACGCCCACGACCAGCAGGGCGGCGCCGAGGACCGGGTAGCCGGTGGACTGGCCGAGCGTCGTCAGCGCGGCCAGGGCGACGCCGACCGCGGCCAGGCCGCCCGAGACCACCGTACGGACCGAGAAGCGCCGGGCGGCACGCCCCGCGACCAGGCCGGCCGCGACCGCGCCCACCGCCGCGGGCAGTTCGGCCAGTCCCGCCTCGAACGGGTGCCTGCCCTGAACGAGTTGCAGGTACTGGGAGAGGAAGAACACCAGGCCGGACATGCCGAGGACGGTCAGCAGGTCGGCGAGGACCGCTCCGCTGAAGCCGCGGCGCCGGAACAGTCGCATGTCCAGCAGCGGGACCGGCATGGTGAGCTGGCGGCGGACGAAGCCGTACAAGGCCGCCGCGCCCAGCAGACCGGTGCCCAGGCTCGTCCCGGTGACGCCGCGGGTGGCGGCCTCCTTGACGGCGTAGACCAGGGCGATCATGCCGACCAGCGACAGCAGGACGCTGCGCAGGTCCCACGGTCCCGGACGGGGGTTGCGGGACTCGGGCAGGGTGCGGATGCCGACCAGGACCAGGACGGCCATCACCGGCAGGTTGATCAGGAAGACCGAACCCCACCAGAAGTGCTCCAGGAGGAATCCGCCGGCGATCGGGCCGACGGCCGTACCGGCGGAGGCGGTGGCGCCCCAGATGCCGACGGCGAGGCTGCGCTCGCGCGCGTCGTGGAAGATGTTGCGGATCAGGGCCAGGGTGGCCGGCATCAGGGTCGCGCCGGCGACGCCGAGCAGCGCCCGGGCCAGGATCATCAGTTCGGGTGTGGTCGCGTAGGCGCCCAGCACGGACAGCGCGCCGAACGCCGTGGCGCCGACCAGCAGGATCCGCTTGCGGCCGATGCGGTCGCCGAGGCTGCCCATGGAGACGAGCAGACCGGCGATGACGAAGGAGTAGACGTCGCCGATCCACAGCAGCTGGGTGCCGGAGGGGTGGAGGTCTTCGCTGATGTAGGGGGTCGCCAGGCCGAGGACGGTGGCGTCGACGGCCACCAGCAGCACGGCCAGGACGAGGACGGACAGCGCGAGCCAGCGGCCCGGGCGCTTCACCGCCTCGGTCGCCTGTGCCGGCTGCAGGGTGCTGGTCATGGTTCCTCTCTTCGCAGAGCACCGCCGAGCAACAACTCGGCGATCATGGTCGGGAAGTCCCGGGAGGCCACGCGGCCGTCCAGGGTGGCCCACGCGCACGAGGCGATCAGGCCGTACAGGGCCTCGGTGAGCCAGACGGGACTGAGGTCGATACGGAATTCGCCGCCGCGCTGTCCGCGCTGGAACAGGGCGCCGATCCGGGTGTCCAGGCGCTGCCAGCCCTCGTTCTGCCGGTCGCCCTCCCACAGCTGGTTCTCGCCGTAGAGGAACGCGAGCAGTCCGGCGGCCGGCTGGATCTCGCGCACCAGCCGGCGTACGGCCTCGGCGGCGGACCCCTCCTCCGGCCGGGCGCGGTCCAGCGCCCCCTCGCACTCCGCGATGCCGAGCTGCTCCAGCGCCCGGACGAGCGCGTCCCGGCCGGCGAAGTGCCGGTGCAGGGTGGCCCGGCTGATCCCGGCGGCCTTGGCGACGTCGTCCATGGTCGCGGTGGATTTGCGGGTCAGCAGGGCGGCTGCGCTGCGCAGCACGTGGTCACGGTCGAGGGCCATGAGACAAGGATAGCCCAGATGAGACACTGATGTCTCACCGAAGGCATGCGTGACTCATATCCGCTGATCGGACGGGGTGACGCGTCAGTGCCAGGGCAGCTGTCCGCGGTGCTCCCAGTAGGCGCGCGGGTCCTCCGCGAGTGTGGCGAGGCGGGTCATCTGGTCCGCGTCCAGGTCGACGGCGGGGGCGTGGAGGTTGGAGACGAGCTGGGGGACGGTCGCGGCACCGGAGAGGACGACCCCGACCCAGGGCTCACGCAGGATCCAGGCGAGGGCGACCGCGTCACAGCCGAGGCCGGTCGCGGCCGCCACCTCCTGCAGCGCCTCCGGCGCGTGCGGTGCGGCCAGCCGGCCGTTGGCCATGCCCTCCTTGACGATCACGGTGAGCCCGGCGTCGTGCGCCTCGGCGAGCGCGGGGCCGGCGGAGCGCTCCAGGACGTTGTACGTCGACTGGACGGTACGGAAGAGGGGCTCGCCGTCGACCGTCACGGCGAGGGCGGCGCGGATCGCGTCGGCCTGGGCGGGGCCGCTGGTGGAGAAGCCGAGGGTGAGGCCCCCGGCGGCGGCCTCCGCCAGCCTGGCGTGGAGGTCCTTGTCGGTGAGGGCCGGGCTGTCCGGGGTCACCGAGTGGATCTGGTAGAGGTCGAGCCGGTCGCCGAGCAGGGCTTCGGTCTCGGCCCGCTGCCGTTCGTAGGTGGCGAGGCTGTGGTCCTTGACCTCGTGCCGCTCGGCGTCGGTGGACCAGCCGGCGGTGTAGGTGTAGCCCCACTTGCTGCCGACGACCGCGTCGTCGATGTCCGGGCGGGCGTTCAGCCAGTCGGCAAGGAACTCCTCCGAGCGGCCGTAGGAGCGGGCGACGTCGAAGTAGCGGACGCCCTGCGCGTAGGCCGCGTCGAGGAGTTCGTGGGTACGGCTGCGCAGCGCCTCCACGCTGCGGTCGTCGCCGAGGTCCGTGTCGCGGTCGAGGTTGATGTAGCCCGGGCGGCCGACGGCGGCGAGACCGAGTCCCAGGTGGGCGGTGGGGGTGGTCGCGGTGGCCAGGCGGCTGAACGGCATGGCAGGCTCCCTGTCGGCGGAGGATCTTGCCCCAATCTACCCAGCCGCCCGGGGTTCAGCCCGTGCCGACGCAGCGCGGCACGAAGGCGGGGTCGGCCGGCCCCTTGCGTCCGAGGGCGTTCAGCACCCACTGCTCGACCAGCGGCGACTTGGGCGCCTGGTCGTGCTCGGTGGTGTCGAGCGGGCAGCGGTCCTGGAGCAGCACGTTGGTGACGTAGCTGTCCGGCCCGTCGAGGAAGGCACTGGTGTACGGGACGACGACCTCGTCGTACCGGGTGGCGACGGCCGTGTAGTCGGGGCCGACCGGGGCCTCGGGGTCGGAGTTGAGCCGCTGGAGGAAGTCCGAGCCGGCGGTCTGGTCGACACACGAGGGGCAGACGGTGGCACCGGCGGCGAGCGCGAGCGGGTTGGAGGTGCCGTGGTTGGAGGGCACGATCCCGACGAGGTCGTCCACCTTGGTGGCACCGCCGAGGAACTTCACGTAGTAGCGGGGCATCATGCCGCCCTGGCTGTGCCCGACGATGTCGACTTTCCTGGCGCCGGTCGCACCGAGCACGGCGTTCACGAAGTCGCGCAGCTGGGCCGCCGCGTCCGGGATCGGGGCCGTCTCCAGGCCGCCGTACTCGAAGGAGAAGACGCAGTAGCCGGCGCGGACGAGCTCGGGCGAGAGGGTCAGCCAGTTCTCGTACGACGTCTTGAACGTGCCGTTCACCAGGACGACCGGCTGCGGATGGGCCGCGTCCGGCTTGCAGGACCAGTCGTTGGCGCCGGGCGGCGGTGTGTCGGCGGCGGAGGCGGGGGCCGTCGTGCCGAGCGCGCACAGCGCCGCCGCCGCGGCGGCGGCGAGGAGGCGGGCGGTTCGACCGGTGCGTCGGGTACGGGGTGCGCGCATGACGTCCCTTTCGTGCTGGTGCCGGCGGCTCAGATCGTCCGTTGTTCGGCATTGCCGAACGCGGATTACCGGAATGGTTACTTCCGGGTAGCGGGACGTCAAGGTTTCGGCCAGTGGCTGAAACCCGTCTGTTATCGAGTCCGTGAGCGAGCAGCCCCGGGCAGCAGGAGGAACCCGGACAGCACGAAGGGCCCGGACACGGGTCCGGGCCCTTCGAGGAGTGGCGGGGGAGCTAGGCCTTCTTGGCGTCCGCCCACGCGTGCTGGGCCGCCACGTCCGCCTTGACCTCGGTCAACTGGACGGCCACCGCGCTGGGGGCCGTACCGCCCCGCCCGTTGCGGGAGGCGAGGGCGCCGGGGACGTTGAGGACCGAGCGGACCTCGGGCGTGAGGTGGGCGGAGATCTTCGCGAACTGCTCGTCCGTGAGGTCGTCCAGCTCCTTGCCCTCGGCCTCGGCGACCTTGACGCACTCCCCCGCGACCTCGTGCGCCACGCGGAACGGCACGCCCTGCTTGACCAGCCACTCGGCGATGTCGGTGGCGAGCGAGAAGCCGGCCGGGGCCAGTTCCTCCATGCGCTCGCGGTTGACGGTGAGGGTGGCGATCATGCCGGTGAAGGCGGGGAGCAGCACCTCCAGCTGGTCACAGGAGTCGAAGACCGGCTCCTTGTCCTCCTGGAGGTCGCGGTTGTAGGCCAGGGGCAGGGCCTTGAGGGTGGCGAGCAGGCCGGTGAGGTTGCCGATGAGACGCCCGCTCTTGCCCCGGGCCAGCTCGGCGATGTCCGGGTTCTTCTTCTGCGGCATGATCGACGAGCCCGTGGAGAACGCGTCGTGCAGGGTCACGAAGGAGAACTCCTTCGTGTTCCAGATGATGATCTCCTCGGCGATCCGGGAGAGGTTCACGCCGATCATCGCCGTGATGAACGCGAACTCGGCGACGAAGTCCCGGGAGGCCGTGCCGTCGATGGAGTTGCCGACGCTGCCGTGCTCGAAGCCGAGGTCCTCGGCGACCGCCTCCGGGTCCAGGCCCAGGGAGGAGCCGGCGAGGGCGCCGGAGCCGTACGGCGACACGGCCGTCCGCTCGTCCCACTGGCGCAGCCGCTCGGCGTCCCGGGACAGGGACTGGACGTGGGCGAGCACGTGGTGGGCGAAGAGCACCGGCTGGGCGTGCTGGAGGTGGGTGCGGCCGGGCATCGCCACGTCCGGGTGGGCCTCGGCCAGGCCGATCAGGGCGTCCTGGAGGTCGGCGACCAGACCACCGATGATCCGGGCGTGGTCGCGCAGGTACATCCGGAACAGGGTGGCGACCTGGTCGTTGCGGGACCGGCCGGCGCGGAGCTTGCCGCCGAGGTCGGGGCCGAGGCGCTCCAGCAGGCCGCGCTCCAGGGCGGTGTGCACGTCCTCGTCGGCGATCGTGCCGACGAAGGTGCCGGCGGCCACGTCGGCCTCCAGCTGGTCGAGTCCGCCGAGCATGCGCGTCAGCTCGTCGTCGGTGAGCAGGCCCGCCTTGTGCAGGACACGCGCGTGGGCACGCGAGCCGGCGATGTCGTAGGGCGCGAGCCGCCAGTCGAAGTGGACGGACGCGGACAGCTTCGCCAGGGCCTCGGCCGGACCGTCGGCGAAACGGCCGCCCCAGAGCCGTACGTCCCCGCTGTTGCTGCTCACTTGCGTTGCTCCTCGAAGCTGTCGATGTACAGGCTCTTGATGTGCCACCGCCTCCCCACCCTTCCAGGCGGGGAGGCGGCTGTCAGGCTGATGCGTGCGAGGTGGACCCGCGCGTGCGACCGGTCGCGGTCACGCCAGGTCGCGCTTGGCCGCGATCTTCGACGACAGGCTGTAGATGTCGATGAAGCCCTTGGCCGCCGACTGGTCGAAGGTGTCGCCCGTGTCGTAGGTGGCGAGGTTGAAGTCGTACAGGGACTCCGTCGAGCGCCGGCCGGTGACGACGGCGCGACCGCCGTGCAGGGTCATCCGGATGTCGCCGGTGACGTGCTGGTTGGCCTCGTTGATGAAGCCGTCCAGGGCGCGCTTGAGCGGGGAGAACCACTGGCCGTCGTAGACCAGTTCGCCCCAGCGCTGCTCGACCTGCCGCTTGTAGCGGGCCAGTTCGCGCTCGACGGTGACGTTCTCCAGCTCCTGGTGGGCGGTGATCAGGGCGATCGCGCCGGGAGCCTCGTAGACCTCGCGGGACTTGATGCCGACCAGGCGGTCCTCGACCATGTCGATCCGGCCGATGCCCTGGGCGCCGGCGCGCTCGTTGAGCTGCTGGATGGCCTGCAGGACGGTGACGGGCTTGCCGTCGATGGCGACCGGCACGCCCTCCTTGAAGGAGATGACCACCTCGTCGGCCTCGCGGGCGACGGCCGGGTTGGAGGTGTACTCGTAGATGTCCTCGATCGGGGCGTTCCAGATGTCCTCCAGGAAGCCCGTCTCGACCGCGCGCCCGAAGACGTTCTGGTCGATGGAGTACGGGGACTTCTTGGTGGTGGCGATCGGGAGCTGCTTCTCCTCGCAGAAGGCGATCGCCTTGTCCCGGGTCATCGCGTAGTCGCGGACCGGGGCGATGCACTTGAGGTCGGGGGCGAGGGCGACGATGCCGGCCTCGAAGCGGACCTGGTCGTTGCCCTTGCCGGTGCAGCCGTGGGCGACCGTGGTGGCGCCGTGCTTCTTGGCGGCGGCCACGAGGTGCTTGACGATCGTCGGCCGGGACAGGGCGGAGACCAGCGGGTAGCGGTCCATGTAGAGGGCGTTGGCCTTGATCGCCGGGAGGCAGTACTCATCGGCGAACTCGTCCTTGGCGTCCGCGACCTCGGCCTCGACGGCGCCGCACGCGAGGGCGCGCTTGCGGATGACGTCCAGGTCCTCGCCGCCCTGGCCGACGTCGACCGCAACGGCGATGACCTCGGCGCCCGTCTCCTCGGCGATCCAGCCGATGGCGACGGAGGTGTCCAGACCGCCTGAGTAGGCGAGTACGACGCGCTCGGTCACGGGTTTCTCCTCACAGTGCATTCGCTGACATGCATGAGTATGCAGGGTTCTGCATGATTCGTCAATCAGCACTGGGCGGGCAGGAAATCCGCGACGAGTCTGGACGCGGGAAACCGCTTTCCCGTACTCCTCCCCGAACGCAGGCGCCGCGTTGCCCAACCCTTGCCGGGGGTCGACCAGACCCCCTGACCCAAGTGAGGCATCCGCATGTCCAGGGCTCTTCCGAAGTACGACCAGCGTCGCGTTGCGGTCGTCGGCGGTGCCGCCGCCGTGGTGCTGTCCGGCGCGGTGATCGCCGGCTCCGCCCTCGCCGGCACCCCGGCCGACAGCGACGACGCGACCGGCGCCCGCACGCCGGCGAGCCCCGGGACGATCACCTGCCCGGACGTCACCTCGAAGCTGCCCGCCGTCCCCGCCTCCGCGAAGGCAGAGGCCGACCGCGACCTCGCCCTCCTCCAGACCCAGATCCAGGAGGCCGACAGGCGGCTGAAGGACACGGTCGGCCAGGGCGGTCCGAACTTCGTCGACAACGCGATCCTCGGTCCGCTGAAGGACAAGCGTGCGTCGACCATCGACCGCATCGCCATCTCCATCGGCCGCGCCTCGGCCAAGCCGACGGGTCTGGACTCGCTGGCCGCCTGCGCCCTCACCGAGTGAGGTGACGGACAGCCGTGGCCGCCCCCGGGACGCGCGGGTTCGGGGGCGGCCACGGCACATCGTCCGGACCCGCCGGATCCGTCAATTACCTCCGGGAAGCGGGTGAGCAGGCTCGGGAAGGGCGGGTCGTCACGGAAGACGGGCTCGCCACGGCCGTGCACGCGCACGATGTTCGGCGGGCCCTGGAAGGCGCACCGCATCAGCGTGATCCGCCCGTTCTCCCTCAGGTGCCCGACGGTCCTCGAGGCCATCGACCCGGGCCTGCACGGACGGCGCGCGGTCATCGTCGTCCACGCCGAACTCGTCCGGGACTCCTGCGGGTACGCCGTCCCCCACATGGCGTACGAGGCGGACCGCGATCTGCACGCGAAGCGGTTCTCCCGCGAGGACGACGCCTGTCTGGACGCGTACTTCACCAGGAAGGAGCACATCGCGACCAGCCTGGACGGACTGCCCGGCCTGCCGCTGCCACTGCCGCCGTCTACCGTCTGAGCCATGCGCCCCGGTGTGGTCCTCGCCCTCGTCTCCGCCTCCTGCCTCGCCCTGCTGGGCGCGGCGCCCGGCTCCGGTCCGGTGCCGCTGCCCGCGACGATGGCGGACACGGGCGGCGGCAGTCAGCTGATCGTCGCCCGGGCCCCGGACACCGGCGCCACGGCGGGCACGGTCAGCTGGTGGGACCTGCGGGACGGGCAGTGGGTGCAGGCAGGGTCGGCACCGGCCCGGTTCGGGGCGGGCGGACTGGTGGAGGGCGGCAGCCGCGTACAGGACACGAAGACGACACCGACCGGGCTGTACGACCTCCCCTTCGGCTTCGGGACCAAGGCCGCGCCGGCCGGTACGACGGTCGAGTACCGCCCCGTCGGAGACGGTTCCTGGTGGTGCCAGGACAACGCCTCCGCCTCCTACAACCGCTGGGTCGATCCCCTGCCCGCCGACTGCCGCGCCACCGAGTCCGAGCACCTGATCGACTACCCCGGGCAGTACGCGTACGCCCTGGTGATCGGCTTCAACTACGACCGGCCTGTGCGGGGGCGGGGTGCCGGCATCTTCCTCCACGTCAACGGGGTCGCGGCGACGGCCGGTTGTGTGTCGGTGCCGGAGGGCGCCATGCGGCGGATCCTCGCCTGGGCACGCCCGTCGGCGAAGCCGCACATGGCCATCGGCACGGACAGCGGGGACACGGCGGTCACCCGGTACTGACGGCGCGATCAACCGCTGCCCAAGCGCCCTCCAGGTCCCCGAACTCCATTGTGGCACCGCGCTGTCAGTGGGCGGTGCCATCATGGATCCCTTGCTGACGGGGAGGGGACATGGCACAGGAGCACGACACCGCGCCGACCGGCGGCCATGCCTTCACGGCCGCCTGGGCCGAGGAGGACCTCGGACCGACGGCCGCCCCCTTCACCTACCGCTCCTCCTCCGACGGTCACGGCGTCGTGATCGAGGGCGACTGCCCCCGCTGCCACGGCAGGACCAGGACCGAGTACACGCGCGGCCTGCCGGGCACCGGCACCAAGGGGCTGCTGTCCTGGCTCGCCGGCCGCAGCCTGGAGCCGGAGGACGACGCGGAGACCCTCGTCCGTGAGGTGTACTTTTGCGAGTGCGGGCACCCCCACCCGAATCTGCCGCCGGACGCCCCCGTCGGCTGCGGTGCGAGCTGGCGGATCACCACGCTCGTGGAAGGCGGGACCCCGTGAGCCGCCAGGCGGACCGCCGTTGGGACCAGCTCGCCCGGGAACTGCGGTTCACGCAGCTCCCGGAGCTGCGCCGGCAGGCGGAGGGCTGGCGCAACGGGCTTGCCGGCCTCACCGCGCTGCTCACCGTCTTGGTCGTACTCAAGGGCCGCGACGACCTCACCCAGCTCCCGGACACCGCACGGCTGGCGGCGAGCGCCGCGCTTGGGGCCGCGTTCCTGGCATTCGTCGCCGGGTCGCTGCTCGCGATGCGGGCCGCGCACGGCCACCCCGGCGACCGGATGCTGCTCGCCGGCCAGGCGCTGCGCCGCTGGACGGAGCACGAGACGCTCCGCGTCAGCCGGGCCCTGCGGTGCGCCGCACTGTGCTTCGGAGCCGGGCTCGTGCTGGTGACGGGCGCCGTCGCCGTGGCCTGGGCGACCACTGAGTCGCCGCCGGACCACCTGATACGGGTCACCACGACGGCCGGAGAGCGCTGTGGGGAGTTCGTGGGTTCCGGCCGGGACGGGGTCATCCTGAGGATCGCGCAGGACGGCGGCCGCGAGCGGCTCGTCCTGCCCTCGCGCACGGTGCTGACGATGACCCCGGTCGGCACGTGCGGTGCGGCACAGTGACGGGGGACGGGATGAGGGCCACGCGCATCGCCCTGCTGATCGGTGTGGGCTCCACACCCGACGCCGCCCACCGGTTCGCCCCGCTGGAGGATCCGGTCGCCGCGGACCAGCGGCTGCTGGCCTCAGCCCTCACGGCCTCCGGATACACGGTGGAGACGCTGGAGGACGCGACCCGCGCGGAGATCGTTACACGTATCGACGAGGTCGCCCGGGGCGTTCCGGCCGACGGAACCCTGCTGCTGCACTTCTCTGGGCACGGGCTGCGCATCGGCGCCACCGACTATCTCGTACCGTCCAACGCCCGCGCCCCGCGCGACGGTGACGGCTGGCGGCCCTCATACCTGGAGTCCCTGTTGCCCGCCGACATCAGCCCCTACCTGGCCGACTGCCGGGCGCGGATGGTGCTGTGGCTGATCGACGCCTGCCGCGACCAGCCGGCCGAGGGCACGCCCGTCTTCGGCAGCAGCATCCTCCGGGGGCAGCCGGACGGGCGGTTCGCCGTGCTGACCGCTGGCCGGGCGGGCCAGCGCGCCGGGTACACCGCGGAGGGCAGCTTCTTCACCGCGGGACTGGCCGAGGCCCTCGGCCCGATGACCGTTGCGCGGACCGTGCAGGAGGTGTTCGACACGGCGCGACGGCACGCCGTGCGCTCGGCACGCCGGCTGCTTGGTGAGCAGCAGGAACCGCAGATCTACTACAGCGGTGAACGACGAGGCGCGGGCCACGGTCGTCTGCGAGGGGCGCCGGCTGCTGGAGACGTGGCGGGAGGCGGTCGCGGAGACCATGCTCTGGGACCGGGTGCCCCCGGAGGATGCGGGCTGTGTGCCCCGGCTCAAGGAGGCGCTGACCCAGCTCGTCGAGGACTGCGCGGTCACCGTGCACCGCGTGCAAGAACGGATGCCGGACCCGTGGGCCGACGACGACTTCCCCGTACGGCTGCTGTGCGACCGGTTGCCGGAGCTGCTGCCGAAGACGGTTGCTTTGTCCGCGCTGGAAGCGGCAGCGCTGGTGGCGACTCCCTTCCTGCACGAGGCGGCCTGGGCGGGCCGGTTCAGTCATGCGGCGGAGATCTCCGCGTACTCGGTGGGACGGCAGAAGAACGGCGACGCCTGGCGGCGGCACTACGAGCAGGTGGCCGCGCACCATCCGCACATCGCGGAGAAGGTGTCCCGGTGTATGAGAGGCGGCCGTCCCGACGACGCACACGGCGTGGCGCTGTGGCTGGTGCACCGCTGGATCGCCGAGCTGTTCGAGACGGCGGAGGAGCCCGTGCCGCAGGCAGGGTCCCTGGGGCTCGCCGCCGCGTTCCTGGGCCGCGACGAGAGCGACCACTACACGGCCGAGCTGTCCCAGGCCCTGCGCGCGATCGCCTCCGGCATGTCCCTGGGCGCACCCGTGGCCGCGGGCGACGCCCACGACCTGGAGTTCCCGATACCCGGAGCCGGGCGGCAGTCGCTGCGGACCACCGAGTCGGCCGCCCTGCTCCATCTGGCCTCGGTGCTGGCCGTGGACGCGCGCCGGCTGCCCGAAGTGCTCGCCGAGCATCTCGCCGGCTCCGATCCGGTCCACCCGCAGGAGGCCGTGCACGCGGCGCGCGCGGTGCACTGGCACGCCTCCGGCGGGGAGCTGCACCTGGACGCGGCCTGCCGGCACCCCGCGCTGCACGCGGCCCTCGCGCAGCTGGCCGAACACGCCGACGAACTCGCCCGCGAGCTGCGCGAGTCGATGCGCCGCCTGCCCCCGTCCCGGTCCGTCGTGCTGTCCGGGGTGCCGGCGCGCGTCACGGACCGGGGCCTGCGCCCCAGGGAGGAGCGGGGCCGTAGGGCGTACGACGTCCCGCTGCTGCGCTTCCAGCTCGCCCAGACGGAGGTGCGCGAGCTGCTGATGGGCGAACGCCTCTACGACGGCGAGCCCCAGCTCGCGCTGCGTGAGCTGTACCAGAACGCGATGGACGCCTGCCGCTACCGCGCGATGCGCCACCGCTATCTGGAGGCCAGGGGTGAACAGCCCGGCTCCTGGGCGGGGCAGATCACCATCACCGAGGGAGAGGACGAGCGCGGCCGGTACGTCGAGTGCCGGGACAACGGCGTGGGCATGGGCCTGGAGCAGCTCCGGAGCACGTTCACCATGGCTGGGCGCCGTTTCGAGCAGTCCCGCGCGTTCCGCAAGGAGCAGGCGGACTGGCACCGGCAGGACCCGTCGCTGCGGCTGTATCCAAACAGCCGTTTCGGCATTGGTGTGTTCAGCTATTTCATGCTCGCCGAGGAGATGACGGTCGTAACCCGGCCGGTCGGCGTCGACGGGATTCCGGAGCGGAAGGCGCTGCGGGTGGAGATTCCGGGCAGTGCGAACCTCTTCCGTATCCAGGTGCACGAAGCCGCAGGCGACAGTCTGCTGGAGGGCGGCACGCGCATCCGGCTGCACCTGCGGGACTCGGTCCTGAGGGGCGGGCAGTCGGCGCTGGAAACGCTGCGGCGGCTGGTCCTGGTCAGCGAGTTCGATCTGGAGGTGCGAGACGTCTCCGGGCAGGGATGCCACTGGCGGCCCGGCGTGCTCCAGTACGACGCCGAGGACGATGAGCCGGCCTTCGTGGAGGGCGTGCCGCAGCTGCTGTGGTGGGTCGACGGCAAGGGCGCCGTCCTGTGCGACGGCATCGCGACGGACCAACAGCCCTTCGGCTACGTCCTCAACCTGACCGGCCCGCACGCGGGAGAGCTGAGCCTGAACCGCAAGCAGCTCAAGGCGTACGACGATGCCTGGGAGCGGGAGCAGTGGGCGCGCGGCGCGGCGGCGCTGGCCTCGTGGCCGGGGCTGAACGTGCCGTGGCTGTGGCGGCTGGAGCGGGAGAGGCTCGCCGCCGCTCGGGTGCTGTGGAAGGAGTGGCGGGGCAAAGGGATCGTCGTACAGCAAGGAGCAGGGCGTCCGGTGGTGGATCTGGACGCCGTCGGCTGGTTCGAGCTGGACCAGGGCCTCGGGATGTCCAGCGACACGCCCGCACGTGACGAGAGACGCCAACTGGTGGCCCCCTGGCGCGCGGCGGCCCTGCCGGGCACGCAGCCGACTCGGTCCAGCGGCCCGCGTCCCGCCTCGCTGGCCGCGTATCCTGTCCCTGCCCCGGGCTGGTCGTACGTCGCGATGGGCAACCCCGCGGACTGGGATGCCAACTGGCCCTACTCGATCCGTCCCGAGGACTGGCGTTCGGTCGTCGCGGTCGCCCACGACCTGGACATGACGGTGCTCGACGTCCTGCGGATCCGGCGCGCCCTGCGCCTCGCCCATCCCCGGCTGAGCCCGCCCCCCGTCCGGGACGGGGATCTGGCCTGGACGCCGCGCCTGCTGGACACGCACATCATGGAAGCGCTGCTGAGCCGCCCAGCGACCCGGGGACGGTGGCGACGGCAGGGACAGAACGACTACTTACATCCCGCTGACGACCTCGGCGGCATCGTGCGCGTCGGCGGCGCCTGGACGCTCGGCGAACTCATCGAGGAGTGCCGCAAGTACCAGCCCTTCCTGGCCGCTCCCGTGCCGTTCGTGCCACCGCATCATCAGGATCATGTCTGCGCCAGCGACGATCTGACCCTTCTGTACGTCAAGGACGCCTTGTCGGGTTGGCACCCGACCCGCCGGCCCTGGGACGTCCTAGATGCGGCGCGGGCCCTTGAGATCGACGTGACGGAAGCGGTCGACCGGCTGGCCCGCTTCGCGTGGCTGGGCTGGGCGGTACCGGACGCGGACGAGGTCGAGCGATGGGCCACTGTGCCCGAGGAGATCCTGGGCGTGCTGGAGGAGTTCTGCCTGGTGGACGGCTCCGGGGTGCTCACGCTCCCGTGGGCGGCGACCTTCGCCCTGGCCGGCGACGAGGACGTCCCTCTGCACCGGGCCGAGGAGAAACTGCAGCGATGGTCCGGGTTCCTCGGTCTGACCTACCAGCCCCGTCACGACGGGACGTCGTACGGGAACCGCGTGGTACCGACGGCCTCGACGGCCACCTTCGTCCGCCAGGTGCACGCGGCGGGACTGCCCCTGGAGGAGGGGCTGAGCCTTCGTGATCTGGCCTATGTCAGTCCCGTGCACGGACTGACGAACCGGGACGACCTGGCCCAGGCGGCCGAGGAGTTGCGCGACGCCGGGGTCGACGTCCCCATCGCGGCGGGCGGGCTGCTGAGGGCCTGGGACGACATGCCCTTCCCCACCCGTGCCGCGTTCTCCGCCGCCGACCTGTCCTGGCCGGGCTCTGACTATCCGGTCCTGCCTTCCTCGGACGTGCTGTTCCTGGCGAGCGTCAACCTGAAGGCAGCGCTGGCGGCGACCTGGGAGACCGCGCGGCGCGAGGCGAAGCTGTTCGGCCTGCCCGTCCCCCGCCTTCCGGCCGCGCTGCGTGATCTGCGCCCGGGGATGGAAGAGGCCGATGCCCTGCTCGACTGGGGGATCGGTGAGGACGACGAGTGGTTCGAGTCGCCCCGGTGGACACCCCTCACCGGTAAGGCCCTTGCCGTCTGCGCGCGGTCCTGGCGCTCGGGCGCCGCGGCCGCCTACGCACGCCTCGCCCCGCTCAGGGAGCTGGGCGCCCTCGTCCCCGAGCTGTCACCGGAGGATGTGACGCGCCTGCCGTCCCACGTGCCGGACACCGAGGACGTCCTCGCCCTGGGCGTCGAGCACCGCGTCTCCGCACCGGGCGAACCGCTCTGCCCCCTGGACCTGGTCAGCCTGGCCGGCCGCCTGGGCGAGCCGGTCGACCGCACCTGGGGGCGCATCGCGCCCTACCTCCCATTCGAGCCGGCCCCGGACCTTCCGGCGGACGCCGTCCCCGCCGTCCTCCCGCTGTGGCAGGACCTGATCCTGCTGTCCCGCAGGGCGGACGGCGCGCTCCCGGCGCTGGAGGGACGGGTGGACGCGGAGCACCTACGGTTCGCGGCGCACGCGGTCGGCGAGAGCGAGGGCTGGGTGCGGGAGCGGCTGGCGCTGTACGCCGGGCTCTTCCGGCTGGAGCTGTGACAGAACCCGTCAAGGCGCGGCGGGCAAGCTCACCGTGAACGTCGTGGCACCTGGCCGGCTCTCCAACCCAACGCGACCCCCGTGCGCCGCCACCACCGCCGCCACGATCGACAGGCCGAGGCCCGCTCCGCCGCCGGGGGCGTCGGCCACGCGGCGGTGTTCGGCGCGGGTGAAGCGTTCGAAGACGGTCGGGCGGATGTCCTCGGGTACACCGGGGCCGTCGTCGTGGACGGTGACGCGGGCCTCGCCGGTGACGCTGCCGGTGCCGGGGCCGGTGTCCAGGGTGATCGTGACCTCGGTGCCCGCAGGTGTGTGCACACGGGCGTTGGCCAGCAGGTTGGCCACCACCTGGTGGAGGCGGTGCGCGTCCCCCGGCACGGTCACCGGCTCCTCCGGCAGGTCCAGGGTCCAGCGGTGATCGGGGCCCGCGGCCCGGGCGTCCGCCACCGCGTCCAGGACCAGACGGGTCAGATCCACGGGCCGGCGCTCCAGCGGGCGGCCCGCGTCCAGGCGGGCGAGCAGGAGCAGGTCGTCGACCATCTCGCCCATGCGGGCGGACTCGGCCGTGATGCGGTGCAGGGCGCGGGTCACCTCCGGTGGCACCGGGCCCGGGTGCAGCAGGGCGAGTTCGGCGTGCCCGCGGACCGAGGCGACCGGGGTGCGCAGCTCGTGGCTGGCGTCGGCGGCGAAGCGGCGCAGCCGCTCCTCGCTGGCGTGGCGCTTGGTCAGCGCGTCCTCGACATGGCCCAGCATGCGGTTGAAGGCGGCCGCCACCTGGCCGACCTCGCCGTGCGGGTCGGTGTCCGGGGCCCGCGGCGGCAGCGCGACCTCGCCGCTGGCCAGCGGGAGCTCGCTGACCCGGGTGGCGGTGGCGGCGACCCGGCTGAGCGGCCGGAGCGACCAGCGGACCCAGCAGGCTCCGGCCACGCCGGTGACGACCAGGGCCAGCCCGAAGACGACGCCGGCCACCAGTTCCAGGCGGTGGACCGTGGCCTCCACCGGCTCCAGCGGGAGGCCGACGACCAGCACGTCCCCGTCCCGGCCCGGGGAGGCGACGACCCGGTAGTCGTGCAGGGCGGACAGGTCGACGGTGCGGGGCCGGCCGTCGGCCGGTACCCGGGCCAGCCGGCTCGCGTCCCGCGCGGTCAGGTCCACGTTCAGGTCGGCCGCGGGGTCGCCGGAGCGGATCAGCCCCTTGTGGGTGACCGTCCCGTCGAGCAGGCGGGCGCCGAAGGTGCCGGTGGCCGTGCGGCGGGTGTCGGCGTGTTCGTCCCCGTCGTGGTCGTCGGGCAGCCGGCCTTCGTGCTCCAGGCTCTCCGGGAACCGGGTGCCGACCTGGGCGAGCTGTTCGTCCAGGCGCCGGGTGAGGAAGCCGTTCAGCTCCACGACCGCGGCCAGGCCGACGGCCGCGCAGCTCACCGCCAGCAGCGTCACCAGCCCGACGGTGAGCCGGGTGCGCAGGGTGCGGGGGCGCGGCGGCCTCACCGGGGCACCGGCTTCAGGACGTAGCCGGCGCCGCGCACGGTGTGGATCATGGGGTCGCGGCCCGCGTCGACCTTCTTGCGCAGGTAGGAGATGTACAGCTCGACCACGTGCGCCCGGCCGCCGAAGTCGTAGGACCAGACCCGGTCGAGGATCTGCGCCTTGCTGAGCACGCGGCGCGGGTTGCGCATGAGCAAGCGGAGCAGTTCGAACTCGGTCGGCGAGAGCTCGACCAGCTCGCCGGCCCGGGTCACCTCGCGGGCGTCCTCGTCCATCATCAGGTCGCCGACGATCAGCCGCGGGCCCTCCTCCTGCACGCGGGCCATCCCGGCCCGGCGCAGCAGGCCGCGCAGCCGGGCGACGACCTCCTCCAGGCTGAAGGGTTTGGTGACGTAGTCGTCGCCGCCCGCGGTGATCCCGGCGATCCGGTCCTCGACCGCGTCCCGGGCGGTGAGGAAGAGCACGCACACGCCGGGCCGCACGGCGTGCAGGCGGCGCAGCACCGCGAAGCCGTCGGTGTCGGGGAGCATCACGTCCAGCACGACGGCGTCGGGCAGCAGCTCGCGCGCGGCGGCGAGGGCGGCGGCGCCGTCACCGGCGGCGCGCACCTCCCAGCCCTCGTAGCGCAGGGCGCCGGTGAGCACCTCGGCGAGGTCGGGGTCGTCGTCGACGACGAGGACGCGCAGCGGGGTGCCGTCGGGGCGGGTGAGGGCCGGCCGGCCGGAGCGGGTGGTGTTCATCGCGTCTCCCAGCATCGCTGCTCCGGGGCGCGCGCGGCGGCCCGCCTGCCTGTGAGTTTCCTCTGAGTCCGGCCGGGACGGCGGCCGCTCAGAGCCGCCTCAGAGGTTCGCCGCGCACGGTTGCGGGGCCGACGGACGAAGGGACGGCGAACACTGATGAGCCCCGTGGATGCGCGACGGGCGGCTCCCGCTCCGCCGCTGCCCGTGACCGGCCGGCGCTCCCTCGCGGGAGTCGTACCGGCCCTGCTGTGGGCGGGGGCGGCGGCCGTCCTCGCGCTGTGGTGGGCGGACACCGGGTCGGTGGTGGGGGCGGCCGGCCGGCTGACCGGGGCCGGGCGGATCGCCGGGCTGCTGTGCGGGTACGCCTGCGCGGTGCTGGTCGGTCTGATGGCCCGGGTGCCGGTGCTGGAGACACGGGTCGGCTCGGACCGGGTGGCACGCTGGCACGCGCAGGCCGGCCGGTACACGCTCTGCCTGCTGCTCGCGCACATCGTGCTGGTCCTGGCCGGGTACGCCGCCCAGGACCGGGCCTCCCTGTGGCACGAGGCGGTCACCGTCGTCCTCGACTATCCGGAGATGCTCAAGGCCACCACCGGCACGGTGATCCTCTTCGCGGTCGGCGTCACCTCGGCCCGGGCCATGCGCCGCCGCACCGGGCACGAGTTCTGGTACTACGTCCACCTGCTCACCTACGCGGCCGTGTTCCTGGCGTTCGGGCACCAGCTGGCGCTGGGCGACCAGTTCAACGGCAGCACGGTGGCGACCGCCGCCTGGTACGCGCTGTACCTGGGCGTGTCGGCCCTGGTGCTGTGGTTCCGGGTGCTCGCCCCGATCCGGCTCAACCTGCGCCACCGCCTGACCGTGGACTCGGTCCACCGGGAGGCACCGGGGGTGTACTCGGTGGTCGTCCGCGGGCGGCGGCTGGACGGGCCGGCGGCGCGGCCGGGGCAGTTCTTCCGCTGGCGGTTCCTCACCGAGGGCATGGCGTGGACGTCGACGCCGTACTCCCTGTCGGCGCCGCCGCGCCCCGGCCTGCTGCGCATCACCGTCAAGGCGCTCGGCGACCACAGCGCGGCCGTGTCCCTGCTGCGCCCCGGCACCCGGGTGTGGGCGGAGGGCCCGTACGGCGCCCTGACCGCCGACCGGGCCACCGGCCGGCGCACCCTGCTGATCGCGGCCGGTGTCGGCATCACCCCGCTGCGGGCGCTGTTCGAGACGCTGCCCGACGAGGTCACCCTGCTTTACCGGGCGCGCGGTGCCGAGGACCTGGCGCTGGGCGGCGAGCTGGAGGCGATCGCCCGCCGGCGCGGCGCACGGGTGCTGTACGCGCTCAACGGGCCCGGCGGTGAGCGCCCGCCCCTCAACGCCGAGGCGCTGCGCGCGACCTTCCCCGGCCTGGCCGGACACGACGTCTTCGTCTGCGGTCCGCACGGCTTCGCGCAGGACGTGTACCGGGCGCTGCGGGCGGCCGGGGTGCCGGACCGCCGTATCCACCACGAGTCGTTCGAGCTGTGACGCACCAAGAGGCGTGGAGAGGCCTGGACATGCATGCGTTGAACAAGAGCCGCCCGCTGCGCCGGATCGTGCTGGCGAGTGCCGCGACGGTCTCCGGGACGGTGCTGCTGCTGGCGCTGAAGCCGCACACGGCTCCCCCGCTGGTGACGGCGGACACCAAGTCGCCTGCCGCGTCCAGCAGTTCGGCGCCGAACCGGGCCGCCGGGACCAGGACGGCCACCGGGGACAGCGTCCGGACCCGCTGGGGTCCCGTCCAGGTGCGGGTGACGGTGGAGGGCGGCGAGCTGACCGACGTCACGGCCGTCGCCTGCCCGCAGGACGATCCGCGCGACCAGGAGATCGACGGCTACGCCCTCCCCCGGCTGCGGCGGGAGGCGCCGGCGGCGCAGAGCGCGCGGATCGACTCCGTGTCCGGAGCGACGTACACCAGTGACGGATACCGCCAGTCGCTGCAGTCCGCGCTGGACTCGGCCGGCCTCTGAACACCCGGCTCATACGGCACGTATGTGTGGGCCAAGGGTCAAGTCCCCACGGAGGAACCGTGACCACCACGCTCGCAGGCGGACGTGCCGCCCGCCGACAGACGATGCGCCGCATCCGTCCGCGCCGCTCCCCGGCCGTCCCGCTGCTGCTCGCCGTCTGGGCGGGCGCCGCGGCCGTGCTGTGGCTCTGGTGGCACAACACCCCCGCCGTAGCCGACACCACGGGCCGGATCCTCAACGCGGGCCGGATCACCGGTCTGCTGGCCGGCTATCTGATGGCGCTGGTCGTGCTCCAGATGGCGCGCGTCCCGGCGCTGGAGCGGCGGGTCGGCTCGGACCGGGTGGCCCGCTGGCACGCGATGAGCGGCCGGTACACGCTGTGCCTGATCGTCGCGCACGTCTTCCTCACCATGTGGGGATACGCGCTCCAGGCGGGCAAGTCGCTCGGCGACATCGTCCAGCAGACCGTCGACTCCATCAACCAGCTGCCGGACATGGGCAAAGCCGCCATCGGCATGGGTCTGTTCGTGGTCATCGGGCTGACGTCGATCGGCCCGGTCCGCCGCCGGCTGCCGTACGACGCCTGGTACCACGTCCACCTGCTGACCTACGCGGCGGTGTTCCTGACGTTCTGGCACCAGATCACCACCGGCAACGACTTCGCGGTGGAGCCCACCGCCAAGACCTTCTGGTACGGCCTGTACGGCGCGGTCACCGCGCTGGTGCTCTGGTACCGGATCCTCACCCCGATCCGGCTGAACCTCCGCCACCGCATGCGCGTGGAGGCGGTCATCGAGGAGACGCCGGGCATCGTGTCGGTGCTGATCGGCGGGCGGAGGCTGCACCGGATGGGTGCGGAGGCGGGCCAGTTCTTCCGCTGGCGGTTCCTCGCCCCCGGCATGCGGTTCAGCTCGCACCCGTACTCCCTGTCGGCCGCCCCGCGCCCCGACATGCTGCGGATCACGGTGAAGGCGATCGGCGACCACAGCGCCCGGCTGCGCGAGCTGACGCCCGGGACGAAGGTGTGGGCGGAGGGCCCGTACGGGGCGCTCACCGCGCAGCGCCGCAGCCGCGGCAAGGTGCTGCTGGTCGCGGGCGGGGTGGGGATCACGCCGATGCGGGCGCTGTTCGAGACGCTGCCCGGGGCCGCCGGGGACATCACGCTCCTGTACCGGGCCAACACCACCCAGGACCTGGCGCTGTGGGACGAGCTCGCGGCGATCGCCGAGGAGCGGGGCGCCCGGCTGATGTACGCGGTGAACAGCCCGGAGGGCGAGCGGCCGGACATCTCCGCGGAGAACCTCCAGCGGAAGATCCCGGACATCGAGACGCACGACGTCTTCATGTGCGGCCCGCCCGGGTTCGCCCAGTCGGTGTACGAGGCCCTGCGGGAGGCGGGGGTGCCCGCCCGCCGTATCCACCACGAGTCGTTCGAGATGTGAGCGGAGCTGCGAAGCGATGAGGAAGAGCCACCCCGTGCGGCGGGTCGTGCTGGCCACCGCCGCGACCGTGTCCGGTGTCGTGCTGCTGCTGTCGCTGAAGCCGGCGTCGGATCCGGCCGCCGCGTCGGCGGCGGGCGCGGCCCCGCAGCAGACGGCGGCCGGGCAGGAGTCGCCGCAGGGCGGGACGCAGGGCGCCCCGGCCGGCTCCGGCACGGTGACCGGTGACGCGGCGCAGACCCAGTACGGGGCCGTGCAGGTACGGCTGACCGTCAGCGGCGGGAAGATCACGAAGGCGGAGGCGGTCCAGGCGCCCAAGGGCGGCCTGAGCGACCAGAAGACCCAGCTCGCCGTCCCCAAGCTCAACCAGGAGGCCGTCGCGGCGGGCACCGCGGACATCGACGCCGTCTCCGGGGCCACGTACACCAGCGAGGGCTACCAGAAGTCGCTCCAGTCCGCGCTGGACAAGATGAAGTCGGCGTCGCCGGGTGCGGCCGGTTCGGCCGGTTCGGCCGGTTCGGCCGAGGCCCGGACGGTCACCGGGAAGGCCGTGCAGACCCAGTACGGGCCGGTGCAGGTCCGGATCACGGTCAACGGCGGGAAGATCACGAAGGCGGAGGCGGTCCAGGCGCCCAAGGGCGGCCTGAGCGACCAGAAGACCCAGCTCGCCGTCCCCAAGCTCAACCAGGAGGCCGTCGCGGCGGGCACCGCGGACATCGACGCCGTCTCCGGGGCCACGTACACCAGCGAGGGCTATCAGAAGTCGCTCCAGTCCGCGCTGGACCAGGCCGGTGGCTGACACGGTGGCCGAGGAGGCCGAGGCGCCCGCCGCGGTGCGTCACGCGGAGGAGGTCATGGGGACCGTCTTCTCCTTCGACGTCCGCGGCGGGGAACCGGACGCGGTGCGGGCGGCGCTCGCCGAGGCCGTCGCCGGGCTGCACCGGGCGGACGCGCTGTTCAGCACGTACCGCGAGGACAGCGAGGTGTCGCGGCTGGCCCGGGGTGAGCTGACCGTCTCGCGGTGCGCCCCCGAGGTGGCCGAGGTGCTGGAGCTGGCGGCCGAGGCGGAGCGGGTCAGTGAGGGCTGGTTCAGCCCGCGCTACCAGGGCCCGCTGGACCCCACCGGCATCGTCAAGGGCTGGGCGGCCGAGCGGGCGGCCCGGGTGCTGGCGGCGGTGGCCGGGGTGAGCGGGGTGAGCGTCAACGGGGGCGGGGACGTGCAGCTGCTGGGCGCGCCGGATCCGCAGCGGGCCTGGCGGGTCGGGGTGGCCGATCCGCTGCGGCCCGGCGGGCTGGCGGCGGTGATCTCGGCGGCGGGCACGGCCGAACTGGCGGTGGCCACCTCGGGCACGGCGGAGCGGGGAGCGCACATCGTGGATCCGCGCACCGGTCGTTCCGCGGTGACGGACCTGTTGGCGGTGACGGTCGTGGGACCCCGGCTGACCTGGGCGGACTGCTGGGCCACGGCCGCGTTCGCCATGGGCTCCCGGGCGGGCCTGGCGTGGCTGGAGTCCCTGCCGGACGTGGAGGCCCTGCTGATCACCGCGGGCGACGAGGTGCGGTGCACCGGGGGGCTGGCGACGCGCCTGGGCTGAGGCACCCGGGCGGCGGCCCTCACCTTTTTCGCCGGCAACGCCATCTTTTCGTCCGGAACGCCATCCGCCGCACGCCTTGGGACGTATCCCATGTGAGGCAAGTTCCGGGAGGAAACGACATGGCCATCTTCAGCCGCCTGCTGCCCGCGATGCGGGACCGTGACGACGACACCTCACGGCACGACAGCTCGGGACACGGGCACCGTCACGGCGACCACGACCACGGTCACGGTCACGGCCACGGTCACGGCCATGACCACAGTGGCCACCGTGGCCACGACAAGTACTGATCGCACACGACGCTGAGCGGACCGGAGGCCGGAGGACCCGGTCCGCTTCGCCGATCCCCGAGGAACGCACGCCATGGCGCATGTCCTGCGGCGTCTGCTCTCGCTCGGCGAGACCTCCGACGCCGTGGTCGAGGCCGCGCCCCCGCTGTCCCCGCGCGAGGTGTTCCGGCGGTTCTGGCCGTACACCCGCGGCGGCCGGCGCTGGCTCGTGCCCATCGTCGTGTTCAGCCTGACCGGTCCCCTTGTCGACGCCGCCGAGCTGTGGCTCTTCAAGGTGGTCGTGGACGAGGTCCTCGTCCCCCGCGACCTGCACCCCTTCCTGTGGATCGCGCCGGCCTACCTGGGTCTGGTCGTCTGCTCCGGCATTCTGGGCTTCGCCGACGACGTCACCGCCACCTGGGTCGGCGAGCGCTTCCTGCTCGCCCTGCGCTCCGACGTCTTCCGGCACGTCCAGGGGCTGTCGCTGGGCTTCTTCGAGCGGCGGCGGCTCGGGGACGTGCTGTCGCGGGTCACGGGCGACGTCGACGCGGTGGAGACGTTCCTGCTCTCCGGGGTGGCGGACGCCCTCTACTACGTGGTCCGCCTCGGTGTCTTCCTCGGCCTGCTGTGCTACCTGCGCTGGGACCTGACCCTGCTCGCCCTGGCCATCGTGCCGCTGTTCTGGGGCGCCGCCCGGCACTTCTCGCGGCTGGTCAAGGAGGCGTCCCGGGAGCGCAGGCGGCGCAGCGGCTCGCTCAGCGCGATCGCCGAGGAGTCGCTGGGCAACGTCGTCCTGGTGCAGGCGTACAACCGGCAGGGCTGGGAGGAGCGCCGGTTCGAGCGGGAGAACCTCGGCCGGTTCCGGGCGGCGATGGCCTCGGCCCGGATCCGCGCCGTCTACGGCCCCGTCGTGGAGATCATCGAGGTGGCCGGCGGCCTCACGGTGATGGGTCTGGGCACCTGGAAGCTGGCCCAGGGACAGCTGACGCTCGGCGGACTGCTGGTCTTCCTCGCGCTGATCGGCAAGCTGTACGGCCCGGTCCGCGGACTGTCCCACCTCGGCACCACGTTCTACGCGGCCTCCGCCTCGGCGGAACGGATCATCGAGCTGCTGGACCAGCGGCCCCAGGTCGCCGAGGCCCCCGGCGCCCGGCGGATCGGCCGCGCGCGGGGCGACCTGGAGTTCGACGGGGTGTGGTTCCGCTATCCCGGCGGCTCGTCCTGGGCGCTGTCGGACGTGTCCTTCCACGTGGCGCCCGGGGAGACGCTCGCGCTGGTCGGCGCCAGCGGGGCCGGCAAGTCCACCGTCGCCAAGCTCCAGCTGCGCTTCTACGACCCCGACCGGGGCGCCGTCCGCCTGGACGGGACCGATCTGCGGCACCTGCGCCTGTCCGACGTGCGGGAGAGCGTCGCGGTGGTGCTCCAGGAGACGCTCGTCTTCCACGGCACCGTGCGGGACAACATCGCCTACGGCCGGCCCGGGGCCACGGACGCCGACATCGTCGCCGCGGCGCGGGCCGCGGACGCGCACGAGTTCATCGAACTGCTCCCCGACGGCTACGACACGCTGGTCGGCCAGCGCGGCCGCACCCTGTCCGGCGGACAGTGCCAGCGGCTGGCGATCGCCCGCGCGATGATCCGGGACGCGCCCGTGCTGCTCCTGGACGAACCGACGGCCGGGCTCGACGTCCGGTCGGGCCGCCGGATCATGGACCCGCTGCGCCGGCTCATGGCCGGGCGGACCACGGTGGTCATCTCGCACAACCTGCTGACCGTCCGCGACGCCACGCGCATCGCGGTCCTCGACCACGGCCGGATCGTGGAGCACGGCGGCCACGACGACCTGCTCGGCCACGACGGCACCTACGCCCGGCTGCACCGGCTGCACACGGGAGCGGTGCCGGCATGAGCGGCACCGCCGTATCCGGCGCCCCGCCCCTTCCCCCCGGCACGGAACCGGTTCCGGGCTACGAGATCCTCGCGGGCCTGGCCCGCACCGGCTGGCAGGACGTCTACGACGCCTGGAGCGCGGAACGGGACTGCCGGTGCGTGATCAAGATGGTGCGCTCCGACCGGCGCGGCGAGCGGCGGCTGGGCGAGCGGTTGCTGCGCGAGGGGCGGTGGCTGCGGGACTTCACCCATCCCCACCTGGTGCGCGCCTACGACGTCCGCGCGGAGCCCGAGCCGCTCGTCGTCCTGGAGACGCTGACCGGTGAGACGCTGTCCCACCTGCTGCACCGGCTGCGGCACCGGCCGTCCGCGGCCGACGTGGCGCTCCTCGGGGTGCAGCTGTGCTCCGCCGTCCACTACCTGCACGGCCGGGGTCTGCTGCACCTGGACATGAAGCCGTCGAACGTGGTGGTGGAGCGGGGACTCGCGAAGGTGCTGGACCTGAGTGTCGCCCGGCCTCCGGGGCCCGCCCCGGCGGGCGTGGGCACCTGCTGCTACCTCGCCCCGGAGCAGGCCCGCGGCGGAAGGCTCACGGCCGCCGCCGACGTGTGGGGCATCGGCGTCACGCTGTTCGAGGCCGCCTGCGGTGACCTGCCGTTCGACTGCCGCACGACCGGCGGGGCCACCGAGCGGCCGTACGCCGGCGACGAGCCGTGCACCGGGACCGGCACGGGTGACCCGGACGACTGGTATCCGCAGCTGGAGCGGACCGCGCCGCCGGCCGGGTCCCGTCGGCGGCTGCCGCCCGCGCTCGCCGCCGCCGTCGACAGCTGTCTGCGGCCCGACCCCCCGGCGCGGCCCACCGTCGCCGGACTGGCCGCCGCCCTGGAGGCCGTACTGCCCGTGCCACGTCGCGGTCCGCGAGCGGGGCGGTTCACGCCTCCGGGCTCGTGACCTGCCCCTTCTGCAGCTGAGCGGTGGCGAGGACGGTGCCGTCGGGGGAGATCAGGCGGACACCGGAGTACCGGGTGAGGTCACCGGGCACCGCCACGCCCCAGTTCCCGTGTCCGTCGCGCAGGGCGAAGTCGCCGACCCGCAGGCTCGCGCCGTCGGGGCGGTCGAGGAGACAGGTGACCGTGCCGGTGTACCGGGTGCCGGGGCGGGTGAGGGCGACGGACACGAAGACCCAGCCGGGCGGACCGGGGTGGGCGTAGACCTCGCCGACGGGCGCCCCGCCGCGCCCGGCCGGGGTCATGTCCCCGACCATGACCGGCTCGGACTCGACGGCGGGCGGCGAGGCGACGACCTCCTCGACGGCGGTGCCGATCACCCAGCCGGCGAATCCGACGGCGGCGGCGAGCGCGGCCCCGACGGCAGCGGCCCGTGCCCGGGCCCGCCGGACGCCGCGGTACGCGCCGCGGGAGCGGGCGGGCCGCTGCCCCTCGGACGCGGTCGCCTGCCGGGCGAGGCCGCGCGCCACGCGGGTCTCGAAGCCGGGCGGCGGCTCGCGGTCCGGCAGCAGGCCGACCAGCCGGTCACCGACCTGGGTCAGCTGCCGGACGTACTCCCGGCACTCCGCGCACCGGTCCAGATGGGCGACCGCCTCGGCCCGCTCCCGGCCGGGCAGCACGCCCAGCGCGAGCTCGGGTCCGATCTCCCGCAGCTCCTCGCAGTCCACGTCACCGGACATGGTCGCCTCGCTTCGCAGACGCGACGGCGGTGCGCAGTTTTGCCATCGCCGTCCTGATCCGCGTCTTGGCGGTGCCCAGCGGGATCCGTTCCGCGTCGGCGACCTGGCGGGCCGTCATGCCGTAGATCCCGGCCATCATCAGCGCCCTGGCCTGCTCCCGGGGCAGCCGTGCCAGGGCGGCCCGGACCTGGGCGGAGGCCTCGTCGGCCAGCGCCCACTGCTCAGGGGTCTCGGTGACGACGTCCAGCAGGTCCTCGAGGTCCTCGGGCGCCATCGGCTCCGTCCGCCGGGCACGGACGGCGTCGATGGCCAGGTTGTGCGCGATGCTCGTCAGCCAGGTCATGACCGAGCCGCGACGCGAGTCGTAGATCTGCGCATGACGCCACGCGCGCTCGAACGTCTGCTGGGCGACGTCCTCGGCGAGTTGCTGGTCCCCGGTGACGGCCCTGGCCACACCGAAGACCCGGTGCTGGAACCTCCGTACGAAGAGCACAGCGAGCTCCGGATCTCCGGCGGCCAGCCCGGACAGCAGAACCTCGTCCGGGAGGCGGCCGACGGGGAACCGGTTTCCCGACACACCTCTGTATACGTTCGACGGCCGCCAGGGGATTGCCCGTCCCCCGGCCCGCTCGCCGCGGAAGATCACATGCCTATTCTGCGTCCGCCGGGCGGACCGCGCATGCGGTCAGTGGCCGTTCTGCGCCAGCCGCAGCAGATGGTCCGCCAGCGCCTGCCCCCCACTGGGGTCCCGGCTGATCAGCAGCAGGGTGTCGTCGCCGGCGATCGTGCCCAGGATGTCGTGCAGTTCCGCCTGGTCGATGGCGGAGGCCAGGAACTGCGCGGCGCCCGGCGGGGTGCGCAGGACCACCAGGTTCGCCGAGGCCTCCGCGGAGATCAGCAGCTCCTGGGAGAGCCGCCGCATCCGCTCCTCCTTCGCCGACTCCCCCAGCGGCGCGCGCGGTGTGCGGAAACCGCCCTCGCTCGGCACCGCGTAGATCAGGTCGCCGTCGGTGTTGCGGATCTTCACCGCGTTCAGCTCGTCGAGGTCCCGGCTGAGCGTCGCCTGTGTGACGCTCAGCCCGTCGTCGGCGAGCAGCTTGGCCAGCTGGCTCTGCGACCGCACCGGCTGACGGTTGAGGATGTCCACGATCCGTCGGTGCCGTGCGGTGCGGGTCTGCGGCACGGCGGGTCCGGCCCCCGCCGCCTGCTCATGGTCCTGCGCCTGGCTCATCGTCGTCTCATTCTCCGGATCGTCCGTCCCCATCCACAGGGCCCGCTGCGTCGAGGATGCCGGGCAGCGCCCGGAGCAGCGCACCCGCCTCGTCGTCGCGGAGATTGAGCGGCGGCATGAGCCGTACGACGTCGGGGGCGGGCGCGTTCACCAGGAACCCGGCCTCCTGGGCCGCCTGCTGCACCTGCGCTGCGCGCGGCCCGGTGAGCACGATACCCAGGAGGAGGCCCGCACCCCGGACATGATCGATCAACGGGTGGCCCAGTGCCTCGATTCCGTCGCGCAGCCGCTCGCTCTGCCGCTTGACGTTGTCCAGCAGATCCTCGTCGGCGATCGTGTCGAGCACGGCGAGTCCGGCGGCGCAGGCGACCGGGTTGCCGCCGAAGGTGGTGCCGTGGTGGCCGGGCCCGAGCAGTTCGGCGGCCCGGCCGAAGGCCACGGTCGCGCCGAGCGGCAGCCCGCCGCCGAGCTGCTTGGCGAGGGTGACGACGTCCGGCAGCACGCCCTCGTGGGCCTGGTACTCGAACCAGGTGCCGGTCCGGCCGATGCCGGTCTGCACCTCGTCCAGGACCAGCAGGGCGCCGGTGGCGGCGGTGATCGCGCGGGCCGCCTTGAGGTAGTCGGCCGGGGGTACGACCACGCCGTTCTCGCCCTGGATCGGCTCGATGACGACGAGGGCGGTCTCCTCCGTCACCGCGGCGGCCAGCGCCTGGGCGTCGCCGTAGGGGACGTGGGTGACGTCGCCGGGCAGCGGCAGGAAGGGGTCCCGCTTGCCGGGCTGGCCGGTGAGCGCAAGGGCGCCCATCGTACGGCCGTGGAAGCCGCCGTCGGTGGCCACCATGTGGGTGCGTCCGGTGAGCCGGCCGATCTTGAACGCGGCCTCGTTGGCCTCGGCCCCGGAGTTGCAGAAGAAGATCCGGCCCTCCCGGCCGAAGAGCTGGAACAGCCGTTCGGCGAGGGCGACGGTGGGCTCGGCCAGGAAGAGGTTGGAGATGTGGCCGAGGGAGGCGATCTGGCCGCTCACGGCCTCGACGACCGCGGGGTGGGCGTGGCCGAGGGCGTTGGTGGCGATGCCGCCGACGAAGTCGAGGTACTCCTTGCCGTCGGCGTCCCACAGCCTGGTGCCCTCGCCGCGGACGAGGGGCAGGCGGGGGGTGCCGTAGTTGTTCATGAGCGCGCCCTGCCACCGCCGGGTCAGCTCCTGGTTGCCCGTCACTGTGCGTCCCCCTCAAGCTCGTCGGGCACGACCATGGTGCCGATGCCCTCGTCGGTGAAGATCTCCAGCAGGATCGAGTGCTGGACCCGGCCGTCGATGACGCGGGCGGTCGTCACGCCGTTGCGCACGGCGTGCAGGCAGCCCTCCATCTTCGGCACCATGCCGGAGCTGAGATCCGGCAGCAGCTTCTCCAGTTGCGCAGCGGTGAGACGGCTGATCACCTCGTCGGAGTTCGGCCAGTCCTCGTAGAGGCCCTCGACGTCGGTGAGGACCATGAGGGTCTCGGCGCCCAGTGCCGCAGCGAGTGCCGCAGCCGCCGTATCAGCATTGATGTTGTAGACATGTCCGTCGTCCTGGGAGCGGGCGATCGAGGAGACGACCGGGATGCGGCCGTCGGCCAGCAGTGCCTCGATCGCGCCGGTGTCGAGTGCGGTGATCTCGCCGACCCGCCCGATGTCGACCAGCTCGCCGTCGATCTCGGGGGTGTGCCGGGTGGCGGTGATGGTGTGCGCGTCCTCGCCGGTGAGGCCGACGGCGAGCGGGCCGTGCTGGTTGAGCAGGCCGACCAGTTCGCGCTGCACCTGCCCGGCGAGCACCATCCGTACGACGTCCATGGCGTCCTCGGTGGTGACGCGCAGGCCCGCCTTGAACTCGCTGACGATGCCGTGTTTGTCGAGGGCGGCGCTGATCTGCGGGCCGCCGCCGTGCACGACGACCGGCTTGAGGCCGGCGTGCCGCAGGAAGACGACGTCCTGGGCGAAGGCGGCCTTCAGGTCCTCGTCCACCATGGCGTTGCCGCCGAACTTGATGACGACGATCTTGCCGTTGTGCCGGGTGAGCCAGGGCAGCGCCTCGATGAGGATCTGGGCTTTCGGCAGGGCCGTGTGCTTGCGAGTGCTCATGAGGAGTAGGCGCTGTTCTCGTGGACGTAGTCGGCGGTCAGGTCGTTGGTCCAGATGGTCGCGGTCTCGGTGCCCGCCGCGAGGTCGGCGACGATGTGGACCTCGCGGTAGCGCATGTCGACCAGTTCCCGGTCCTCACCGACGGAACCGTTCCTGCACACCCAGACGCCGTTGATGGCGACGTTCAGCCGGTCCGGCTCGAAGGCGGCCCCGGTGGTGCCGATCGCGGAGAGCACCCGGCCCCAGTTGGGGTCCTCGCCGTGGATGGCGCACTTCAGGAGGTTGTTGCGGGCGATGGAGCGGCCCACCTCGACGGCGTCCTCCTCGCTCGCCGCGTTGATCACCTCGACCTTGATGTCCTTGCTGGCGCCCTCGGCGTCGCCGATGAGCTGCCGGCCGAGGTCGTCGCAGACCTGCCGTACGGCCTCGGCGAACTCGTCGTACCCGGGGGTGACGCCGGAGGCGCCGGAGGCGAGCAGCAGGACGGTGTCGTTGGTGGACATGCAGCCGTCGGAGTCCACGCGGTCGAAGGTGACCCTGGTGGCCGCGCGCAGGGCCTTGTCCAGCTCCTCGTTGCCGAGGTCGGCGTCGGTGGTGAGGACGACGAGCATGGTGGCGAGGCCCGGGGCGAGCATGCCGGCGCCCTTGGCCATGCCGCCGACGGTCCAGCCGCCCTCGCCGCGGACGACGGACGTCTTGTGGACGGTGTCGGTGGTCTTGATGGCGATGGCGGCCTTCTCGCCGCCGTGCTCGGAGAGCTGGGCGGCGGCCTTCTCGATCCCCGGGAGCAGCTTGTCCATGGGCAGCAGCACGCCGATCAGCCCGGTCGAGCAGACGGCGACCTCGATGGCCCCGCGGCCGAGCACCTCGGCGGCCTTCTCGGCGGTGGCGTGGGTGTCCTGGAAGCCCTTGGGGCCGGTGCAGGCGTTGGCGCCGCCCGAGTTCAGGACGACCGCCGAGACCTGGCCGCTCTTGAGGACCTGCTCCGACCACAGCACCGGCGCGGCCTTCACACGGTTGGAGGTGAAGACGCCCGCGGCGGCACGGCGGGGCCCGTCGTTGACCACGAGGGCCAGGTCGGGGTTGCCGTTCTCCTTGATCCCGGCGGCGATGCCCGCCGCCGTGAATCCCTTGGCTGCCGTGACGCTCACGGTGCGACTCCGATCGTGGAAAGACCCGTGGTCTCGTCGAGACCGAGGGCGATGTTCATGCTCTGGACGGCACCGCCCGCGGTGCCCTTGGTCAGGTTGTCGATGGCGCTGATCGCGATGATGCGGCCCACCGACCCGTCGTACGCGACCTGCACCTGAACGGCGTTGGAACCCTGGACGGACGCCGTCGCGGGCCACTGGCCCTCGGGGAGCAGGCGGACGAACGGCTCGTCGGCGTAGGCCTTGTCGTAGGCGGCGCGGACCGAGTCCGCCGTCACCCCGGCGACGGCCTTGGCGCTGCACGTGGCGAGGATGCCGCGGGGCATCGGCGCGAGGGTCGGGGTGAAGGAGACCGCGATCCGCTCCCCCGCCACCCCGCTCAGGTTCTGGATCATCTCGGGGGTGTGCCGGTGGCCGCCGCCGACGCCGTACGGCGACATGGACCCCATGACCTCGCTGCCGAGCAGGTGCGGCTTGGGTGCCTTGCCCGCGCCGGAGGTGCCGGAGGCGGCGACGATCACGGCCTCGGGCTCGGCGAGGTGGGCCGCGTAGGCCGGGTACAGGGCGAGGGAGACGGCGGTCGGGTAGCAACCGGGCACCGCGATGCGCTTGGACCCCTCCAGCGCGGCACGGGCGCCCGGCAGTTCCGGGAGGCCGTAGGGCCAGGTGCCGGCGTGCGGGGAGCCGTAGAAGGTCTCCCAGTCGGCCGGGTCCTTCAGCCGGAAGTCGGCGCCCATGTCGATCACGAGGACGCCGGGGCCGAGCTGCTCGGCGACGGCGGCGGACTGCCCGTGCGGCAGTGCGAGGAAGACGACGTCGTGCCCGGCGAGCGCCTCAGGCGTGGTCTCGGCCAGCACCCGGTCGGCCAGCGGCAGCAGGTGCGGCTGGAGCGCGCCGAGCCGCTGTCCGGCATTGGAGTTGCCGGTCAGGGCACCGATCTCGACCTCGGGGTGCGCGAGGAGCAGGCGCAGGACCTCTCCGCCCGCGTATCCGCTCGCTCCGGCCACCGCCGCACGTACTGCCATGTCCACCCTCCTCTGGATGGCATGACTATACGTATCGCTGCACGTTTATGCAATCGGCTTGGGGAGCATCACCCAGCGGGAGACGAGGAAGGTGACCGGGACGGCCAGGGCCGCGGCGAGCAGCGGGGCGAAGCGGCTGCCGGCGTGCAGGACGTCGACGATCAGGTACACCCCGGCCGTGGTGATCAGGAAGTTGGTGAGGTTCGTCAGCGGGAACAGCAGGAATTTCCGCCAGGTGGGCCGTATCCGGTAGGTGAAGCGCGCGTTCAGGAAAAAGGAGCCGATCATGCTGAGCGCGAATGCCAGGACGTGCGCCGCCAGATAAGGAAGGGCGGCCAGGAACAAGAGGTAGAGGCAGTAGTAGGTCGCCGTGTTGACGACACCCACCGCCGCGAAGGTCAGAATCTGCCGCATCAGGGAATGAGGTCTTTCGTCCGTTCCACATTGGTCGCCTTCACCAGGAAGTGCGGGCGCCCCTTCACCTCGTAGTAGATGCGGCCGGTGTACTCCCCGATGACTCCCAGCATGACCATCTGGACGCCCGAAAGGGCGGTCACGGCGGTGATGATGGTCACATAGCCGGGGGTCTGGACGCCGTTGACGAGCGCGGCGCCCACGATCCAGGCGGTGTAGAGGCCCGCGCACAGCAGCAGGCCCACGCCGAGCCAGAGCGCGGCGCGCAGCGGACGGTTGTTGAAGGACAGCAGGCCGTCGAGGCCGTAGTTGAGCAGGCCGCGCAGGTTCCAGGAGCTGCGGCCGGCCTCGCGCGCGGCGTTCTGGTACTCGAAGGTGGTGCTCGGGAAGCCCACCCAGGCGAACAGGCCCTTGGAGAAGCGGTTGTACTCGGTGAGGGCGAGCACCGCGTCCACCACCCGGCGCGACAGCAGCCGGAAGTCCCCGACCCCGTCGACGAGTTCGACGTCGACCAGGCGGTTGACGAGCCGGTAGTACAGGCGGGCGGTGAGGGTCCGGGTGAGCCGGTCGCCGGTGCGGGTGCGCTTGGCGATGACCTGGTCGTGGCCCTGTTCGCGCAGCGCGACCATGCGCTTGATCAGCTCCGGCGGGTGCTGGAGGTCGGCGTCCATGACGATCACCGAGTCGCCCGAGGCGTGCCGCAGGCCGGCGAGCAGGGCCGCCTCCTTGCCGAAGTTGCGGCTGAAGGAGACGTAGCGCACCCGGGAGTCCAGGTCGGCCAGGTCCTCCAGGACGGCGAGCGTACGGTCCCGGCTGCCGTCGTCCACGTACACGAACTCCATGTCGTGGCCGAGGGGCAGCAGTTCCTCGGCGACCTTCTGGACCTCCTCGTGGAAGCGGGCCAGGACGTCTTCCTCGTTGTAGCAGGGCGCGACGATCGATATCAGCATTGCGGGATCCCCCCTGGGCGCGGTCAGAGAGCGGTGGTCAGCCGCTCGCGCGGTGACGTGGTCGTGGGCGGCGCCGGGGCGCGCCGGCGGCGGACGGTGCTGACGGCGGTGAGCAGGGCGAGGGTGAGCAGCGAGGCGACCCCGACGGCCGTGCCCAGCCGCAGGCCGGGTGGGTGGAAGGTGCAGGTCAGGCTGGTGGCGGTGCCGTCGAGGGGCACGGCGATCAGGCCGTGGAAGTCACCGGCGGGACGCTCGGGGCCGTCCCCGGTGGCGCACCGCCAGCCGGCGATCCGGGGTGCCGCGACGACCGCGATGCCCTTGCTGCCGGCGGGCAGCCGGGCCCGCAGGGTGCCGTCGGAGACGGTCACGCGGGTGGCGCCGGTCGCCTTCAGCGCGGCGGCTGCGGTGTCCAGCCGGGCGGTGTCCAGGCAGCCGACGGCGCCGGGCGGGATGCGGCCGGGCCGGTCCGGGGCCAGCTCGATGCGCAGCCGCCCGGAGGCGGGGGCCGGGCCGAGCGGCTGCAGCGCGGCGCGGTTGCGCGGGAACACGAACCTGAACCGGGCCGATGCGGCGGCGCCGGCCAGCCGTGCGGTGCCGGAGAAGTGCGGGGCCCACAGGTGGACCCGGGTGCCGGCCGGGCACCGGGCGGTGATCGTCGGCCGGGCCAGGGCGCTTCCGGTGCCGACGCGGCGGCCGGGGACCGGGCGCCCGCCGTCGTCGTGCACGGTGAAGCGGGGCACGGTGTAGACGCGGCTGCCCAGCAGCAGTTCCTGGTTGCGGTACGGCGACGGCCCGAACGGTGTTCTGCCGGGTGCGGCCCGGACGGTGACCAGGGGCGGTACCTCCCGCCGGGTGACGGTGACCGGTCCGCCGCCCGGGGGCACGTGCTTCTGGTGCGGGTCGGGCGGGGAGTGCACCCGGGCGCCGACCGAGAAGACGACGTCCGTGACGGCGTTGTCCAGGCTCTGCACGCTCCGGCCGCGCGAGGTCCAGCCGTCGCCCAGCGCGGTGAGGGTGCGACTGAGCACGCCCGAGGTCAGGCTGCTGTAGTACTGGGCGCCCTCGCCGCCCACCAGCAGCGGGTCGTTGCCGACGGTCTGCTCGCGGCCGGGGTCGGTGCGGTACCGGGGCCAGCCGTCGGCCCCGGCGATCGCCGCCGCCTGCGTCTCCTGCCGCCGGCCCCAGGGCGCGTAGTCGTCCATGTGCGCGAGGCGCATCCGGGTGGCCACGGCGGAGGTGGCGGCGCCCTCGCCGGCCTGCACGGCGAGCAGGAGGACGACGGCCAGTCCGGCGAGCCGGGTGCGCTGCCCACCGGCGCGGGCCAGCAGGACGAGCCCCGCGAGGGCGCCCGCGAGGGCGGGCAGCAGCACCGGCCAGGTGTACCAGCCGACCAGCGTGCTGCGGCCGGCGGCGACGACGATCAGCGCCAGCAGCACGGTCGCGGCGCCCAGCGCCCGCCGGCCGGGGACGCCGTACGCCAGGGCGTGCCAGGCGGCGATCACCAGCAGGCCGCACAGCACGAACGCCTGCCGGTAGGCGCTGCCCTGCGGGGTGGCGAAGGCGTGCCAGACCAGATGGGTGGGGCCCCACTGGAGGGAGAGGGCCACCGCGAGCACCAGCGCCGTCCAGCCGGTGCGGACCGGGACCGGGACCGCCCGGTGGAAGGGCAGCGCAAGGGCGAGGAGCAGGGCGGTGAGGCCGACGTAGAGGGCCGGGGAGCCGAAGCCGTAGGTCGCGGGCAGCAGCCGGGCTGCGACGTCCTCGGCGGGCACCGGGGTGAACTGCCGCACCCGGCCGGGGTAGGCGTGCCGGGTGCCGAAGTAGACGACGGTGACCAGCGGGGCGGCGAGGCCCACGCCGAGGACGGTGGTGAGGGCGGCGCGGCCGGCGGTGGCGAGCGCCTGCCGGCGCGGTGGGCGGGCGAGCAGCAGGCGCAGCAGCAGGACCAGGGCGGCGCCGAGGGTGGCCATGTAGGCGGTGTAGAAGTTGGCGGTCCAGACGAGGGCGACGATCAGGACCCCGGTCAGGCGGCGCCGGCGTCCGGCGAGCGCCCACTCTCCGACCAGGCACAGCAGCGGCAGGGTGATCAGGCCGTCGAGCCACATGGGGTTGTAGGAGGCGTCGGCCGTGCTCCAGCCGCACAGCGCGTACGAGGCGCCGAGCAGGCCCGCCGCCCACCAGCGTCCGGGGCGCAGCGTGAGCAGCAGCCAGGCCATGGCCGCTGCGGCGGTGGCGGTCTTCAGGAGGGTGACGGCGTAGACGGCGAGGTCGATCTCGTCGCGCGGGAAGAGGGCGACGAGCAGGGCGTAGGGGCTGCCGAGGTAGGTGCCGAGGTCGGGCAGGAAGGAAGCGCCGTAGCCCGACTGCCAGTTGACGAGGAGGCCGCCGTGGGCCCTGCCGTGCAGCAGGTCCCACAGGTGGGCGTGGAAGGGCACGTACTGGTTGCCGAGGTCGTTGACGCTGCGGGTGCGGGGGCCGAAGGGATGGCTGCGCGCCAGCACGTCACCGGCGCAGAAGGCGGTGATCGTGACGGCCGCGGCGAGCAGGGCGGCGGCCCGCCGCGGCGCATGGGGCGAGGTCGAGCGGTCCATGTGTCGGGAGGCCCCCAGCGAATTCATTTCGTCTGTTTCGCCGACTTAGACGGGGCTTCTTTCCGCATGGTTGTGTGCTCACCAAAAAGTGGGGCGAGTTCCTCCGAATACGGGGAACATCGCATGAATTCCCGGATGCCCGGGAAAACAGCGGCTTTCCGAGAGGTGTTTTTTAGGTGAATCCCCTGACCGGCCGCACAGCCCGCGGCCGCGGCTACTTCTGCTTGATCCGCAGGAACGTGACGGAGTTCGCCGGGAAGGTGTACGTGAACTTCCGCGCGACTTGGGTCAGGGTGGACGTCCGCGGGGCGACGGCCGTGGACGTCTCGGTGTTGACCGCGTCCGGCGCGGCGGCGAGCGTGGTCGCCTCGGCCCTGGACGCGACCCGGGCAGCGCCGAGGTCGATGGCCGTACGGGCGGCGGCGGACCGGGCGTTGACGACCTTGACGATGAGCTCGCCGGTCTTCGCGTCGCGGGTGACGACCTGGCGGAACGGCTCGGCCGGCTTGTCGTCGGTGAAGCTGCCCCACTCCTTGCCGTCGAGGGAGAGGGTGACCTGGCGGCCCCGCACCTTGATGTCGATGTCGTAGGCGCGGCCCGTGTCGATCGACCCGGCCTTGGAGATCAGCGTCGACTTGCCGCCGTCCACGGCCTGCTCGACCGCCGACCGGGTGTTGTTCCAGCCGCCCAGGTTCCACCAGTAGTAGCTGCCGGTGTCCTTGACCCCGAAGGCGACGAGGAAGCCTTCCCTGCCGGACGTCTTGGTGGCCTTCACGTGCAGGTCGTAGTCGTGCCAGTGGACGTCACCGGCCTGGACCATGGTGTTCTCGGCGGTGTCGTCCGTCTGGACGTACCGGCCGCCCTGGACGGTCCAGCTGCCGGTGCCGGTGTGGGTCCACTGCGAGGCGTCACCGGAGAAGTCGTCGCTCAGCAGGGTCCTGCCGTCGGCGGCGGTGACCGACACGTCGTCGTAGGCGGCGCCGGTGTTCCAGGTGGACAGGCCGACGGCGCCGGTGACGGGCCCGTTCAGGCCCGGGGTGCCGGTGGCCGTGCTGGGCACGACGCGGTCGCCCACGTTGGTCATGAACAGCTTCTGGACCTCGTAGTCGGCCGAGCCCCAGGAGGCGTGGTTGTTGAACCACACCATGTCCGGGCTCCACTGCACGTAGTCCTCGTTGGCGAACAGCGGGGCGTACGAGGCGAGCTTGACGACGTCCGCGTTGCGCTCCAGGCCGGTCATGTACGCCGCCTCGGCGAGGCCGTTCCTGAAGGCGTTGCCCTGGGAGGCGTACTCGCCGAGGAAGACCTTCGGGCCGGAGCGGTCGTAGGAGTCGTAGCGGTCGTTGTTCTGCAGGAACCACCGCGGGCTGTTGTAGTAGTGCTCGTCGACCATGTCGACCTTGGCGGCCCGGTTGAGCTTCCAGGCCGTGTCGAAGACGGGACCGGCGTCGTCGGGGCCGGAGTTGGAGATCACCTGCACGTACGGGTACTTCGCCTGGACGGCCGCGCGGAACTGCCGGAAGCGGGCGAAGAACTCGTTCGGCAGGTTCTCCTCGTTGCCGACCTCGATGTGGGTGAGGTGGAAGGGCTCGGGGTGGCCCATCGCGGCCCGCTTCCTGCCCCACTCGCTCGTCACCGGTCCGTTGGCGAACTCGACGAGGTCGAGGGTGTCCTGGATGTGCCGCTCCAGCAGGGCGTCGTCGGCGACGGCCGTGTCCTGGCCGCAGCCGGTGACGAGGGCCGGCACGACGGGCAGCGGCATGGCGCCGACGTCCTCGGCGAAGCGGAAGTACTCGTAGTAGCCGAGGCCGTAGCTCTGGTTGTAGCCCCAGAAGTCGGCGTTCGTGGCGCGGGTCTCGACCGGGCCTACGGTGTCCTTCCACTGGTAGGAGCGCTTGCGCTGCCAGCCGGAGGCCTCGCTGTAGTCCTGCATGGAGCCCGTGTTGACCAGGCAGCCTCCGGGGAAGCGGACGAAGCCCGGGTGCAGGGCGGCGACCTTCTCGGCGAGGTCCTTGCGCAGGCCGTTGGGCTCGTGCCGGTAGGTGTCGCGCGGGAAGAGGGACACCATGTCCAGGCTGGTAGCGGCGTCGGCGGCCACGGTGAGCCGGCCGGTGGTGCTGGTGCGGCCGGCCGCGAAGGACGCCTCGTACCGGGCCCAGCCGTCCTTCTTCACGGCGATCCGCCGGGCGGTCGCGAGCGGGCCGCCGGAGTCCTGGAGGGTCACGGTGAGGCTGCTGCCGGCGTCGCCGCGGGCCCAGACCGAGAAGTCGTAGGTCTTGCCGTCCTGGACCGCGATGCCGGTGTTGTAGCCGGCGTTGGTCACGGAGGAACCGGCGCCCAGAGAGAGGTAGTCGCGGTTGCGGCCGTTGAGCCGGCCGGAGTCGTTCACGACCTGCGCGGTGCCGGAGACCGTCCACGCGGTCAGCGGGGTGTACGACCTGTTGTCGTCGGTGGAGTACTCGAAGGACCGGTTCTGGACGAGTTCGGCGTACAGGCCGCCGTCGGCGGCGCGGTTGATGTCCTCGAAGAAGACGCCGTACATCGTCTTGTCGATCTTCGGCCCGGTGGCGGTGGGGTCGACGGTGATCGAGTAGTCGGTGACGTCCTCGGCGTGGGCGGGGGCGGGGGCGGGGAGGACGGCCGTGGCGAGCAGGACGGCGCTCGTTCCCAGGCCGAGTCTTAAGCGGGTGGTGCGCGACATGGATACTCCGCGGGCTCTTGGCGTTCGAAATATCAGACATTGGTCAGCACTTCGAACGGCAAGATAGGGAAGGGGTATGGACACGTCAATGGGGCGGACGCGGTCGCCCCCGTAAGCTCGCCTCATGGATGTGCTGACGCCGCACGGCGAAACGCGCGGGTTCTGGCCGGTGCCCGACGTCCTGGCCCATCTGGCCGGACGCTGGCGTGTCGAGCGCACCGTGCGGGATCTGGCGAGCGGCGCCGAGGGCCGTTTCACCGGGACCACCGTCTTCAGCCCGCTGGACGGTGGCGGGCTGCTGCACGAGGAGTCCGGCACCTTCACCTGGGACGGGACGGCCCGGCCGGCCACCCGGACGCTGCGGTTCCTGCCGGGGCCCACGCCGGGCCGGGCGGACGTGCGGTTCGCCGACGGCCGGCCCTTCCACGAGCTGGACCTGACCACCGGGCGGTACGTCGCCGGCCACCCCTGCGCGGCCGACTTCTACCGGGGCGAGTTCACCGTCCAAGACGCCGACCACTGGCGCACGGTGTGGCGGGTCGGCGGCCCGGCGAAGGACCTCGTCCTGACCACCGACTACGTGCGCGAGCGCTGAGCCGGGATCCCGTCGAAGCGGAGGTTCCAGCGGCCCGAGCGGCCGGAGACCGTGGTCGTGGACAGCGGACGGACGTCGATGTTCCAGTAGCTCGACGGCGGCGCCTTCAGGGCGTAGACCAGGGCCGCCCGGATCACGGACGGCTCGGCCACGGCGACGATCCGGCCGGCGTCGTCCACCGGCCGGGTGTCCAGCCAGCCGCCGACCCGGGAGATGAACGCCAGCAGGGACTCGCCGCCGTGCGGGGTGGCACGCGGGTCGGCGAGCCAGGAGTCCACCGCCTCCGGCTCCCGGGCCATCGCCTCCCCCAGCGTCAGCCCGCGCCAGCGGCCCATGTCGCAGTCCCGCAGCGCGAGCTGGACCAGCGGGGCGTACCCCAGCGCGTCGCCGGTGGCCCGGCTGCGCGGGGTCGGCGAGCAGTAGCGCAGCTCGGCCGCCGCCAGCGGCAGCAGGTCCCCGGCGACGCGCTGCACCTCGTCCCATCCGGCCTGGTCCAGCGGCCGGTCGTCCTCGAAGCGCTCCGCGAGCAGCGGGGCACCGCGCGCGGCGGCGACGAACGTCACCCTCAGTGGCATGCGGTGATGGTGAGCCGCCGGGAGGTGCAGGTCAAGGGCCGTTACAGCGGAGTTACCAGAGGTATGCGCATGTTTACCCGAAGGGGGTGTGCACCATCCACTGGTCGGGCCGGTCCAGCGGCCGGAAGCCGATCTTCGCGTACACCCCGTGCGCGTCGTGCGTGGCGAGCAGGACGCGGCGCACCCCGAAGGGCTTGAGGTGGTCGCGGATGCGGCCGACGAACGCCGTGCCGATGCCCTTGCCGCGCACCGACGGGTCGACGTACACGTCCGCGAGCCAGGCGAAGAGTGCCTGGTCCGTGACCGCGCGCGCGTACGCCACCTGCTCGCCCGAGGCCGTGTCGTACACCCCGAAGTTCAGCGAGTGCGCCATCGCCCGCTCGTGCTGTTCGCGCGGGCGGTCGATCGCCCAGTACGCGTCGGACGACAGCCAGCCGTGCACGCGGCCGACGTCGACGCGGGCGGTGTCGGCGGAGAACTCGTAACCGTCGGGGAGAACCGGTGTATCGCTCATGCGGTGGATCATCACAGGGCCGGCCGCGGCCGGGCGAGCGGATTTCCGACGACCTCGTCGCACGCCGCCCGCAGCCGCCGGACGCCTTCCGCGATCTCCCCGGTGCCGGCCACCGCCGCGAAGCTCAGGCGGAGGTGGGCGGCGGGCGGTTCGGCGCTGAAGTAGGGGCGGCCGGGGGTGAGGGCGACGCCCGCGCGCAGGGCCGCCGCGGTCAGCGCGCCCTCGTCCGTGCCCTCGGGCAGCCGCAGCCACAGGTGGTACCCGCCGGACGGGATGTGCGGCAGCACGAGTTCGGGCAGCTGCCGGGCGAGCGCGCCCGTCATCGCGTCGCGGCGGGTCTTCAGCTCGGCCGAGAGCGCCCGCAGGTGGCGGGGCCAGGCCGGGGAGCCGACGAGTTCCAGGGCGGCCTCCTGGAGCGGCCGGGGGACGAAGAAGCTGTCCACGACCTGGATGGCGCGCAGCCTTTCCAGCACCGGCCCGTGCGCGGCCAGCGCGCTCACCCGGAAGCTGGGCGAGGTCGCCTTGGTCAGCGAGCCGACGTGGACGACGACGCCGTCCGGGTCGTCGGCGGCCAGCGGGCGGGGCAGCGGGCCGGCGTCGGCGTGCACCAGCCGGCGGACGAAGTCGTCCTCGACCACGAACGCGCCGGCCTCGCGGGCGATACGCAGCACCTCGGCGCGCCGGGCGGGCGCCAGCACGGCACCGGTGGGGTTCTGGAACAGCGGCTGGCAGACGAAGACCCGGGCGCCGGTGGCGTGGAAGGCGTCGGCGAGCAGACCGGGCCGTACCCCGTCGGGGTCCACGGGCACCGGGACGGGCCGCAGACCGGCCGCGCGGGCGAGGGCCAGCATGCCCGGGTAGGTGGGCGACTCCACGAGCACGGGCGCGCCGGGCGGGGCGAGCGCGCGCAGGGCGGTGGCCAGCGCGGCCTGGCCGCCCGCCGCGATCAGCACCTCGGCGGCGGTGACGGCGCCGCCGATGCCGCGGGCGAACCACTCCCGCAGTTCCGGCAGCCCTTCGAGCGGCGGTCTCCCCCAGGCGCCGGGCCGTCGCCCGGCCCGGGCCAGCGCCGCCGCCATGGCCCGCTCCGGCTGGAGCGAGGGGTGCAGATAGCCGCCGTTGAACTCCAGCACCCCGGGCGGCGGCGCGGCCAGCGAGACCGTGACACCGGAGGCGTCCACCGTGCGCGGCACGAGGTCGGGGGTGCCGTCGGCGCTCAGCGCGACCTCCTGCCAGGAGGTGTCCCCGGCGGGGGGCTCCGGGCTGTGCGGCCGGGCCCGGAAGGCGCCGGCGCCCGGCCGGGTGACCACCAGACCCTCGGCGGCGAGCTGGGCGAGCGCCCGGGAGACGGTCACCGGGCTGACCCGGAACCGCTCGACCAGCGCCCGGCTCGACGGGAGCTTTCCACCCGGAGAGTAGCGGTCGAGCTCGCCACGGAGCCGTTCTGCCAGTTCACCGACGCTGCTACGCTGTTGCATGAGAACACAGAGTAGCGCTACTACTGCGAGCCCGATAGCAGTCACCGCTCCCCGGGAGCCGCGGGCACTCGGCACCGCCCAGGCCGCCCTCGGCGTGGTCGCCTTCTCGCTGACCTTCCCCTCGACCGCCTGGGGGCTGGAGAGCTTCGGCCCCTGGTCGCTCGTGGCGGTGCGCGGCGTGCTCGCCGCCCTGGTCGCCGGCGGCTGCCTGCTCGCCCTGCGGGTGCCGCTTCCGGCGCCGCGCCGTCTCGCCGGCCTCGCCGTGGTCGCCGCCGGAGTGGTGCTGGGCTTCCCGCTGCTGACCACGCTCGCCCTGCAGACCTCCACCACCGCCCACGCGGCCGTCGTGGTGGGGCTGCTGCCGCTGACCACGGCCGTGTTCTCGGCGCTGCGCACGGGTGCCCGGCCCTCCCGCCGGTTCTGGCTGGCGGCCGTGGCGGGCGCGGTGGCCGTGCTCGCCTTCACCGTCGGCCAGAGCGGCGGCGCGCTCACCGCGGCCGACGGCTTTCTGTTCGGGGCGCTGCTGGTGTGCGCGGCCGGGTACACCGAGGGCGGCCGGCTGGCCCGGGTCATGCCGGGCTGGCAGGTCATCGGCTGGGCGCTGGTGCTGTGTCTGCCGCTGACCGTGCCGGCCGCGGTGCTGGCGCTGTCGTACGAGCCGGTGCACCCGAGCGTCCACGGGGTGACGGGCCTGGTGTGGGTGGCGGTCGGTTCGACGTTCTTCGGGCTGCTGGTCTGGTACCGGGGGATGGCGGCCATCGGCATCCCCCGGGCCAGCCAGTTGCAGTTGGCCCAGCCCCTGCTCACACTGGTGTGGTCGGCGCTGCTGCTGGGCGAGCACTTCACGGTGGCCGCTCCCCTGACCGCCGTGGCCGTGCTCGTGTGCATCGCCGTCACCCAGCGGTCGTGAGCGTGAGGAGGGCCGGTAGATGCGCGCATCCAAGGGCGACAAGCTTGTCCAGCACGGCAGGGTGGTGGGCCAGCACGACCAGGTCACCGAAGTCGTCGAGGTGATGGGTGAGAACGGCAACCCGCCCTATCGCGTCCGCTTCGACGACGGCCACGAGGCGATCATGTCCCCCGGCCCCGACTGCCAGGTCAAGCACCGGGACAAGCAACAGCAGTAGTCACCACGGTGGTGTCGCCGGCCCCCGGTAGTGGTCGGCGACCACCCGGGCCATCGCCCCGATCCGATCGTCCGCCAGGTCCTTGGCGGCGAAGAACACATGCCCGCGCACCTGCGGGTACCGGGCGGCGAGGGTCAGGTGGCGGGACAGCTCGACCGGGTCCTGCCAGGCCGCGGGCTGCCCGGCGGCACCCGCCCGGTACAGCGCCTCCCCGATGTACAGCAGGGTCTTCGTGCCCTGGGCGACCTCCGCCCACCACGCCACGAGGCGGGCGTAGTCGGCGGCGGAGTAGCCGATGTGCCAGTAGAGCTGCGGGACGATGTAGTCGATCCAGTGGTTGCGGACCCACGCGCGGGTGTCCGCGTGCAGGTCGTCGTACGTCTGGACGCCCGCCTGCGTGTCGGAGCCGCGCGCGTCGGTCGACGCGTTGCGCCACACGCCGAAGGGGCTGATCCCGAACCGGGTGCCGGGCCGGACCCGCCGGATGCCGGCGGCCGTCTCGCGCACCAGCCGGTCGATGTTGTCGCGCCGCCAGGCGGCCCGGCTCGTGAAGGCGCCGCCGTGGCGGTCGTACGCCTCGTCGTCGTCGAAGGTCTGGCCGGCGACCGGGTAGGGATAGAAGTAGTCGTCGAAGTGGACGGCGTCGACCGGGTAGCGGGCGACCGCGTCGAGCATCGCCTGCTGCACGAAGGCGCGGACCTCGGGCAGACCGGGGTTGTAGTACAGCCGGCCACCGTAGGGCACCACCCAGTCGGGGTGCTCGCGCGCCGGGTGCGAGGCGGCCAGCCGGCCGGGGTCGGTGTGGTTGGCGATCCGGTACGGGTTGCACCAGGCGTGCAGTTCCAGGCCCCGGGCGTGGGCCTCGGCGACGGCGGTGCCGAGCGGGTCCCAGCCGGGATGGCGGCCCTGGGTGCCGGTGAGGTACTCGGACCAGGGCTCGTACGGCGACGGCCACAGCGCGTCCGCGGTGGGCCGCACCTGGAGGATCACCGTGTTGAGCCGGTTGCGGACCGCCCGGTCGAGGTGGGCGATCAGTTCCTTGCGCTGGGCGCTCGCCGTGAGGCCGGGACGCGAGGGCCAGTCCCGGTTGACGACGGTCGCGATCCACACGCCCCGCAGCTCGGCGGTCCCGCTCCGCCCCGCGCCGGCCGCGGCGCCCGGGGCCGGGACGGCCGCGTCCTCGGCCGGGGTGGCGACCGGGGCGGTGGCCAGCGTGGACAGCGCGGCCAGTGCGAAGGCCCGCCGCGACATACGCCCCATCGGCGCCCCTCTCACGCTTCGGATCCGCTCGGTCACGGATGGTTTCGCCGTTCAGGATGCCCCCACCCGGACGATCGATCATCGATACTTGGCGGTAACGTGCACGATCGGAGCAGGCGCCGAACCCGGAGGTCTGCCAGCGAGCCGGAACTTCAGCGAAGGGAACGATGTGACCGACATCGAGCGCGTCGGGGTCGTGGGCTGCGGCCAGATGGGCGCGGGCATCGCCGAGGTGTGCGCCCGCGCGGGACTGGACGTGAAGGTCGCCGAGACCACCGGCGAGGCCCTGGAGATCGGCCGTACCCGGCTGTTCAACTCCCTGTCCAAGGCCGCCGAGCGCGGAAAGATCAGCGAGGCGGAGCGGGACGACGCGCAGGCCCGGCTGAGCTTCACCACCGACCTCGGCGAGTTCGCCGACCGGGACCTGGTGATCGAGGCCGTCGTGGAGAACGAGCAGGTGAAGACCGAGATCTTCCAGGTGCTCGACCAGGTGGTGACCCGGCCGGACGCGATCCTGGCCTCCAACACCTCCTCGATCCCGCTGGTGAAGCTGGCGGTCGCCACCGCCCGCCCGGACCACGTGGTCGGCATCCACTTCTTCAACCCGGCCCCGGTGCAGCACCTGGTCGAGCTGATCCCGGCGCTGACCACCTCCGAGGGCACCCTCGGCCGCGCCCAGGTCTTCGCCGAGAAGGTGCTCGGCAAGCACGCCATCCGCGCCCAGGACCGCTCCGGTTTCGTGGTGAACGCGCTGCTCGTTCCCTACCTGCTCTCCGCGATCCGGATGTTCGAGTCGGGCATCGCGAGCCGCGAGGACATCGACAACGGCATGGAGATGGGCTGCGCCCACCCGATGGGCCCGCTGAAGCTGTCCGACCTGATCGGCCTGGACACCATCGTCTCCATCGCCAACAGCATGTACGCCGAGTACAAGGAGCCGCTGTACGCCGCTCCCCCGCTGCTCCAGCGCATGGTCGAGGCGGGCCGGCTCGGCCGGAAGACCGGCTCGGGTTTCTACACCTACGGCTGATTACGAAGAGCGACGCCCCGCGGGCCCGGCACCGGACTTCGGTGCCGGGCCCTTCCGTTTCACACACCGTGTGAGCGCCGGGCACGCATATGCCCGTCACACACGCTCCCCACGCGCCCACCAGGCGAGTTGACTCTTCATGCGCATGCAAGGGATGCGAATCATCCACTTCGACCACCGAAAGGAGCGGACCCGTGACCGCCGATCCGGAGCATCCCGTGGTCCAGGGAGAACTCGCAGAGTTACGGCGCCGCCTCGACGTGGCCTACGCCCGCGTCGAGGGAGGGCTGGCACTGCTGCGTCACCGCACCGAGGAGTCCGCCAAGGAACTGGACGAGCTGAACTCCCGGATGGCCTCGCTGGAACACGCACGCTGGCCGCTGCCCTCGCTCGCCGCGCTGACCGCGCTCGGCGCGCTCGTGGTGACGGTCTGGCAGGCGCTGGCAGCCCACTAGCCGCCGACCTCCGGCCGCCGGCTCTCCAGCCGCCGGCTCTAGCCTTCGGCGAGCCTGAGGTGGTGCAGCAGGAGTAACGCGGCCGCCATGTTGGCGGCCGGGACCTCCCCACGGGCGATCAGGTCGGGGACGAGTTTGAGGGGGACCCATTCGCGCCGGTCCGACTCGAAGTCGTCCACGGGATGCCCGACGTACTCGCCCCGGTCGGACCAGTAGATGTGGTGCCGGGCGTCGGTGAGACCGTTGGACGGTTCCACGCTCATCAGGTGGTGCAGGGGCCCCGGCCGCCAGCCGGTCTCCTCCTCCAGCTCCCGGGCCGCCGCGCTCGCGATGTCCTCGCCGTCCTCGACCACGCCCGCGGCCAGCTCCCAGCCCCAGCTGTCGGTGATGAAGCGGTGCCGCCACAGCAGCAGCACCTCGTTGGCCTCGTTGACCACCGTGGCCACGGCCACCGGGCGCAGCCGGATCAGGAAGTGGTCGAGGTGCCGGCCGTCCGGCAGCTCGACATCTGCGAGATTGACGCTGAACCAGCGGTTTTCATACACAGTTTGTTCGCTCTGTTTCGTCCACTGCACGGTTCTGCCACCTTCCGCTGAGTAAGTGGCAATATCGCAGCAGGGACGGTGTGCCTGCAGTGGGCCTACAGCGGTACGCGCAGTGCGCCGTCGATGAGTTCGGCGGCTTCCGCGGTGCCGGCCGAGCCGCAGCGCACCAGATGCTCGCGTACCGCACGCAGTCGGTCGCGCAGCCGCTGGGACTCCATTCCACGGGCCTGCTCCGCCATCTGCACGGCGGTGGCCACGGCCTTCTCGGCGTTGCCCTGACGCAGTTCGACCGTGCTGAGCATGGCCAGCCGGTGCACCCGCCCCCGGTCGTGGGCGGGGTTGCCGACGGCCGCCGCCGCGTGCTCCCGGGCCGCGGCGAGTTCCCCGAGGCTGAGCAGCGCCTCGGCCACCTGCACATTGACCAGCCCCGGCTGGACGTACCCGGTCTCGTCGGGCTCGTAGCCGCGCCGGATCCGCTCGGCGGCCGTCTCCGCGCGCCGGATGCAGGACAGCGCGCTGCCGCTGTCGCCGAGGTGCGCGTACGCCTTGGCCTGCATCGCGTACAGGTCGGAGGCGAGCGCCGGGGTGATGTGCCGGCCGGCGGCGCGCAGCGCGGCCTCGGCGAAGGCGACCGCCTGCCGGTACTCCCGCATGAACAACGACTGGTTGACCAGCAGCGCGATGACGTACGCGCCGAGTCCCCGGTCCCCGCTCGCCTTCGCCAGCCGCAGCGCCTGGTGGAAGTAGCGCTGGGCGAGTCCGTGCGCGTCGGAGTCGTAGGCGCAGATGCCCGCGATCGCCACCAACCCACCGGTCGCCCGGTGCAGTTGGCGGCCGGTGGCGTCGGTGTAACCGCCGCGCAGCAGCGGCGCGGCCTCGGTGTTGAGGAACCCGACGATCCGCGTCCGGGTCGCGACGCCGCCGGCCTTGCGGTACATCTGCTCGTAGTGCGTCCGGGCGGCCCGCAGCATCTCGATGTCGGCCGCGGTGACCGGGTGCCGGCCGCCGCGGGAGACGTCCACGTCCTCGGGCGGGTTCTCCCACTCCCACACCGGCATCACGGCGGGCGTCCCGGTGACGGCCGGCGCGCCCAGCACATGGGGGCGTTGCTGCTCGTCCGACCGCCACAGGGCGGTGGCCCGCTCCACGAATCCGCCCAGCGAGCCGGCGTGCGGGGTGCCCGGCTCCCCGGGCACGCCGAGCCCGATGTCGTCGAGCGTGACGGGCCGCTGGAGCCGGGCAGCCAGCACCTCGCAGATCAGGTCGGGCACCTGGCCGCGGGGCCGCTGGCCCTTCAACCAGCGTGCCACGGCGGTGTGTTCGTACCGCAGCACGAGTCCGCGTCTGCGGCCCGCCTGGTTGACGTGGGCGGCGAGGCCGGCGTGGGAGATGCCCGCCTCGTCCAGGATGGCGTCGAGCAGAGTGTTGGGCTGCATGGGATGCCCCCCGAGTGGCACTGGTGCGGTCAGCGTAGTGCGTACGCGTTCACACGGGGTGTGAACGGAGTGCCTGGACCCGGGCCGTGTGCGCGCTGTTGCGGAGCGTGCCGCGTCGGTTGACTGAGATGCCTCGCAAGAGGCCGGCCAAGCCGCCGGCTCCCCCTCGAACGACGGTGGCTTGGCCGGGGCGGGGCTAACGGTGCGTCGTCGGCTGCGGGTGTGTGGGGGCCTGGCAACCCCGCGCGGCGGAGCCGCCGACGTCCTCGCCCCGCGCCCCCGGTCTGCGTCCACGTCCGTTGCACAGGACGAGGAGTGCGACATCGTCGTCCGGGGTGCCGCCCGTGTGGTCGAGCAGTGCGGTGAAGACCGTACGCAGGACCGCCTGCGGGGTGACCGGGTGCTTGCGCACGGCCTCGGTCAGCGACCTCGCCAAGGAGAAGAACCGTCCCCTGGCGTCGCGCGCGTCCTCCACACCGTCCGTGAACAGGACGAGGGACTCCCCCGGAAGCAGCCGGCCGCAGCGATCGGCCTCCAGCTCCGCCGGCAGCGGAAACGGCCCCAGCGGCGGAAGCGGCTCCCCGCGGGTCAGCTGCTCGACCCGGGTGTCCCTCAGCATGTACGGCCACGGGTGGCCGCAGTTGAGGACCCGCAGTTCGCCGTCCCGGGCGATCTCCAGCAGCAGAACGGTGACGAACTCCTCGGCGACCGGGTTGTCGAGGTCGGCGGGACCGTTCGCGGGATGTTCGGCGCGGGCGCGTTCGCGCAGGTGGCGGGCGAGGGCGCGGTCCAGTCTGCGGAGCACCCGGTCCAGTTCGGGCTCGTCGTGTACGGCCTCGCGGAAGCTGCCGAGGAGGGCGGCGACGGTGCCGAGGGCGGCCAGGCCGTGCCCCCGTACGTCCCCCATGACCACCCGCACCCCGTGCTCGGTGGCGATGGCCTCGTACAGATCGCCGCCGACGCTCGCGCCCCGGTCGGCGGACAGCTGGGCGGCGGCGACATCGATCCCGTCGAGCCGCGGTGGCAGCGGACGCAGGACGACGTTCTGCGCGGCGCGCGCCGCCCGCCGGGCGAACCGCAGCTCCCGCAGCAGGGCGCGGCGCACACGGCATATGAGGCCGGTACCGACGGCGAAGAACACCGCGCTGGTGACGATGCGCGCCCCGATCCCGTCCTGCTGGGCGAGCGGGCAGCCGAGCTTGTAGCCGACCGCCAAGGCTCCCCAGAGGGTGGGCAGTACGACGGCCCGCCCGGTGGGCGCCCGTGCCTTGATGCGGATCATGCCTCTGGTCCCCCATGTGGGCCCTGACAGAGCAGACGGACCGACCCCGAAAGGCCGGTCCGATTCTGTCGACGGCATGACCCAGGCGGGTCGGATCGCCCTCGGTTGCCACCCGAACGAGTGAGACAACCCCAGGCAACCTGCATTTATGCAGTGAACGGCCGGGTCCGCTCCCCCCAGGGGCGCGGGGAACCGCGCGACCGGCCGCGACACATCCGCGGCCGGTCGCACACAGCACCCCGAACGGCGTCTAGCCCCGGAGGACCGCACCCGTCCGCTCGCCCGCGAGGGCGACCGCGGCGTCCCGCGCGGCGGACGCCTCGTCCACGGTCAGCGTCCGGTCCGCGGCCCGGAAGCGGAGCGCGTAGGCCAGCGACTTCTTCCCGTCCCCCAGCTGCTCGGCGTTCTCGTACACGTCGAACAGCCGGATGGACTCCAGAAGCTCACCCGCGCCCTCGCGCAGCGCGGCCTCCACGTCGGCGTGCGGCACGAACTGGTCGACGACGAGGGCGACATCCTGCGTGGCGACGGGGAACGTGGAGATCGACGGCGCCTGCGGGGCGCCGTCGCCCGCCGCCTCCAGGGCGTCCAGGTTCAGCTCCGCGGCACACGTCCGCTCCGGCAGGCCCAGGGCCTTGAGGACACGCGGGTGCAGTTCTCCCGCATGGCCCACGACCCGCTCCGTGCCGTCGGCGACGACGACCAGCTCGGCGCAGCGGCCGGGGTGCCAGGGACCGTACTGCCCCTTGCGCACGACCAGCTCGGCTCCGGCCTCACGGGCGACGGCACGCGCCGCCTCGACGGCGTCGGCCCACTCCGTGGGACGGCCCTTGCCCCACCAGCCGGCCTGCTCGCGGGCGCCCGCGAGGACGACGGCCACGTGCCGCGGCTGCTCGGGCAGCGCGGCGTTCAGCGCGGCGATCTCCTCGTCGGTGGGACGCCGGTCGACGGGCAGGTGCGTGGCGACGCGCTGCTCCTCGCGCGGGTGGAACACCAGCCCGGTCTCGAACAGCGCCAGGTCGTGCGCGCCCCGGCCGGCGTTGCGCCGCAGCGCACCGAGCAGGCCCGGCAGCAGCGTGGTGCGGAGCGCGGGCTCCTCGTCGCTGAGCGGGTTGACCAGCTTGACGACACGGCGGGCCGGATCGTCGGAGTCCAGGCCGAGCTGGTCGAAGACCTGCTCGCTGACGAACGGGTAGTTCGGCGCCTCGACGTAGCCCGCGCCGGCCAGCGCGCGGCCGACCCGGCGGTGCAGCCGCTGGCGGTGCGTGAGGCCGCGGCCCGAGGGGAGCTTGGGCAGCGTGGAGGGCAGGTTCTCGTAGCCCTCCAGGCGGATGACCTCCTCGGCGAGGTCGTTCGCCTCGGCCAGGTCGGGCCGCCAGGACGGGACGGTGACGATCAGCTCGTCCTGCCCGTACACGTCGCAGCCGACCTGCTGGAGGCGGCGGACGACCGTCTCACGGCCGTACGCGACACCCGCGACCTTGTCCGGGTGGTCGGCCGGGATGGTGATGGTGTGCGGGGCCGAGGGCGCGACGACCTCGGTGACGCCGGCCTCCGCCGTCCCCCCGGCGAGCAGGACCAGCAGGTCCACGGTGCGCTGCGCGGCGGCCGCGGCGGCCTGCGGGTCGACGCCCCGCTCGAAGCGGCGGGACGCCTCGGACAGCAGCTTGTGGCGGCGGGCCGTACGGGCGATCGAGACGGCGTCGAAGTGGGCGGCCTCGATGACCACGTCGGTCGTCGCGTTCTCGGCGTCCTCGTGGTCGGCGATCTCCGTGTTCGCGCCGCCCATGACACCGGCGAGGCCGATCGGGCCGCGCTCGTCGGTGATGACCAGGTCCTCGGCGTGCAGCGTGCGCTCGACGCCGTCGAGGGTGACGAGCTTCTCGCCCTCCTCGGCCCGGCGCACGCCGATGGTGCCCTGGACCAGCCTGCGGTCGTAGGCGTGCAGGGGCTGGCCCAGCTCCATCATCACGTAGTTCGTGACGTCGACGGCGAGCGAGATCGGGCGCATGCCGACCTTCTGCAGCCGGCGCTGGAGCCAGATCGGGGAGCGCGCCTCGGGGCTCAGCCCGGTGACGGTGCGGGCGGTGAAGCGGTCGCAGCCGAACGGGTCGCCGACCTGGACCGGGTAACCGAAGGCGTTCGGGGCCGGTACGTCCAGCAGGGCCGGGTCGCGCAGCGGCAGGCCGTAGGCGATGGCGGTCTCGCGGGCCACACCGCGGATGGACAGGCAGTCGCCGCGGTTGGCGGTGACGGCGATGTCCAGGACCTCGTCGACCAGTTCGAGCAGCTCGATGGCGTCCTTGCCGACCTCGGTCTCCGGCGGCAGCACGATGATGCCGTGCGCGCCGTCGTCGCCCATGCCCAGCTCGTCGCTGGAGCAGATCATGCCGTGGGACGTCCTGCCGTAGGTCTTGCGGGCGGAGATGGAGAACCCGCCGGGGAGCGTGGCACCCGGGAGGACCACGACGACCTTGTCGCCGACGGAGAAGTTGCGGGCGCCGCAGACGATCTCCTGGGGCTCACCGGTGCCGTTGGCCTGGCCGACGTCGACCGTGCAGAAGCGGATCGGCTTCTTGAAGCCCTCCAGCTCCTCGATGGTCAGCACCTGGCCGACGACCAGCGGACCCTTGAGGTCGGCGCCGAGCTGTTCGACGGTCTCGACCTCCAGGCCGGCCGAAATGAGCTTGGCCTGGACGTCGCGGCCGGTCTCCGTCGCCGGCAGGTCGACGTACTCCCGCAGCCAAGAAAGCGGGACCCGCATCAGATCTCCATCCCGAACGGCCGGGTGAACCGGACGTCACCCTCGACCATGTCTCGCATGTCTTCGACGTTGTGGCGGAACATCAGCATCCGCTCGATGCCGAACCCGAAGGCGAAGCCGCTGTACTTCTCCGGGTCGATGCCGCAGGCCGTCAGGACCCGCGGGTTGACCATGCCGCAGCCGCCCAGCTCGATCCAGCCCTCGCTGGAGCAGGTGCGGCAGGGCCGGTCGGGGTTGCCGACGGACTCGCCCTTGCACACGTAGCAGAGCATGTCCATCTCGGCGCTCGGCTCGGTGAAGGGGAAGAAGTTGGGCCGCAGCCGGGTCTTCATGCCCTCGCCGAACAGGGACTGGACCATGTGGTCCAGGGTGCCCTTGAGGTCGGCCATGGTCAGGCCCTCGTCCACGGCGAGCAGCTCGACCTGGCGGAAGACCGGGGTGTGGGTGGCGTCCAGCTCGTCGGTGCGGTAGACGACGCCGGGGCAGATCACGTAGACCGGCAGCTCGCGGTCGAGCATCGAGCGGATCTGCACGGGCGAGGTGTGGGTGCGCAGCACCACACCGGACTCGGTGCCGCCGTCGGGGCCCTGCACGAAGAAGGTGTCGGCCTCGCCGCGGGCCGGGTGGTCCGGTCCGATGTTGAGCGCGTCGAAGTTGAACCACTCCGCCTCGACCTGCGGGCCCTCGGCCACCTCGTAGCCCATGGCCACGAAGATGTCCTCGATGCGCTCCGAGAGCGTGGTCAGCGGGTGCCGGGCGCCGGCCGGGACGCGGTCGTAGGGCAGCGTGACGTCCACCGCCTCCTCGACCAGCACCCGGGCGTCACGCTCGGCCTCCAGTTCGGCCTGGCGGCCGGCGAGGGCCTTGTTCACGGCGCCGCGGGCCATGCCGACGCGCTTGCCGGCCTCGGCCTTGGCGTGCGGGGGCAGCGCGCCGATCTCGCGGTTGGCGAGGGCCAGCGGGGAGGCGGGGCCGGTGTGCGCGACCTTCGCCTCGTGGAGCGCGTCGAGGGAGTCCGCGGCGGCGAAGGCGGCGAGCGCCTCGTCCCGCATGCGCTCGATCTCTTCCGGTTTCAACGCCTCGACCTCGACAGGGTCGTACGACTTATTGGGTGCCGACATCTCTTCCCGTGCTTCCGATTGCTGGCGGACGGTCCCCGCGACCGTTGGTGGGCCGTGTGAAGACACAAAGGTGCCAAAGGCCGAGTCTAACGGGGTGGAGGTATGCAGATGCGCCCGTGGGCCGTCAGGCGAGATACGCCGGGGCCGCCACGGGCAACGTAAATCGGAACTCGGCGCCGCCGCTGGACGCGCGGCCGACCGTGATGGTGCCGCCGTGGGCCTCCACGATGCCCTTGACGATGTACAGCCCGAGGCCCGTGCCGCCGCGCTTGCTGCCCCGCCAGAAACGGGTGAAGACGCGGTTCATGGACTCCTCCGGGATGCCGGGCCCCTCGTCGCTCACCGTGACCGACGTGCCGGTTTCCTCGCCCTCGCGCGGGGACGGCGTGGGCGTGACGTCAATCGTGACGGTTCCCTCGCCGTGCCGCACGGCATTTTCGATGAGGTTGCTGAGCACCTGGTCGATCTTGTCGGGGTCGGCCCACAGGGCGGGCAGCGGCTGTTCGATGCGGAGCAGGAAGCGGTCGGCGCGCTGCCCGGCCGCCACGTAGGCCTGGATGTGCCGGGAGACGGCGGCCCCTATGTCGACGGGCTGGCGGCGCACCTCCAGCCGCCCGGAGTCGATCCGGGAGATGTCCAGCAGCTCGGCGATGAGACGGGTGACGCGGTCGGCGTCGGCGTCGACGGTCTCCAGCATGAGCCGCTTCTGGTCGTCGGTGAAGCGTTCCCACTTGGCGAGCAGGGTGGCGGTGAAGCCCTTCACGGAGGTGAGCGGGGAGCGCAGCTCGTGGGCGACGGTGGCGATCAGCTCGGCGTGGCTGCGTTCGGTACGGCGGCGGGCCTCGGTGTCCCGGAGGGAGACGACCACGCTGCGCACCGGCCCCAGGGGCTCGTCGCGCACGTACCGGGCGCAGACGAGCACCTCGCGGCCGCCCGGCAGCAGCAGGTTGCGCTCCGGCTGCCGGACCCGGATGGAGAGCCCGCCGTAGGGGTCGGTGAGCTGCCACCAGCGGCGCCCCTCCAGATCCTCTAAGGGCAGCGCCTTCTCCAGGGACTGTCCGAGGGCGTCGTCGGCCCGTACCGCGGTGATCCGCGCGGCGGCGGCGTTGAAGCAGGTCACACGGCCGCGCTCGTCGGCGATGACGAGGCCGTCGGGCAGCTGGTCGGGATCGACGCCGGGGCCGTCGCCGGCGTGCCGGGACGCGGGTACGCGCCGCGCGTCCCGTCCCTCCGGCGCGGTGCTCGAGCCGGCCACACTCATCCCCGTACTCCACCTCTCAGACGGCGCAGGGCCCCGCGCTGGTCACCCTACTAGCTCGGTGACGGAGCGGCACCCTCCGGAGGCGCGCTGTGCACGGGCCGACGCGTAGAGACATACGGCGGCGGCGGTGGCGAGGTTCAGGCTCTCGGCCTTCCCGTGGATGGGAACGCGTACGACGGCGTCGGCGAGGGCGCGGGTCTCCTCCGGCAGCCCCCAGGCCTCGTTGCCGAACACCCAGGCGGTGGGGCCGCCCATGGAGCCCTTGTCCAGTTCCTCGTCGAGGTCGCGGTCGCCGGCCCCGTCGGCGGCGAGGATGCGCACCCCGGCCTCCTGCAGCCCGGCCACGGCCCGCTCCACGGGTACGCCCACGGCGACCGGCAGGTGGAAGTGGGAGCCGACGGAGGCCCGGACGGCCTTGGGGTTGTACAGGTCGACGGAGGCGTCGGTGAACACCACGGCCTCGGCGCCGGCGGCGTCGGCGCAGCGCAGCACGGTGCCGGCGTTGCCGGGGTCCCGCACGTGCGCCAGCACGGCGACCAGCCTGGGCCGGGCGGCGATGATGTCCTCGAAGGGGGTGTCCAGGAACCGGCAGACCCCGACCAGCCCCTGCGGGGTGACCGTGGTGGAGATGTCGGCGATGACCTCCTCGGAGGCCAGGTGCAGCCGGGCGCCGGCGGTGCGGGCCGCGCCGATGATGTCGGCGTACCGCTCCGCGGCCTCGACCGTGGCGAACAGCTCGACCAGCGTCGCCTGCCCCCCGGCCCGGTGTCCGGCAGCCTCCCGCACCGCCTGCGGCCCCTCGGCCAGGAACAGCCGGTCCTTACCCCGGAAGTTCCGCTTGGCGAGCCGCCGGGCGGCGGAGACACGGGCGGACCGGGGCGAGATGAGCTCAGGGGAGACGGGGGGCATCCTCGTACCTTCGGAAACTTGTGGCGCCCCGCAGGGGCGCGGGACCGTATCGATGTGCGGCTCCGCCGCGCGGGCGCGAGCAACCACGACGGACCCGCGGCCGAACGACGTGCAGTGGGCCCCAACAACAGGACCCGCAAGCCATGACGGCCTGCGGGTCCTCCAGTGAACGTCGGCTCAGAGCCAGCGCAGCGTCACGCGGCCTTCGGAGCGTTGACGTCCGACGGCAGCGCCTTCTGCGCGACCTCGACGAGCGCCGCGAAGGCGTTGGCGTCGTTCACGGCCAGCTCGGCCAGGATCTTGCGGTCGACCTCGATGTTCGCGGCCTTCAGACCCTGGATGAAGCGGTTGTAGGTGATGCCGTTGGCGCGGGCAGCGGCGTTGATGCGCTGGATCCACAGCTGACGGAAGTCGCCCTTGCGCTTCTTGCGGTCGTTGTAGTTGTAGACCAGCGAGTGGGTGACCTGCTCCTTGGCCTTGCGGTACAGACGCGAACGCTGACCGCGGTAGCCGGAGGCCTGCTCGAGGATCGCCCGGCGCTTCTTGTGGGCGTTGACTGCCCGCTTGACGCGTGCCACTTGTTAACTCCTTGTAGCGGGGTCGTGGTGGTCTTCACACGACCCGGAAACGATTCGGTCCCGGTCCAGACGTACGGCGCTCGGACGGCGCCGCCTCGTCACTTGCCGAGAAGCTTCTTGATCTTCGCGGCGTCGCCCGGGGCCATCTCGGCGTTGCCGGTGAGGCGACGCGTGACGCGGGACGACTTGTGCTCGAGCAGGTGGCGCTTGCCGGCGCGCTCACGGAGCACCTTGCCGGAGCCGGTGACCTTGAAGCGCTTGCTGGCACCGCTGTGCGACTTGTTCTTCGGCATAGCGCCGTTCTCTCCTCGTCGGTGGCGCTCCGGTGCCCGGTTGTGAAAACCGGGCACGGTGGAGCGTCGCTCTTCTTTCGGTTACATCCTCGGGGACGTACGTCCCCCGGGATCACGCCTCGGCCGGCTCCTCGGACGGTGCCGCGGCCTCGGCAGGGTTCTGCGACTTGCCGGGGTTCGCCTTCGCTTCGGCCTTGCGGGCCTCCTGCGCCTGGCGGGCCTCGGCCATCGCCTCGGTCTTCTTCTTGTGCGGACCGAGAACCATGATCATGTTTCGGCCGTCCTGCTTCGGGTTCGACTCGACGAAACCGAGGTCCTGGACGTCCTCCGCGAGCCGCTGCAGCAGTCGGTAGCCCAGCTCGGGGCGGGACTGCTCACGGCCACGGAACATGATCGTGATCTTGACCTTGTCGCCCTGCTTGAGGAACCGGACGACGTGACCCTTCTTGGTGTCATAGTCGTGCGGGTCGATCTTCGGCCGGAGCTTCATCTCCTTGATGACCGTGTGCGCCTGGTTCTTGCGCGCCTCACGGGCCTTCATGGCCGACTCGTACTTGAACTTCCCGTAGTCCATGAGCTTGCACACGGGCGGACGGGCGTTCGCCGCGACCTCGACCAGGTCCAGGTCGTACTCCTGCGCAAGCTCCAGTGCCTTGGCCAGCGGGACGATGCCCACCTGCTCGCCACTGGGACCGACAAGTCGCACCTCGGGAACGCGAATCCGGTCGTTGATGCGGGGCTCGGCGCTGATGGATCCTCCTCGGTAGCACCACACGGCGGTCTGGCGGACAGCCGCGTAACGTCTCTTTTCGTTAGACCTAACCGCGCCGAAGCACAAAAAATGCCCCGGACGATCACAGGCGGGGCTCCAAGCACTACCGGAGCACCGCCGCGATGCCGCGGGGCGCGCTTTCGGGCGACTCCATCGTCCGTACGGAACGATGGTGGCCGCCTGACCGGGTGACCCGCCGTCCCGGAGGACGGTCAGGTGGGAGATCGGAGCCTCCACTTGTTGGCCGGGCACACAGGTCCGGCCGGTCGTCCTTCAGATTAGCAGGATCGCTTGACAAGGGCTAATTGAGGGGCGCCGGGCGCGACCACCTATGGTGTGGGACATGAGTGACACCCCTGCCCAGCCTTCCGAGGCTCCCGACTTCGACGCGATGACCCGGGACATCGCCGAGGTCCCCGCCGTCGAGGTGATCGTGACGGTCGCCGTCAACCTGATGAGCGCCGCCGCCGTGAAGCTCGGGCTGAGCGAGGAGGGCGAGAAGTACAAGGACCTGGACGAGGCCCGCAAGCTGATCACCGGGCTCGCCGGCCTGCTGGACGCGAGCGCGACCGAGATCAGCTCCTTCCACGCGGCCCCGCTGCGCGACGGCCTGAAGTCGCTGCAGCTGGCCTTCCGCGAGGCGTCCGTCGTCCCGGACGAGCCGGGCCAGGGCCCGGGCGAGAAGTACACCGGGCCCGTCTACGGCTGACCTACTCCTTCACGTACAAGGGCTCGCCCGGAGGCGTGGTCCCGGCCGGCAGCAGTGCCAGGTCGAGGCCGCGCACCAGGCGGGCCCGCAGTGTCTCGTCGGCGGCGAGCCGCTCGGCGACCGCGCGGGCGGCCTCGGCGGGCGGCGCGGCCGGGTCGAGGACGAGGGCGAGGGTGCCGTCGGCCCGCCCGGGCCCGAGGTGGGCGCGCAGCACGGCGGGCTCCGCCGCCACCGCCGTACGGACGGCCGCCACCACGGCGGGGTCGGCGAGCGGGTCGGTGCTGGTGCGGCCCTCGGCGAGGGCGAGCAGCGCCGGGCCGGTCAGCTCGAACGGCACCGGTCCGGCCAGGTCGAGCACGACCGTGTCGGCCTTCTCGTGCGCGGCGGCCTGGAGCGCCTGGTGCAGGGGTACGGCGACGGGCCGGGCGGCCGGGTCCCAGCGGGCCAGGGAGTCCGTGGAGGTGAAGGCGGGCAGCGCGGTGCGGCCGCCGGCCTTCAGGGTGGGTACGGCCATGTCGCTGGTCTTCTCGCGGCGCAACCCGTTCTCGTCCTCCTCGACCTCGCCGAGCACGGCGACGACGGGCACCAGCAGGCGGGCGCCCTTGAGTGCCGCCAGGACGGGCCCGAGAGCGCTGCGGTCCTCGGCCCAGGCGGCGAGCGCGGCGCTCAGCCGGGGGTCGGCGGAGCCGTCGTCGTCGGAGAAGCCGGGGTCGGGGATGTTCTTGTTCGCCACGGTCACCGACCCTATAGGGGAGAAGCGGCCGGGCTCGTGCGGGGCCGGAAACGCCGACGTCACCGCTTTCACAGGATTCTCTGCATTCCCTGACGCGGGTCTCACCTCGTCCCACGCGGCGCACAGCCGGTGCTCCGGGCATCGCGGGCATGGAGCCCTCCAGAGCCCGCCGTGGCCGTCGTGCGCGCGCTCCGGTCCCGGCGCCGTCCGCTGTCGTACGCCGCTCTCGCCGTGGTCGCGTCGGCGGAGTCACGGCCGGCGGCACGGTCTGTGTGACGGTGCGGACGCACCCGGGGAGCGCGGCCGTATCGCGCGCGGCGGCCCCCTCGGCCGGTTCCTCGGCGGGGGCGCGCGAAGAGGCGTCGGTGGAACCCGTGACGGAGCCGGCGATCGATCGGGACGCACTGGGCAAGGCGATGACGGGCGTGAGCGTACCGGCGGGCGCGAAGGTGTCGGCGGCGGTGCCGGCGGTGGACTCCGGGCAGAGCGCGGGGCACGGCGACGCGGCCTTCGACACGGCGAGCATCGTCAAGGCCGACATCCTGGCCACGCTGCTGCCCCAGGCGCAGGAAGCGGGCCGGCGGCTCAGGCCGGCCGTCTGCGGCCCCGCCACAGGACCCCGCCGGCCACCAGCAGGACCCCGCCCACGCTGCCCGCGAGCGGCGCCGCCCAGTCGGAGGCGCTGCTCGCCGCCCTGGCGTGGTCCGGGCCGGCGCCGAAGTACTCGTCGCCGTACGACGCCGGGCGCAGGCCCTTCGGTCCGAGGCGGGCGGCCGCCCTCAGCGCGGCCGCCGGGTCGATCATGCCGAAGCCGCGGGAGTCGTCCCGGCCGCCCACCGGGGCGTCCCGCGCGGTGTCCTCCAGGAGCTTCTTGACCTGCGCCGGCGCCAGGTCGGGGTGGGCCGCCTTGATCAGGGCGGCCGCGCCGGAGACGAAGGCGGAGGCCGCGCTGGTGCCCCAGCCGGCGTAGTACTTGTGGTCGGGGTCGGCGATGACGACGTCCACGCCGGGCGCGCTGACGGCGGCGTACCAGCGGCGGGTGGAGAAGGCGGCGCGGGTGCCGTACTTGTCGACGGCGGTGGCGGCGATCACGCCCGGGTAGGCGGCCGGGTAGGAGACGTGGTCGCCCTTGTCTCCGCCGTTGCCCGCTGAGGCGACGACGACCACGCCCTTCTTCAGGGCGTACTGCACCGCCTCGTCCTCGCTGGGCTCGGGGTGCGCGGAGTCGGAGTCGTCGCCGAGGGAGAGGTTGATGACGTCGGCGCCATGGTCGGCGGCCCAGCGGATGCCGTCGGCGAGGGCGTTGCCACGGGTGGTACGGGCCTTGGCGCGGGCGGGGTCGCCGTCCTCCAGGATCACCCGGACGGGCAGGATCCGCGCCTCCGGGGCGACGCCCATGACGCCGTCGGTGTTGCCGGAGCCGTGTCCGTGCCCGGCGATGATCCCGGCCATGGCAGTGCCGTGCCGGGCCCAGGTGCGGTCGCCGGGTCCGGCACCGAAGCCGATCATGTCCTTGGTGGTCAGGACGTTCCCGGCGAGGTCCGGGTGGTCGGCCTCGACGCCGGTGTCCAGGACGGCGACGGTGACACCGCGGCCCTTGGTGGTCCGCCAGGCCTCGTCCAGGTGGAGGGCGGACAGGCCCCACTGCTGGGCGCGGATGCCGTCGGCGTACGCGGTGGCGGACGGCAGCAGGGCGAGGGAGCCGGCGAGCAGCAGGCTCGCCGCCGCTCCGGAAAGAGGCTTCATGCGGGCTTCTCCGTGGCCGTGCCGACGGTCTTGCGCAGGCGTCGTTCGACGCGGTCGGCGAGGCCCTGGGCCTCGTTGCCGAGGCCGGCCTGCGCCGGATCGGTGGTGGCGCCGGACCGGACGGCGTCCGCGGCGGGCTGGGGGGCGTCGACGGTACGGCCGTCGGCCCAGCCGGAGACGGCGTAGGCGACGACGGGGGCGTCGGTGAGGACGGAGATGGTCCAGGAGGCCCGCTGCCGGTCACCGAACGCGGCGGCGGCCGTGCCGGCGGCGGCGTACGGCCGGGGCATCAGGTCGGCGCGCCCGTCGAGGTGTTCGTCGCGGAAGCGGGCGGCGAGCGCGGACATGGCGGCCGGGTCGGCCTTGGTGAACAGCAGGCCGACGGTGGTGACGTAGCTCTGGGTGGCGTCGGTGTAGGTGGCGCGCAGCAGCCGCTGGCAGCCGACCGGCGCGAGGGCCTTGTACAGCAGGGGGTCGAAGGCGTGGGCGCAGCCGCTGTCGGGGGCCACGGCGATCCGGGTCCAGGTGCGGTCGGCGCCGCCGGGGCCGGCGCCGGTGCCCTCGACGGTGGGCGGGAACAGGTCGTCCACGGGCGTGCTGTGCCACAGCGTGCGGACGGTGCCGAACGAGTTCCCGGCGCCTTCCGGTCCGCCGTCCCCGGTGAGCCAACTCCCGGTCACGGCACCGCCGATCAGCCCGAGACCGAGCACGAGACAGGCGGCGGCAACGACGCTCCTCGGCACCGCCCGGGGATGCGTCCGCGCGCCGGACACATCGGGCTCCGCGAACGACACCACGGGCCGACCGGCCGGACCGGCGCCCCACGAGTACGCCGGATCCGGCCCCGAAGCCCCCATCGGACTCCAGCCGCCCTCCCGCGAACCCCCTCGCTCCGTCCACCGCTCGTTCCCCGCCCCATCGGGCACCGCCGCCGTGGGGGGAGGGGGTGTGGTGGCGGGGGTGGGGTGGGCCCGCGAGGGGTGGGTGGGGGCCGGGCGCGTGGATGTGGGATGCGTGGGCGCCGGGTGGGTGGAGCTGGGGTGGGTGGAGGACGGGTGGCCGGGGACAGGGGGCTTCGAGGCGGGGCGCCCGGGGGCAGGGTGCGTGGGGGCGGGGGGCGTGGACGCAGGATGCACCGGGGCGGGGGGCGTGGACGCAGGATGCACCGGGGCAGAGGGCTTCGACGCCGGGTGCCCCGGAGAAGGGTGCGTGGGCGCGGAGTGCGCGGAGGCAGGGGGCGTGGACGCCGGGCGCCCGGGGGCAGCATGCGTGGGGGCGGGGGGCGTGGACGCCGGGTGCGTCGACGCAGGATGCACCGGGGCGGGGGGCGTGGACGTCGAGTTCCCGGAGGCAGGATGCGCCGGAGCAGAGGGCTTCGACGCCGGGTGCCCGGAGGCAGGATGCGCCGGGGCGGGGCGGCGGGGACTCGGGGTCGAGGCGCGCTGGGAGGCCGACGGGGAGGCGGACGCCGACGGCGCCGGGGCCGCCGAGCGGATGGGGCGCAGCCGCGCGGTCGTCTCCGACGGGGTTTCGACCGGGGCACCCTGACGACCGGACTCCCTGCCGGAGCGCAGCCGGGCCGTCGTCTCGGCGGCGCCGGTCTGCGACGGAGCCGCCGAACCGGCCGGGGCAGCGGGGATGCCCGGGGCTGCCGGGGCTTGGGAGCCTGCCGGGCCCGCCTGAGCCGTGGCCGTCGAGCCTCCGGGAGTTGCCGCGTTGGCCGGCGCGGCCGGGCCCGCACCGCCCGCCAGGGCCGCCCCTCCGACCGAAGCCGTCGGGCCGGACGGGGCCTGTCGGCCGAACTGCCCACCGAGCCCAGCCGGGCCGGTGCCGTCGCGGCGGGCCGCTCGTCCGGTGCTCGGGGGTGCGTCGGGGAACCGGGCCGAGGCGGGCGGCGGGGGCGGGCTCACGGGGTCGGCGGACTCGGGTACGGCCGAGGGACACGGCCGGTGCGCACGCGCGGTGGGGACGGCCGACGGCCGTGCACCGCGCGGGGTGAACACCGACGGCTCCTCGTCGAGGTCGTCGTCCGGGGGGCCGGAAACCGCACCGGGCGACGCCGATTCGGCAACGGAGCCGGCAGAGCCACCAGCACCGCGGCCCGGGCCGCCGACATCGCTACGACCACCGGAACCGGCGCCACGCCCGGAGTCGGCCATCCCGCTCCCCCAGGCGAAACCCCCGCTGCCGCCACGACCGGTGCTGCCACCCTGCCCCGCAAAACCCCTGCCGGTGCTGGAGCCGGTGTTGTCGGCGGAGGCGGGGGTGGGGGTGGGTCGTGCTTCTGGGCTCATGCACCCCCCGTTTCCTCGTGCCCGGGCCGTCTGCTCGTACGCGGGCCGTCGCTGCCGGCCGGCCGCGCCCGGTGCACAGTTCCTCCCGGGCACGCATACCCGTACGGCCGGACCGGCATCCCGGTTCACGTGGGTGCCGGGTGCGTTCCGCCGTACGTGCGCGTCACTCTACGGGTTGTCGGAGACCTGCACGGAACCGGTCCACGGAGCCGGGGCATCTGCCCGGAACGTCCCTCTACCCTGCGGTAATCCTGTCTGGCAGGCTTCCGTCATGACTGCGCGCGCCGCTGACCGGGCCCGTTACGACAGGGCCACCGCCCATCTCGACGCCCCCCTCGCGATCGTGGACCTGAACGCCTTCGACGCCAACGCGGACGACCTGGTCCGCCGCGCCGCGGGCAAGCCCGTGCGGGTCGCCAGCAAGTCGGTCCGCTGCCGGGCCCTGCTGGAACGGGTCCTGGCCAGGGACGGCTTCCAGGGGATCATGTCGTTCACCCTCGCCGAGTCGCTGTGGCTCGCGCGGTCGGGGTTCGAGGACATCCTGCTGGCCTACCCGTCCGCCGACCGGGCGGGGTTCGCGGAGCTGGCCGCCGATCCGAAACCGGCCGGTGCCGTCACCGTGATGATCGACGACCCGGCGCACCTCGACCTCATCGACGCCTCCCGCGACGGCGGGCGCCAACCCATCCGCGTCTGCCTGGAGTTGGACACCTCGCTGAAGCTCCTCGGCGGCCGGATACGGGTCGGCGCCCGCCGCTCCCCGCTCCACTCCCCCGCCCAACTCGCCGAGCTGGCGAGGGCCGTGGCCCGGCGGCCCGGTTTCCGGCTGGTGGGGATCATGGCGTACGAAGGACACGTCGCCGGGGTCGGGGACGCGATCGCCGGCCGGCCGCTGCGCTCGCGGGCGGTCCGGCTGATGCAGGCCGCCGCCCGGCGGGAACTGGCCGAGCGGCGGGCCGCCGTGGTGCGGGCGGTGCGGGCCGTCGCCCCGGACCTGGAGTTCGTCAACGGCGGCGGCACCGGCAGCGTGCAGCACACCGCCGCCGAGGACGCGGTGACCGAGATCGCGGCCGGTTCCGGACTGTACGTGCCTCGCCTCTTCGACAACTACACGTCCTTCTCCGGCCGTCCGGCCGCCCTCTTCGCCCAGCCCGTCGTACGGCGGCCGGGCGTCGGGATCGTCACCGTGCTCGGTGGCGGATACCCGGCCTCCGGTGCCGCCGGCCCGGACCGGCTGCCGGTGCCGTACCTGCCGGAGGGGCTGCGGTACGACCCGCAGGAGGGCCCCGGCGAGGTGCAGACCCCGCTGCTCGGCTCGCCCGCCGACGACCTGCTCATCGGCGACAAGGTGTGGTTCCGGCACGCGAAGGCCGGCGAGCTGTGCGAGCGGTTCGAGACGCTGCACCTCGTCGAGGGGGACACGGTCACGGCGACCGTGCCCACCTACCGCGGCGAGGGGCACACGTTCCTCTGACGAGGCTCCCGCAGGCCTACAGAGGCGTGACGTACGCGCCCGCGATGCCGCCGTCCACCAGGAAGTCGGTGGCGTTGACGAAGGAGGAGTCGTCGCTGGCCAGGAAGGCGACGGCGGCGGCGATCTCCTCGGCCTCGGCGAACCGGCCGACCGGGATGTGGACGAGGCGGCGGGCGGCCCGCTCGGGGTCCTTCGCGAACAGCTCCTGCAGCAGGGGCGTGTTGACCGGGCCGGGGCACAGGGCGTTGACCCGGATGCCGTCCCGCGCGAACTGCACGCCCAGTTCCCGGGACATGGCGAGGACTCCGCCCTTGGAGGCGGTGTACGAGATCTGGGACGTGGCCGCGCCCATGCGTGCCACGAAGGACGCGGTGTTGATGATGGAGCCCTTGCCCTGGCGGCGCATGTAGGGGATGGCGGCCTTGCAGCACAGGTAGACGGAGGTGAGGTTGACCTCCTGGACGCGCTTCCAGGCCTCCAGGCCGGTCTCCAGGATGGAGTCGTCGTCGGGCGGGGAGATGCCGGCGTTGTTGAAGGCGATGTCGACGCTGCCGTAGGTGTCGTACGCCGCCTTGAACAGCGCTTCGACCTGCTCGGGGTCGGTGACGTCGGTCTTCACGAAGAGCCCGCCGACCTCGTCGGCCGCGGCCTTGCCGCGGGCCTCGTCGACGTCCGCGCAGACGACGTGGGCGCCCTCGGAGGCGAGCCGGCGGACGGTGGCGAGTCCGATGCCGCTGCCGGCTCCGGTGACGACGGCGGTACGGCCGGCCAGACGGCGGCAAACAGATTCTGCGGTCACTGTGCGGGGCCCTCCGTGCTGATGAAGACGTTCTTGGTTTCGGTGAAGGCGGTCAGTGCGTCGGGGCCGAGTTCCCGGCCGAGGCCGGACTGCTTGAAGCCGCCGAAGGGGGTCCAGTAGCGGACGCTGGAGTGGGAGTTGACGGACAGGTTGCCCGCGCGGACGGCCTGGGACACCCGCAGGGCGCGGCCCACGTCCCGGGTCCAGATGGAGCCGGAGAGGCCGTAGGGGGTGTCGTTGGCGAGGCGGACCGCGTCCTCCTCGTCGGTGAAGGGCAGCAGGACGGCGACCGGGCCGAAGATCTCCTCGCGGGCCGCGGGGCTGTCGTGCCGCTCCCCGGTGAGCACGGTCGGCGGGAACCAGAAACCGGGGCCGTCGGGCGCGCTGCCGCGCAGGGCGGGGGCGTCCTCGGGGACGTACGAGCGGACGCGCTCCAGCTGCCGGCCGGAGATCAGCGGGCCCATCTGGGTCTTCTCGTCGGCCGGGTCGCCGACGACGACGGCGGCCAGCGCGTCGGCGAGGAAGGCGCGGGCCTCGTCCAGCACGGCCTCCTGGACCAGGATGCGGGTGCGGGCGCAGCAGTCCTGGCCGGAGTTGTCCAGGAAGGAGAAGGGGTCGAGGGCGGCCTTGAGGTCGGCGTCGGCGAAGACGACGCTGGGGCTCTTGCCGCCGAGTTCCAGGGTGACCGGTTTGACCAGGCGGGCGCAGCGCTCCATGACCTCGCGGCCGGTGTGCGTCGAGCCGGTGAAAACGATCTTGGCGACGTCCGGGTGGTCCACCAGGGCGCGTCCGGCGGTGCCGCCGTAGCCGGGCAGGACCTGGAGGACGTGTTCGGGCAGGCCCGCCTCCAGGGCCAGTTCGGCCAGCCGGAGCGCGGTGAGCGGGGTGGCCTCGGCGGGTTTGAGGACCACCGCGTTGCCGGCCGCGAGTGCCGGGAAGGAGCCCCAGGCGGCGATCGGCAGGGGGAAGTTCCAGGGGGCGATCACGCCGATCACGCCGAGGGGTTCCTGGAAGGTGACGTCCCAGCCGCCGGGTGCCGGGATCTGCCTGCCGAGCAGGCGTTCGGCGCCGCCGGCCGCGTAGAGGAGCAGGTCACGCGCGTTGCCCACCTCCCAGCGGGCGTTGCCGACGGTGTGCCCGGCCTCGCGGACCTCCAACTGGGCGAGTTCCTCGGTGTGGGCGTCGACCACATCGGCGAACCGGCGCAGCAGCCGGGCCCGGTCGGCCGGGGCGAGGGCGGCCCAGCGGGTCTGGGCGCGGCCGGCGCGTACGACGGCGGCGTCCACGTCCTCGGCGGTGGCGGCGGGGACGGTGGCGATGAGCTCCTCGGTGGCGGGGTTGAGGACCTTCAGCTCGTGCGGGTCGGACACGTGATGACCTTTCCCAGGCGTCGAATCACAGGAGTGCGCGGGCTCACAGGCGTTCGAAGGAGCGGCGCAGCTCCCAGTCGGTGACCGCGGCGTCGAAGGCCTCCAGCTCGACCCGCGCCATGTTGCGGTAGTGGGCGACCACCTCGTCGCCGAAGGCGGCCTTGGCCACGGGGCTGTTCTCCCACAGCTCGGCGGCCTCGCGCAGGGTCGTCGGGACGTGCTCGAAGCCGGCGGTGTAGGCGTTGCCGGGGCAGGGTTCGGGCAGTTCCAGCTTGTGCTCGATGCCGTACAGGCCGGCGGCCACCAGCCCCGCCACGGCGAGGTAGGGGTTGACGTCGCCGCCCGGCAGCCGGTTCTCGAAGCGCATCGAGCGCCCGTGGCCGACCACGCGGAGGGCGCAGGTGCGGTTGTCGTGGCCCCAGGCGACGGCGGTGGGCGCGAAGGAGCCGGGCTGGAACCGCTTGTAGGAGTTGATGTTGGGGGCGTAGAGGAGCGAGAAGTCGCGCAGGGCGGCGAGCTGTCCGGCGAGGAAGTGCCGCATCACCTCGGACATTCCGTCGGGGCCGGCCATGGCGTTGGTGCCGTCGGCGTCGGCGAGGGAGAGGTGGATGTGACAGGAGTTGCCCTCGCGCTCGTTGTACTTGGCCATGAAGGTGATCGAGACGCCCTCCTGGGCGGCGATCTCCTTGGCGCCGGTCTTGTACAGGGCGTGCTGGTCGCAGGTGACGAGGGCCTCGTCGTAGCGGAAGGCGATCTCGTGCTGGCCGGGGTTGCACTCGCCCTTGGCGGACTCGACGGTGAGGCCGGCGCCGGCCATGTCGTTGCGCAGGCGGCGCAGCAGGGGCTCGATGCGGCCGGTGCCGAGGATGGAGTAGTCGATGTTGTACTGGTTGGCCGGGGTGAGATCGCGGTAGTTCGCGTCCCAGGCCTGTTCGTAGCTGTCCTTGAAGACGATGAACTCCAGCTCGGTGCCGACCTGGGCGGTGTAGCCGAGTGCGGCGAGCCGCTCCAGCTGGCGGCGCAGGATCTGGCGCGGGGCGGCGACCACCGGGGAGCCGTCGTTCCAGGCGAGGTCGGCGACGAGCAGCGCGGTGCCGGGGTGCCAGGGGATGCGGCGCAGGGTGGACAGGTCGGGGTGCATGGCGAAGTCGCCGTAGCCCCGCTCCCAGGAGGACATCGCGTAGCCGTCGACGGTGTTCATCTCGGTGTCGACGGCGAGCAGGTAGTTGCAGCCCTCGGTGCCGTGGTGGAGGACCTCGTCGAGGAAGAAGCGGGCGGCGAACCGCTTGCCCTGGAGCCGCCCTTGCATGTCGGGGAAGGCCAGGACGACAGTGTCGATCTCACCGCCCGCGACGAGGGCGTGCAGTTCCTCGACGCTGAGCGGGGGTGTGCGGTCTGCCACGGGAGAGCCTCCTTCGGCGCCATCGCGCTTTTTCGGCCGGGCCGGGAGCCATAAGGTATTGCGGAGAACCATTGCTTGGGAAGGGGGTACGGCCGATGTCGCAGGACATGGGTGCCGGCGGGCTGGCGGACCGGCTCGTTCCGGTGCTGCGGCCGGTGCGGGCGGGCAACGGCTTCGAGGAGGCGCTGGAGCAGATCCTGCAGGTCGTCCGGCTGGGCCTGGTGCCGGGCGGCGAGCGGCTGCCGGCCGAACGGGAGCTGGCGGAGCGGCTCGGGATCAGCCGGGTGACGCTGCGCGAGGTGCTGAAGGTGCTCCAGGACCAGGGCCTGGTGGAGGCGCGGCGCGGCCGGTACGGCGGAACGTTCGTGCTGCCGCGCACGGACGCGGGCGGCGAGGACGAGCTGCGGCGCCGGATCGCCGAGGTCGACATCGAGGACGTGCTGCGCTTCCGCGAGGTGCTGGAGGTGGGGGCCGCCGGGCTGTGCGCGGCACACGGGCTGACGCGGGAGCAGGAAGAGCGGCTGCGGGAGGCGCTGGACCGCACCCACGAGGCCCCGCTGGCCGACTACCGGCGGGCGGACACGCTGCTGCACCTGACGCTGGCCGAGCTGTGCGGTTCGCCGTCGCTGACCGCGCAGTACGCGGCCGTGCGGGCCACGGTGAACGACCTGCTGGACTGCATCCCGCTGCTGGTGCGCAACCTGGAGCACTCCCAGCGGCAGCACACAGCGCTGGTGGAGGCGGTGCTGGACGGGGACGCGGACGGGGCCCGGGAGATGATGCGCGAGCACTGCGCGGGGACGGCGGCGCTGCTGCGGGGCTTCCTGGCCTGAGCCACGTCTGCAAAGGTATGGGTGAGCACCTTTGAAGGTGGGCAGTGTGCCGAGGGCACTCGTCACGTGGGCGCTTCACTGGGCGCCCTCGCATGCCAGGAGGGCAGCATGACCGTACGGCCGCTGATCGGTGTGAGCACGTACCTGGAGTCCGGCGTGCGCTGGGGGGTGTGGGAGCTGGACGCGGTGCTGCTGGCGGCCGGCTATCCGCGGCTGGTGCAGCGGGCCGGCGGGCTGGCGGCGCTGCTGCCGCCGGACGCGCCGGAGCACGCCGAGGCCGCGGTGGCCCGGCTCGACGCACTGGTCATCGCGGGCGGACCGGACGTCGACCCGGCCCGGTACGGCGCCGAGCGCTCACCGCGCACGGGACCGCCCGCGCCGGAGCGGGACGCCTGGGAGCTGGCGCTGATCCGGGCGGCGCTGGCCGCGGGGGTGCCCCTGCTCGGCGTCTGCCGGGGCATGCAGCTGCTGAACGTCGCCCTCGGCGGCACGCTCGTCCAGCACCTGGACGGGCACGCGGAGCGGGTCGGCGTCTTCGGCGAGCACCCGGTCAAGCCGGTGCCGGGCACCCGGTACGCCGGCATCGTCCCGGACGAGCTGGCGGTGCCGACGTACCACCACCAGGCGGTGGAGCGGCTCGGCGAGGGGCTCGTCCCGTCGGCCTACGCCGCGGACGGCACCGTGGAGGCCGTCGAACTGCCGGCGGACCGGGGCTGGGTGCTGGGCGTGCAGTGGCATCCGGAGATGGGCGAGGACCTGCGGGTGATGCGGGCCCTGGTCACAGCCGCCTCCTGAGCCAGGCCAGGGCCGCCTCGCCCTGCGCGCGCTGGAAGGGGCGCAGGGTGGGCAGGCCCGGTGGCGCCGGGCACAGCGAGCCGCGCAGGAAGTAGCCCGTGAGAGCGGCCAGCGCCGCGGTCACGGCGTCCGGGTCGGCCGACCGGCCGAGGGGGTGCGCGGTGAACACCTCTTCCGGGTCCGGTCCGCCCTGCGCCCGCACGCACGGCAGCATGACCAGCAGGTCGAACCAGGGCGCGGCGCGCAGGGCGTGCGGCCAGTCCACGAAGACGACACCGTCGGCCGTGAGCAGGACGTTGTCCGCGCGCAGGTCGGCGTGGGCGAGGGTGTCGCCGGACGCGCCCCCGGCCCAGCCGGCCTCCAGCGCGGCGAGTTCGGCCAGGTGACCGGCGGCCCAGTCGCCGAGCAGGTCTTGTACGTCGCCGGCCTCGCCGTCGCGGAGCGCGCGCCAGCCGGCGAAGTCGGCGGCCAGCTCCTCGGCGACGGGCGGCGCGTCGACCGGGGACGGCGTACCGGTGCGGGCGAGCCCGGTGACCGCGTCGAGCACCCGCCGCAGTTCCGCCGGCCGCCAGGGCACGTGCGGCTGACGTCCCGCCACCTCCTCGAAGACCAGCGCCACCCAGGTGCCGTCGTCGTACGACCCGAGCAGCCGGGGCGCCGGCACGGTGACCGGCAGCGCGGCGGCGTTCCGCGCCTCCTTGCGGTGCAGGGCGGGGCTGTGCGGGTTGGCCTCGGCACAGACCGCCTTGACGAAGCCGGTGCGCCCGGACGCCGTGCGCACCCGGGCGGCCACACCGGGAGAGAAGCCGCCGCTCTGCGTCACGGCCCGCACGACCGGCGCCCCGAGCACCTCCCCGACGGCGTCACGGACGACGGCGGGGAGAACGTCCCAGGGAGCACGAACGCCCGTGGCGGGCGGGGCGATGGCGGTCATGAAGACGATGGTGCCGGTCGACCGCACGACCTGGCCAAGGGATTTAGCCGGGGCGGAGCGGGGTGGAGGGGCGTCGTGGGGGTGCGGGGCGCTTCCCGGTGCGGCTGGGCGCAGAGCGCGCCCCCGCGGCGCAGCCGCGTGTGCGGCTCCGCCGCGCGGTGACGCTCTCATCCCCGTGTCAGCGACAGCAGTTCCCGGGCCGGGCCGGTCGGGCGGTGGCCCGTGGGCCATACCGCGCGCAGGTCCCTGCGGAGCGCCACGCCGTCGACCGGGATGCTGACCAGGCGGCGCATCGACAGTTCCTCGCCGACCGCCAGTTCGCTCAGCACCGAGGGGCCGGCGCCGCTGACCGCGGACGCCTTCACCGCCGTCGTGGAGGACAGCTCGATCAGCGGGCGGGCCAGGCCGCCGAGGGCCGCGTCGAGGACCTGCCGGGTGCCGGAGCCCCGTTCGCGCAGGATGAGCGGGGTCGCGGCCAGCTCCGCCGCCGTCACGGGCCGCCGGCGGCGGGCCCACGGGTGGCCCGGCGCGGTGACGACGATCAGCCGGTCGTGGGCGATGACCGCGGAGTCCAGGCCCGTCGGCACGGACAGCCCCTCCACGAAGCCGAGGTCCGCCTCACCGGCCAGCAGCAGCTCCGCGACCTTCGCGGAGTTGCCGGCGAGCAGTGAGACGGCCGTGTCGGGCCGCTCGGCGTGCAGCGCGAGGAGCCAGCCGGGCAGCAGGTACTCGGCGATGGTCATGCTCGCCGCGACCCTCAGCCGCGAGTCCCGCCGGTCCCTGAGCGCCCGCGCGCCCGCGTCGAAGGCCGCCGCGGCCTCCACCACCCGCCGCGCCCAGTCCGTGACCAGGGCGCCGGCGTCGGTGAGCCTGGAGCCGCGCGGCGAGCGGTCGACCAGGGCGACACCCAGCTGCCGTTCCATGGAGCGGATCCGGCTGCTGGCGGCGGGCTGGGTGATCCCGACCTCGCGGGCGGCCGCGCCGAGACTGCCCAGCCGCGCCACCGCGAGCAGCAGCTCCAGCGCGGCGAGGTCCGGCACCCGGTGCGCCAGGGATGCCGTCGGCCGTCGCTGTTCCTCCGCCTCGCTCATAAGACCAGCTTATGCCCTCATAGAGAGGAACTCCCTGGTCAGGCGCGACCGCCCGCGGGACCGTGGGGACATGGTCACCGCAGCCCAGCCCCTGCCCCTCCCCCGTGCCGCCCGGCTCCGGCACCTCGGCCCCAACTGGTACGCCTCCGTGATGGGCACCGCCGTCGTCGGTTCGGCCGGCGTCGCACTGCCCGGACCCGCGCACGGACCGCGCGGTGTCTTCGCGGCCGTCTGGGCGCTGTCCCTGCTCCTGCTGGTGATCCTGCTGTCCGCCCGGGCCGTGCACTGGAGCCGCCATCGCGACCAGGCCCGCGCCCACCTCCTCGACCCCGCCGTGGCCCCCTTCTACGGCTGCCTGGCGATGGCCCTGCTGGCGGTCGGCGGCGGCGCCCTGACGGCCGGCCGGGAGCTGATCGGCACGCGGGCGGCCGTCGCCCTGGACGCCGTGCTGTTCACCGCGGGTACGGCGGTCGGGCTGGGGGCCGCCGTGGCCGTGCCGTACCTGATGGCCGCGCGGCATCGCGTCGAGGCCGCCCAGGCCACCCCGGTGTGGCTGCTGCCGCTGGTCGCGCCCATGGTGTCAGCCGCGCTGGGCCCCCTGCTGGTGCCGCACCTGCCGCCGGGACAGCCCCGGGAGACCCTGCTGCTGGCCTGCTTCGCGCTGTTCGGGCTGAGCCTGCTGGCCGTGCTGCTGATGCTGCCGCTGGTCTTCGCCCGGCTGCTCACCGCCGGGCCGCTGCCGCTCGCGCTCACCCCGACCCTGTTCCTGGTCCTCGGCCCGCTCGGCCAGTCCACCACCGCCGTCGGGCTGATCGCGGACGCCGCCCCCGGGGTCGTACCGGCCCCGTACGACCGGGGTCTCGGCGTGTTCGCCGTGCTGTACGGAGTGCCGGTGATGGGGTTCGCGCTGCTCTGGCTGGGGCTGGCCACCGCGCACGTGGTGCGGGCCCGGCGCCGGGGCATGGGCTTCACGCTGACCTGGTGGGCGTTCACCTTCCCGGTGGGAACCTGTGTCACCGGCGCCGCGGCCCTCGCCCGGCACACCGGTCTGGCGGCGTACGAGGCCCTGGCCGCCGGCCTGTACGCCGTCCTCGTGGCCGCCTGGCTCGCGGCGGCCCGGGGCACCGTGCGCGGCCTGCTCAGCGGTGAGTTGCTCGCAGCGCCGCGGACAGCACCCGTGGCGCTTCCGTCAGGGACGGGCCGTACCACGTCAGGTGCCGTCCGCTGACCAGGGCGCAGGGCACACCGGGGAAGGCCTCCGGGCCGTCGTCGGCGGTGAACCGGTACGGCTCGTCGGGCAGCACCACCACATCGGGGCGCACCGCCCGCAGCTCCTCCAGGGGGACGCGGGGGTAGCGCTCGGGGTGCGCGGCGTACGCGTGGTCCACGCCCAGGCGGGCCAGGACGTCGCCCGCGAAGGTGTCCCGGCCGAGGACCATCCACGGCCGGCGCCAGACCGGTACGACCGCCGTCCTGCGCTCCGCCGGCCCGGGCTGCGCCGCCCAGGCGGCCTCGGCCGCGTCCAGCCAGCGGGGCCGGCCCGGCGCACCGCACGCCGTGAGCACCCGCTCCAGCTCGGTGAAGGCCTGCGGCACCGCGCGCACCTCGGTGACCAGCACCTCGACGCCCGCCGTGCGCAGGGCGTCGAGGTCGGGGGCGCGGTTCTCCTCCTCGTTGGCGATCACCAGGTCGGGGGCGAGGGCGAGGACGCGGTCGATCCGGGGGTTCTTGGTACCGCCGATCCGGGTCACCGCGAGGTCCGCCGGGTGGGTGCACCAGTCGGTGGCGCCGACGAGGACGCCGGGCAGGGTGACGGCGACCGCCTCGGTGAGGGACGGAACCAGGGAGACGACGCGCACTACGCACCCCCGGCGCGGTCAGCGCCCGGAAGGGGCCCGGGGAACCACGCGACCGGCCACGGCGGCGCCACGGACGCTCCGTGCCCCCGCACGCCTCCGCCCCTCTCCCGCCGGACCCTCAGCGGGACCTGTCCTGAACGGCCTCGATGTGCTCCGCCACCGCGACCACGATGATCCGGGTGTCCGGCACGGTGGCCCGCCACCGGTGCCGTACCCCGCCCGTCAGATACAGGGTGTCGCCGCGGCCGAGCCGGTACGCGCGCCCCTCGGCCTCGATCTCCACCGCGCCGTCGGCGACGTACATCAGCTCGTCGTTGCGGTGCTGGAACTCGCGGCCGGCGTCGTGGTCGCCGGTGAACTCCGAGGCGTGCAGCTGGTGGTGGCCGCGCACCAGGGTGCGGGTGCGCGGGTCGAAGTCGCCCTCGGGGAGGTGCTCGGCGCGGACGACGTCCACGCTGGCGGCCGGGTCGGCGGCGGCGAGGAGTTCGACGGCCGTGGTGCGCAGCGCGTCGGCCAGCTTTTCGAGGGAGGTGCGGCTGGGGCGGGCGCGGTCGTTCTCCACCTGGCTGAGGAAGGGCACCGACAGGCCGCTGCGCTCGGCCACGACGGCGAGGGTCAGTTCCAGCGCACGGCGGCGCCGCCGGACGGCCGCGCCCACCCGAACGGGCTGCTGCTCTTTGTGGTCGCCCATCGCTCCGGCTCCCTCCCTCGCTCGTCGTGCCGCTGTCCGAGTGCCCGCTGCGGGGCACACCTCTTCCGATGACTTCTCTGCACCCTACGCATGTTCGGCAAACCGTTTCACGTGCCTGCCACATCCCTGACATTCCCGTGATCCCCCACCCTGCCGGTTCGCGCCAGTGATCGGGGGCCGGTGACCGGTCCGGGGCCCGGTCACCCCGGAGGATGAACATGCCGACCAGCTGGGCGGGGCGCCCCGGCTCGGGCCCGTGTTCCTGACGCAGGGTGATTGGCCTGATCCTTGCCGTAGCCGAAACGCCCGCCTGGCTGTCGGTGGCGTACGGCATGATGCGTGCGTGACCGGACGACTCATGCTTCTCGACACCGCCTCGCTGTACTTCCGCGCGTACTTCGGCGTCCCGGACTCCGTGAAGGCGCCGGACGGCACGCCCGTCAACGCGGTCCGCGGGCTGCTGGACTTCATCGACCGGCTGGTCAAGGACCACCGGCCGGAGCACCTGGTGGCCTGCATGGACGCCGACTGGCGCCCGCAGTGGCGGGTGGACCTCATCCCCACCTACAAGGCGCACCGGGTCGCCGAGGAGCACGAGGGCGCACCGGACGCGGAGGAGGTGCCGGACACCCTCGCCCCGCAGGTGCCGGTGATCGAGGAGGTGCTGGACGCGATCGGGATCGCGCGCGTCGGCGTCGCGGGGTACGAGGCGGACGACGTGATCGGCACGTTCACCACGCGGTCCGCGGGCCCGGTCGACATCGTCACCGGTGACCGCGACCTGTACCAGCTGGTGGACGACGAGCGGGGGATCCGGGTGCTGTATCCGCTGAAGGGGGTCGGCACGCTGCAGCTGACCGACGAGGCGGTGCTGCGCGAGAAGTATGGCGTCGACGGGCGCGGGTACGCGGATCTGGCGCTGCTGCGCGGCGACCCGAGCGACGGCCTGCCGGGCGTGGCCGGGATCGGCGAGAAGACGGCCGCCAAGCTGCTCGCCGAGTTCGGCGACCTGGCCGGGATCATGGCGGCGGTCGACGACCCGCGGGCGAAGCTCACGCCGTCGCAGCGCAAGCGGCTCACCGAGGCCCGGCCGTACGTCGCGGTCGCGCCGAAGGTGGTGCGGGTGGCCGACGACGTGCCGCTGCCGGACGTCGACACGGCCCTGCCTCGGGCCCCGCGCGATCCGGCGGCGCTGGAGGCGCTGGCCCACCGGTGGGGCCTGGGCGGTTCCCTGCAGCGGCTGTTGACGACGCTCGCACGCTGATCCTTGTCGGAATATTCCGGTAAAGGGATCCCGGCGGCCACCGGGGGAACAGGTGTGGAATCGGAGCGGGATGCTAACTTAGGTAAACCTAACCAATCTCGCAGGAGGCTGTGATGGCAGAGCGTCCGGGACGAAAGCCGCGCAAGGCCCATACCGCCGAAGTGCTGCGCACCGAGCGGCTGACCCCGCACATGCAGCGTGTGGTGCTCGGCGGCGAGGGCCTGGCCGGATTCGCCGCGGACACCTGCACCGACCACTACGTGAAGCTGCTCTTCGGCGCCGACGGCGTCACCTACCCGGAGCCGTTCGACGTGGACCGGATCCGCGCCGAGTTCCCACGCGAGCACTGGCCGGTGACCCGGACGTACACCGTGCGCGCCTGGGACCCGGCCCGGCGCGAGCTGACCCTGGACTTCGTGGTCCACGGCGACGAGGGCCTGGCCGGCCCGTGGGCCCTCCGGGCGCGGCCCGGCGACACCGTGCGCTTCCTGGGCCCCGGCGGCGCCTACGCGCCCGACCCGGAGGCCGACTGGCATCTGCTCGCCGGTGACGAGAGCGCGCTGCCCGCGATCGCCCGTGCCCTGGAGACGCTGCCCGCCGGCGCCCGTGCGCACGCCTTCGTCGAGGTGTCCGGCCCCGAGGAGGAGCAGAAGATCGACACCGAGGTACCGGTGGTCTGGCTGCACCGCGGGGGCCGGCCGGTCGGCGAGGCCCTGGTGGAGGCCGTGCGCGGGCTGGAGTTCCCCGAGGGCCGGATGCACGCGTTCGTGCACGGCGAGGCGGGCTTCGTGAAGGAGCTGCGCCGGCTGCTGCGGGTCGAGCGGCAGGTCCCGCGCGAGGACCTGTCGATCTCCGGCTACTGGCGCCTGGGCCACGATGAGGACGGCTGGCAGGCCTCCAAGCGGGAGTGGAACGCCCGGATCGAGGCCGAGCAGGAGGGCGCGCCGGCAGCGGCGGCCTGAGCGGACGTACGACAGCGGCGGCGCCCGAGCCGGGTGCCGCCGCTCTCGCTGTCGCCGTCCCCGCGGTGAGGGACCGGTGGGTCTCAGTCGCCGCGCACGCGCGCGTGCAGGTGCATGTCGTGCCAGCCGTCCGGGTGGTTCAGGGCGCTGCGCTTGGTGCCCTCCAGGGCGAACCCGGTCTTGCCGGCGACCCGGCAGGACGCCTCGTTGGCGGTGGCGTGGTTGAGTTCCAGGCGGTGCAGGCCGAGCTCCTCGAAGGACCAGTGGGCCAGGGCCGCCGTGGCGCGCACGGCGACGCCCCGGCCCCGCGCCCGCGCCACCGTCCAGTACGCCACCTCGGCGACGCCGTCGCCGAGCAGGATCTGGCGCAGCGCGACCCGGCCCAGCAGCGCGTCCGTGGCCTCGTCCACGACGGCCCACTGTGCCTCGCGCTCGTCCGCCCACCCCTGGTGCCACTGCGTGATCCAGCCGGCGGCCTCCTCGGCGGAGTCGCAGGACCTTATGTGCCACTGCCGCAGGACCGGGTCCTGGAAGGCGGCGTGCACGGCGGGCGCGTCCTCGGCCCGCCACGGGCGCAGGACCATGCCGCCGCCGGCGGGGAGAGTGGGCTGGGGGGCGCGGGCCAGGGCGCCGGGCGCCACGACCGGGCTGGTGAGATAGGGCATGGCCGACATCCTGCCGACTGCGCGGCCGTGGCCGCACCCGGTTTCGGCCCCCCGTCCCGGTGACCGTGGCCCCGTACCCTTGACCGCGATGAGACGCCGTACGCCGCCCCCGCCCGCCCCGCTCCCCCAGCGCGAGGGCGTCGACCCCGTGCGGGTACGGCTGCCCGTGGGCGGGGCGTGGGCCACCGTGCGGGACCATCTGGTGGAGCGGCTGACGGGGGCCGGGCCCGGGACGATCGACTCGATGCTCGCCGCGGGGCTGGTGGTCGGGGCCGACGGGCGGGCCGTGGCGCCGGACGCGCCGTACCGGCCGGGGATGTGCGTCTGGTTCCACCGGGAGCTGCCCGTCGAGGTGCCGGTGCCGTTCCCGGTGGAGGTGGTGTACCGGGACGAGCACATCGTGGTGGCCGACAAGCCGCACTTCCTGGCCACCACTCCGCGCGGGACGCACGTCGCCGAGACCGCGCTGGCCCGGCTCCGGCGCGAGCTGGGCGTCCCGACGCTGACCGCGGCCCACCGCCTGGACCGGCTCACCGCCGGGCTGGTGCTGTTCACGGTACGACCCGAGGAGCGCGGCGCGTACCAGACGCTCTTCCGGGACCGACGGGTGCGCAAGGAGTACGAGGCTGTGGCGCCGTACGATCCCACGCTCGCCCTGCCCCGGACCGTGCGGAGCAGGATCGTCAAGGAGCGGGGAGTGCAGGCCGCCCGGGAGGTCGCGGGCGAGCCGAACGCGGAGACCCACGTCGAACTGACCGGCCACCGCGCCGGGCTCGGCCGCTACCGGCTCGTCCCCACGACCGGCCAGACCCACCAGCTCAGGGTGCACCTGAATGCCCTGGGCATCCCCATCCTCGGCGACCCGCTCTATCCCGAGGTGGCCGCTCCCGAACCTCCTGGCACCTTCCGCCGCCCCCTCCAACTGCTGGCCCGGAAGCTGGAGTTCACCGATCCGGTCACGGGCACGGACCACGCGTTCACCAGCGACCGCGCACTCCACGCCTGGTCGTCGTACGAGACCTGGGCCGGCTGAGACCGGCCCCCGGGAGAGAGGGGCTCACTCGCCGTGCCACCAGGCCAGGAGCCGGTGCCAGAAACCGCGGGGGCGGGGGGGTTGCGGGGGCGCCGGAGGGGCCGGGGGCGGGGCGAGGGTGGCGCGGACGGTGACCGGCTGGGGGCCGGCGGACGGTGCCGGGTCGGTGCTCAGGGTGCCGACCTGCCAGTGGGAGCGCTGCTGCGGGACGGGCATGGCCTGCGGCGGCAGGTCGACGTCCTGCTGCGGCTTCGGTTCGAAGCGCACCGGCAGGGCCACCAGGTGCCGGGAGGCGATGGACGCCCGCCAGCGCAGGTCCTCCTCGGCGCAGTCGAGCTGGATGTCGGACAGCCGGGTCAGCAGCGCGTCGACGCCGACGTCCGCGATGGCACGGCCGATGTCCTGGCCGGGGCACTCGTGCGGGCCCCCGCCGAAGGCGAGATGCGCGCGGTTGCCCTGCATGCTCGCGGACAGGTCGGGCCGTACCCGCGGGTCCACGTTGCCCGGGGCGGGTGCGAAGAGCAGGCCGTCGCCCTTGCGGATCTGCCGGCCGCCCAGCTCGGTGTCCTGCTTGGCGTAGTAACCGAAGACGGTACTGAACGGCGGCTCGTCCCACAGGGACTGCTCGATCGCCTCCGGCACCGTCATCTGGCCGCCGTTGAGCTGGGCGCGGAACCCCGGCTCGGTCAGCACCATGCGCAGCGCGTTGGCGAGGAGGTTGGCCGTGGCCTCGTAGGCCGCGAAGAGGACGACCCGCAGGTGCTCGCGCACCTCGTCGTCGGTGAGCCCGGCGGGATGGGTGATGAGGTGACTGGTGAAGTCGTCCTCGGGCTCGGCGCGCCGCCGGGCGGTGAGCCGGCTGAGCGCCTCCATGACGTAGGTGTGGCTCTGGATGGCGGTCTCGGTGCCCTTGAGGGCGTCCCGGGCGGCCTGCACCATCCGGTCGTTGTACTCCTCGGACATGCCGAGGACCTCGCACATCACGGCCATCGGCAGGTGCTCGGCGAACTGGGAGACCAGGTCGGCCCGCCCCCGCTCGCAGAAGCTGTTGACCAGGATCTGGGTGTAGCGGCCGATGTGCCGGCGCACACCGCGGTGGTCGATGGTGGCGATGGCCGCGGTGACCGCGCCGCGCAGCCGCTCGTGCTCCTCGCCCTCGGCGTGCGAGCAGATGGGCTGCCAGGCGATGTGCGGCATGAGCGGATGGTCGGGCTTGACCCTGCCGTCGAGCAGCGGGGTCCAGATCCGGCTGTCGCGGGTGAACTGCGAGGGGTTGCGCACCAGGTGCAGGTTCTCGGCGTGGCCGAGGACCACCCACATCGGCACGTCGTCGTGGAGCAGCACGGGTGCCACGGGGCCGTGCTCCTCGCGCAGGCGCTCGTAGAGCTCGCCGAGGTCCTCCGCCTCGGGGCCGTAGAGCCGGCGCGCTCCCCCGGGGACGAGGCCGTGCGCGGGGCAGCCCGGCGGCGGTCCCGAGAGGGTGTCGTGCGTGCCGGTCGGGGAGGGTGGTTCAGGCGTCACAGTGGTCGCTCCGGAACGAAACGGGTAGGGGTCGGGGACTGCCGGTCAGGTGAGGGCGCCGGACATGGCGAGCGAGTGCAGGAAGCGCATCAGGGTCATCAGCACGTCCTTGCTGGAGGCCCGGCGGCGCACGTCGCACTCGATGATCGGGATCTCCGGGCTCAGGTCGAGCGCGGTGCGCAGTTCCTCGACGGGGTAGCGGGGGGCGTCCGGGAAGGAGTTGACGGCGACGACGAAGGGCACGCCGCCCTCCTCCAGCCGCCCCATGACGTCGAAGCTGACCTCCAGGCGCCGGGTGTCGACCAGCACGACCGCGCCGAGCGCGCCTTCGAACAGGCCGTTCCACAGGAACCAGAAGCGCTCCTGGCCCGGGGTGCCGAAGAGGTAGAGCACCAGCTTCTCGGTGATGCTGATGCGGCCGAAGTCCATGGCCACGGTGGTGGCCGTCTTGGACTCCGAGCCGTAGTCGTCGTCGACCCCGATGCCGGCCTGGGTCATGGTCTCCTCGGTGGTCAGCGGTCTGATCTCGCTGACCGAACCGACCATGGTGGTCTTGCCGACGCCGAAGCCGCCCACGATCACGATCTTCACCGCGGCCTGCGCCGTGTGCGGCAGCTGGTCCTCGGTGCGCGGGCCGGGGAGGGTGTCAGAGCCTTTGAAGTCCATGCATCACCGCTTCGAGGAGTGATCGGTCGGGGACGGCCTGGCGGACGATGGGGGCGCGCGTGTGCACCAGTTCGGCCGTGATCAGCTCGGTGAGCAGGACGGTCATCGCGCTGAACGGAAGCCTGAGGTAGGCCGAGAGCTCCGCCACGGACAGCGGGGCGTGGCAGAGACGGAGCACTGCCGTCTGCTCCGGGGTGGCGGAGACCGGGGGCGCGGCACGCGCCACGATCAGCGTCACCAGATCGAGATCGGTGCGGCCGCCGTCGCCGGACCCGGCGACGGAGTACAGCCGTTCCGGGTTCTCACGCGGACCCTGGCCGTCCGCCGCCTCCGGCGGCGCAGGCTGCGGTGGCTGCGACGGCCGGGGAGCCGGCTGCGGCTCGGGGGTCAGGGGCTGCGGCCGGCGCCGCGTGCGTCGTGGAGGGGTCATACGGTCTGCCCGTTCCGCCGGGGCGGACTGGTGAGGTGGGCCCCGATCCGGACGACGAGGTCGCGCATCATGCCGCTCATCCGCCCCGGTTCGCAGGTCACGTCGGAGAGCACCGCGAGGTAGGCGCCGGGGCCGGCGTTCATGAGGTAGAAGTAGCCGCCGTCGATCTCGAAGACGACGGTCTTCATGTCGCCGGCTTCGGGCATCTCCTGGATGATGGCGCCGGCCAGGCTCTGCACGCCCGCGCAGGCGGCGGCCACCCGGTCGGCGGCGTCGGGGTCGCCGCCGTAGCGGGCGATGCGCAGTCCGTCGGCGGAGAGGACCACGATCATCTCGATGCCCGGCACGCCGTCGTTCAGCTGCTTGAGCATCCAGTCCAGGTTGCCTCGCTGCTGGATCACTTGAGGTCCCCCTCGTCGTCGGCCTCGGTGACGTCCTCGGTGGCGCCTTCCGCGTAGTCGGCCGAATCGTTGAGCAGATGCAGGTACTTGGTCGGGTGGAGCGTGAAGTCGGTCAGTTCGTGGGTGGGAGTGTCCGGCGGCATGCCCTCGCGCAGGCCGTTCCAGAAGTCCTCCATCCACATGCCCGGGGGCCGCTCCATGAGCTTCTTGCGCTCGGGGTCCATCTCGGGCTCGGGCTCCGGCTTCCGCTGCGACCAGATGGTCGGCCGGCCCTCGCGCTCGGCGCGTTCGATGGCGGCCTTCTCGGCGTACCGCTGGCTGAGCGGGGTCCGCACCCGGCTGCGGCGCTGCGGCAGGCCGCCCGCGGTCCACTCGGTGACCTCGGGGACGTCGTCCTCCAGGGAGACCCCGGCGGGGATCTTGGGGCTGGTGGGGCGGCGCTTCTTGGGCGGGCGCTTGGGGCCCTCGACGGCGTCCGCCGTCGGGATGCGGATGGAGGCGGCGCCGATGCCGTGGGCCTGCGCGGCGCCGACGCCGGGCTCGGTGGTCGTCATGACGCGCGGTACGACGAGGATGGCGCGCACCCCGCCGTAGGCGGAGGAGCGCAGCGAGACCTCCATGTCGAACCGCTTGCAGAGGCGGCCGACGACGGCGAGGCCGAGGCGCGGGTTCTCACCGAGGTTGTGCGCGTCCTCGCCGTTCTTGGCGTCCTCGATCATCTGCTCGATGCGGGCGCGGGCCTCCTCGCTCAGGCTGACCCCGCAGTCCTCGATCTCGATGACCACGCCCGCCTGCACCTCGACGGCGGTGACGTGCACCTTGGTGGAGGGTGGCGAGTAACGGGTGGCGTTGTCGAGGAGTTCGGCGGCGGCGTGGATGACCGGCTCGACCGACGTGCCCTTGATGTTGATGTTGACGATGGAGGCGAGGTTGATGCGGCGGTACTCCAGGATGCGGGACATCGCGCCGCGCAGCACGCTGTAGAGGGAGACCGGCTTGGGCCACTGGCGGCCTGGCCGGCCGCCGCCGAGGACGGAGATGGTGTCGGCGAGCCGGCCGATCAGCGAGGTGCCGTGGTCGATGCGCAGCAGGTCGTCGAAGACCTCGGGGTTGCGGCCGTGGTCCTCCTCCATCTCGCGGAGTTCGTTGGCCTGTTGGTGGACGATGGCCTGGACGCGGCGGGCCACGCTCACGAAGGAGCGCTCCGTGGCGTCGCGCATCGAGATCTCCTGGTCGGCGCCGCGCAGCGCCATGCGGATCAGCTCGCGGTAGCCGTCCGGCAGGGAACGCAGGTAGGGGTCCGCGTCGAAGACGTCGCGTACGACGTTGCGCAGTACCTGGCCGCGGCGCAGCCGGTAGAAGCCGTTGGGCAGGACCTCGGTGGCGAAGCGCTCCATCAGCTCGTTGTGGGCGGCGATCCGCTGCTCCAGCTGCGCCGTGTGACGGGCGTGTTCGGCCTGTACTTCGCGGAGCCGACGGCCGCGGCGGGCGGCCTCCCCGGCCGTGCCGAGGACCAGCAGCACGGCCAGCGCTCCGCACACACCGACGGCGAGCCGGGCCGAGGGCTGTACCAGGGCGACGGCGGTGCCGGCCGCCGCGGCCATCACTATGGCCGGTGGCAGGAGTACCCGCGCATAGGGGCGTTCGCGGCGGCCGGGAGGCTTCTGAACACTCACCATGGATGCCTTCTGAGACGAATCGGCTGGGTGTCGGGGACGCTTGCGGGGGGAAGGTACATGAAGCATCGGGACGTACGGCACGTTTGGGAACAGACGCACGAATTGCCTCAACTCGGTGCGCCGCGGGCGAGCTTAGTCCGACCGGATCATCGCCGTGTCATATTCGGCAAGCACCTGAAATCACCCCTGCAAGAGGAGTAGCCTCAACTCGTTTTACACACAGGGCTTTTGTTCGAACACCAGGCGTAACGACCAACAGGTGTACGAATCCCACTCACCGTGAAGAATGAAACGGCGACCGGGACCGCACCTCAGCGGTCCCGGTCGCCGTTTCCAGGGGCGACGGACAGGTCAGCCGACGGACGAGTAGGCGACCACACCCCGCAGCAACTGGTCGACGGCCTTGCGCGCAGCCTTCCCCACGGTCGAGCCCTCCGCATGGGCCGCAGCGGAGATCTGCCCGAGCACGTCGATGACCTGCTTGCACCACCGCACGAAGTCTCCGGCCGGCATCTCGGCCTCCCGCAGCACCTCGTCGAGCCCCTTGCCGGACGCCCACATGTACGCGGCCCAGGCGAAGCCGAGATCCGGCTCCCGCTGCCCGACGCCCTCGGTCTGGCTGATCCGGAACTCCTCCTCCAAGGCGTCGAGCCGGCCCCAGATCCGGACCATCTCGTCGAGGGCGGCCTTGGCCTTCCCGGAGGGCAGCTTCGGCGCCATGGCGTCGTCGCCGACCCGCGCCTCGTACACCAACGCGGAGACGCACGCGGCCAGTTCGGCCGGGCCGAGCCCTTCCCAGACCCGCTCCCGCAGGCACTCGCTGGCCAGCAGGTCCAGCTCGCCGTACAGCCGCGCGAGCCGCTTGCCGTGTTCGGTGACCTCGTCGCCGCGCAGGTAGTCCAGCTCGGTCAGCAGGGCCACGATCCGGTCGAAGGTCCGCGCGATGGTGTTGGTACGGCCCTCGATGCGCCGCTCCAGCTGCGAGGTGTCGCGCAGCAGCCGGTGGTAGCGCTCGGCCCAGCGGGCGTGGTCCTCGCGGTCGTTGCACCCATGGCACGGGTGCGCGCGGATCGCCGTCCGCAGCCGCGCGATCTCGCGGTCGTCGGCGGCCTGGGAGCGCTTCTTGCGCGCCCGCTCCGGCGGGATGTGCCCGGCCTTGGAGCGCAGCGCGGAGGCGAGGTCCCGGCGGGACTGCGGCGAGCGCGGGTTGAAGGTCTTCGGGATCCGCATCCGGTCCAGCGGCTCCACCGGCACCGGGAAGTCCATCGACGCCAGTCGCTTGACCTGCCGTTCGGCGGTCAGCACCAGCGGGCGCGGCCCGTCGTGGTGGTCGAAGCCCCGGTGCCCGTTGGAACGGCCCGCGGGCAGGCCCGGGTCCAGTACCAGGGCGAGGCCCGCGTACTTGCCCGTGGGCACATGGATGACGTCGCCGGGCTTCAGCTTCTCCAGGGCGACGGCGGCCTCGGCCCGGCGCTGGTCGGCGCCCTGCCGGGCCAGCTCGGTCTCCCGGTCCTTCAGCTCCCGGCGCAGCCGCGCGTACTCCTCGAAGTCGCCGAGGTGGCAGGTCATGGAGGCCTTGTAGCCGGCCAGACCCTCCTCGTTGCGCTGGACCTGGCGGGAGATCCCGACGACCGACTTGTCGGCCTGGAACTGCGCGAAGGAGGTCTCCAGCAGCTCGCGCGAGCGGTGCCGCCCGAACTGCTCGACCAGGTTGACCGCCATGTTGTACGACGGCTTGAAGCTGGAGCGCAGCGGATACGTACGGGTGCCCGCGAGACCGGCGAGGTGCTCGGGGCTCATCCCGCGCTGCCAGAGCACCACGGCGTGGCCCTCGACGTCGATGCCGCGGCGGCCGGCCCGGCCGGTCAGCTGGGTGTACTCGCCGGGCGTGATGTCGGCGTGCTGCTCGCCGTTCCACTTGACGAGCTTCTCCAGTACCACCGAGCGTGCGGGCATGTTGATGCCGAGCGCGAGGGTCTCGGTGGCGAACACGGCCTTGACCAGGCCGCGTACGAACAGTTCCTCGACGACCTCCTTGAAGGTCGGCAGCATGCCCGCGTGGTGGGCGGCGATGCCGCGCTCGAGGCCCTCCAGCCACTCGTAGTAGCCGAGGACGTGCAGGTCCTCGGTCGGGATGGAGGCGGTGCGCTCCTCGACCAGGGCGCGGACCTGCTCGCGCGCCTCCTCGTCGTTGAGCCGCAGGCCCGCGTACAGGCACTGCTGGACGGCGGCCTCGCAGGCGGCACGGCTGAAGATGAAGGTGATGGCCGGGAGCAGGCCCTCGGAGTCGAGCCGCTCGATGACCTCCGGCCGGCCCGGTGTCCACACGCGCGAGCGCTGTCTGCGCTCGCGCTCCCGGTCGGCCTCGCGCATCGCACGGCCGCGCCTGCGGTCCTGGTACGACGGCCGGGTGGCCTCCATGCGGGCCAGCCGGACCAGGTCGGGGTTGACGGCCTTCTTGTGGCCCTCGCCCTCCTCGAACAGGTCGTACATCCGGCGCCCGGCGAGCACGTGCTGGAACAGCGGCACGGGCCGGTGCTCGGAGACGATCACCTCGGTGTCGCCACGGACGGTGTCCAGCCAGTCACCGAACTCCTCCGCGTTGGACACGGTGGCGGACAGCGAGACCAGGGTCACCGACTCGGGCAGGTGGATGATCACCTCCTCCCAGACGGCGCCGCGGAAGCGGTCGGAGAGGTAGTGCACCTCGTCCATGACCACGTAGCCGAGGCCGAGGAGGGTCTGCGAGCCGGCGTAGAGCATGTTCCGCAGCACCTCGGTGGTCATCACGACCACCGGGGCGTCGGAGTTCACGCTGTTGTCGCCGGTGAGCAGGCCGACCTTCGCCGCGCCGTAGCGCCGGCACAGGTCGGCGTACTTCTGGTTCGACAGCGCCTTGATGGGTGTCGTGTAGAAGCACTTCTTGCCCTGCTGCAGGGCGAGGTGGACGGCGAACTCGCCCACGATCGTCTTGCCCGAGCCGGTGGGGGCGGCCACCAGTACGCCCTTCCCCGCCTCGAGCGCCTGGCAGGCCTCGATCTGGAAGGGGTCGAGGCCGAAGTCGTACATCTCGCGGAAGGAGGCGAGGGCGGTGGCCTGCTCGGCTGCCCGCCTGCGGGCTGCCGCGTACCGCTCGGCCGGTGAGAGATCCTCTGTCATCGTACTTTCGAGCGTACCGGGCGCCACTGACAACAGGACGATCATTATCCGGATCGTGGATCCGCCGACGGCCCACCGGGAGCGGACGAGGCGAGAGGGACAGGAACGGGCGGCGGAACGACGGATGCCCCCGTCCTCGGAAGGCGGGGGCATCGCGTGGCGGCCTGGTGGTGGCTCAGGTTACGTCGTCGTAGCCGTTGATCCGGTCCGCACTCGCCTGCTCGGGCAGCGCGTGGGTGGCCGGGACGGGCTCGGTCTCGCCGATGTCCTCGGGCGTGAGGTCCAGCTCGGAGGCCTCGTCGTCGGCGGGGCCCGCGGCGTCGCGGCGGCGCCTGCGGCGGTCGTTGAGCAGCGAGAAGCAGCACGCGCCGAAGTACAGCACCCAGATCGGTCCGGCGAGCGCCAGCATGGACAGCGGGTCGGTGCTCGGGGTGGCCACGGCGGCGAAGACCGTGATGCCCAGGATCATGGCCCGCCACCAGCCGATCATCCGCTTGCCGGTCAGCACCCCGGTGAGGTTGAGCATGATCAGCAACAGCGGCAGCTCGAAGGACAGACCGAAGACGACCACCATGCGCGTGACCAGCTGGAGCAGGTCGTCGAGCGGCAGCAGGTTGGCGATCCGGCCGTCCGGGGTGAAGCCGAGCAGCACCTTCGCGGTGGTCGGCAGCACCTTGTACGCGAAGAAGGCACCGGCGAAGAACAGGGGGGCGCCGGTGAAGACGAAGGCGTACGCGTACTTCTTCTCGTGCTTGTGCAGTCCCGGTGCCACGAAGGCCCAGAGCTGGTAGAGCCAGATCGGCGACGCGAACACGACACCGGCCATCAGCGAGACCTGCAGCGCCAGCGTGAAGGGGGCGAGCAGGCCGTTGATCGTGATCTGGGCACACGGCTGCGTCTTGGCGGTCGAGTGGGCCAGTTCCGCGAAGCTCTTCCCGCAACCGACCGAGTCGAGGATCGGTTCGGTCAGGAAGTTGATGATGTCGTTGTAGAAGAAGGCGGCGACCACCGTCACCAGGACGACGGCCAGCATCGCCTTCGCGAGCCGGTTGCGGAGCTCACGAAGGTGATCCGCAAGGGGCATCCGCCCCTCCGGATCCTTCTCCTTGTTGCGGGCAGACTTGAGCAACCCACGTCCTCATCTCGTGCGGCAGGCCGGGGGTCCGGCCCTGCGTCAGCGCTGGGTGGTGTCCGTCGGCTCGTTGACCGGCCGCGAGCTGGTCACGTCGCCGGGGGCCGCCTGGATCGTGCGCTGGGCCGGAGGCTGCTCGCCCGAGGTGGGCGCCTGTGCGGAGGAGTTGCCCTCTTCCTTCATCGCCTTGGCCTCGCTCTTGAGGATGCGCGCGGACTTGCCGAGCGAGCGGGCCATGTCCGGAAGCTTCTTCGCGCCGAACAGCAGGATGATGACGACGAGGATGAGAATG